>NZ_JAOECN010000020.1:0-103830 GCF_029836855.1 Pseudomonas sp. GD04058
CAATGTATTTGGCTGCCCAACGTCGAATAGTGGAAACCGAGGGTGCGCACGCATCCCCAATCTTTTTGGCGATATCTCTAAGCTTCTTGATCATGTCTTCGTCACCCGGTAGCTTGTATTTACCGCGCTTAGTTAGGTCGTCCAGATACTTGCGTCGACGCAATGCCTCATCTCCATGTTTTTTGGGGAAGCATGAAATATCTGGAGGGACGTTCCGCACATACGGAACCCTCCCAAGGTATGGCTGATCAGCGGAGATCTCGATCTCGCGCTTCTCGTAGGCCTCATAGAACTCCTTCTCGGATAGCTTCGTGGGCTCACCAAGCTCATCGAAAAAGAGCAGCTTCCGGTCAATAAGCCTCTTCTCAAGCACCATCAGTACGCCACGAACGATGACGACCAATTTCACCCTAAGGGAAAAGGTTTGCATGACGGTGCCCCCCTTGCAGGAAGACCGGGGAGTCAGTGTCAATTGACCTATCAAGGTCAATGCCCACCACCCCAAGGCCTAACAAGCGCCAGGCTTTCCCCTCACCAACCACGTAGAGCAGATCTGCAACGGTCATAGGCGGCCATTCGTTGAAGGTCGCCATTACCTCCTCCAACGCCTGATGCGAAAGCTCTGGACCGCGCCGGTGATACATCAGCCTTCTAAGATTGGTAGCCAGGGGTTCAGCTTCAATTAACTTTTCAGTGATCACCGAAAAGTTACGGGCAGTGGCGTTGAAGTAGCGCTCAGCGGCATCCAGTCGCTGCCTGACGCTGGCAATCTTCAGTCGGTCGTGAGGCTTCACTTCAAACCACCACTCGCGCCCATCCGCGAGGAAAACCTGTACGTCTGGGTAATATTTGAAGTAGCCCTGGAGCGATGGAACACGTTCCTCACTGGGCTGCGGGACGTAGCCGATGACCGCAGGAGACAGCTCAAGAAGCCGAAAAAGAGCGCCTTCGAGCTGGGACTCCCAGGGCACAGGCTTTTTATTTTTGAGCGATGGGAAGTAGCCGCGGTAATGGTTGGACCGCCGCGTGACCACCTTTCGTACTGTCATGAAACACCTCCGAAAATCTCGAAACGAGCGCCGACGCTGCGCCAAAAAATCAAGGCGCAGGGCGGGCGAAGTGAGGCCTTTCGACAGGCAACACTGTGCCGTCGAGTAACCTCGCTAAGGTCGAAAAAATGGGAGAGGATTGACAGTCGCTTCGAAAAAGCAGACATTGCGGGTTCTGAGGACGCAAGTCTGCTTCGCTAAGCGCGGTCAGTCCTCTCGGGATTGATCGCGTTTTTCTACATTTTCAGGTCTCCTTTTCTCTCATTGGTCATGACTCTCATGACTGATCAGAATCTAAAGCAATCGGCTTGCTCTCTTTATTTCTAAACGGCCACTTCGTGATCGCTGGAGCAATTTGGATCAGGTCTGAAGCTCTCGCTTCAATCAGCTGATTTGGCTGAAAATCTTCAGTGCAAAGCGGAAAAGTTGGTCATAGATCTTATTCCAACATCCCTTCGAAATCTACAAAAAATCCAAAATGGCAACTTCCACCAAATTCCATTTCCATACTAAATTGTTCAAATTAATACTTAACACGTACGCTTAATTAACTATTAAGGTGTTCAAATATTAGTTTTAAAGTCCTCTCAATCTCTCTGCTGCTCAGATCCGCCCGCCGACCCTCTCAGCACTTCCAGCGCCCCATCAAATCACTTCCTCAAATCCCCCCATCTGCATCATTTTCCAATGAGCGGAGTAGGGCGCCCCGGCAGGAATTCCAGGCAAAAAAAAGCCCGCGAAGGCGGGCTTGATGGTGACCGACAGGGGCCATGGTTGAAGCCCGGCCGGTCATCTATTTGTGAAAGCGTGCAGCTTTTCTGTGAACCTACAAGTAATCAGAAGTCCAGGTTAGCCACCGACAGCGCGTTGCTTTCAATGAACTCGCGACGAGGCTCCACCGCATCGCCCATCAGAGTGTTGAAGATCTGATCGGCAGCGATCGCATCTTCGATGGTGACCTTGAGCATGCGACGCACGGCCGGGTCCATGGTGGTCTCCCACAGCTGGTCCGGGTTCATCTCGCCAAGACCTTTGTATCGCTGGATGGTGTGGCGCTTGGTGCTTTCGGCCATCAACCAGTCCAGACCTTCCTTGAACTCGTTGATCGCTTTCTTGCGCTCACCGCGCTGCACGTAGGCGCCTTCTTCCAGCAACGACGCCAGCTGAGCACCGAGCGCGGTGACAGTGCGGTAATCGTTGCTGCCGAAGAAGTCACGGTTGAAGGTCACATAGCTGGCCAGGCCATGGGAGGTGATTTCCACCTCCGGCAACCAGATATTGCGCTCACGGTCTTCACGCAGGCTGGTCTTGTACAGCAGACCAGACTTCTCGACGCCGTTCAGGCGCTCCTGGAACTTGTCCAGCCACTCCTGCATCGCGGCGTGGTTGGACAGCTGCTCCACGGAAACTGCCGGCAGGTACAGGAAGTGCTCGGTCAGCTCCTGTGGATAAAGGCGCGACAGGCGCTTCAGGGTTTTCATCACGCCACGGAATTCATTGACCAAGGCTTCCAGCGCCGGGCCGGAAATCGCCGGGGCAGACTCGTTCAGGTACAGGGCAGCGTCCTCGAGGGCCGACTGCGTCATGTATTCTTCCATGGCCTCGTCGTCCTTGATGTACTGCTCCTGCTTGCCCTTCTTGACCTTGTACAGCGGCGGCTGGGCGATGTAGATGTAGCCGCGCTCGACCAGCTCAGGCAATTGACGGAAGAAGAAGGTCAGCAGCAGGGTACGGATGTGCGAACCGTCAACGTCAGCATCGGTCATGATGATGATGTTGTGATAGCGCAGCTTCTCGATGTTGTACTCTTCGCGCCCGATACCACAGCCGAGAGCGGTGATCAGGGTGCCAACTTCCTGCGAAGAGATCATCTTGTCGAAACGGGCCTTCTCGACGTTGAGGATCTTGCCTTTCAACGGCAGGATGGCCTGGGTCTTGCGGTTACGACCCTGCTTGGCCGATCCACCCGCGGAGTCACCCTCCACCAGGTAGAGTTCGGAAAGGGCAGGGTCCTTCTCCTGGCAATCCGCCAGTTTGCCCGGCAGGCCGGCGATATCCAGTGCACCTTTGCGACGGGTCATTTCACGGGCTTTACGCGCCGCTTCACGGGCACGGGCAGCGTCGATCATCTTGCCAACAACGGCCTTGGCTTCGTTCGGGTTTTCCAGGAGGAAGTCGGAGAAGTACTTGCCCATCTCCTGTTCCACGGCAGTCTTCACTTCCGAGGAAACCAGCTTGTCCTTGGTCTGCGAGCTGAACTTCGGATCCGGCACCTTGACCGAGATGATCGCGGTCAGACCTTCACGGGCATCGTCACCGGTAGTCGCGACCTTGTTCTTCTTGGCCAGACCTTCCTGCTCGATGTAGTTGTTCAGGTTACGGGTCAGCGCGGAGCGGAAGCCAACCAGGTGGGTACCACCGTCGCGCTGCGGAATGTTGTTGGTGAAGCACAGCAGGTTTTCGTTGAAGCTGTCGTTCCACTGCAGGGCGATCTCGACGCCTACGCCATCTTCACGCTGCACGCTGAAATGGAAAACCTGGTTCACCGGAGTCTTGTTGGTGTTCAGGTATTCAACGAACGCACGCAGGCCACCTTCATAACGGAAGAACTCTTCCTTGCCTGCACGCTCGTCCTTCAGCTGGATACCGACGCCGGAGTTCAGGAAGGAAAGTTCACGAATCCGCTTGGCCAGGATGTCCCAGCTGAAGTGGATGTTCTTGAAGGTTTCAGCCGAAGGCTTGAAGTGAATCTGGGTACCAGTTGTTTCACTTTCGCCAACAATTTTCATCGGCGCTTGTGGAACACCGTGAACGTAGACCTGCTCCCAGATCTTGCCGCTGCGGCGAACGGTCAGGGTCAGTTCTTCGGAGAGGGCGTTTACTACCGAAACACCTACGCCGTGCAGACCACCGGAAACCTTGTAGGAGTTGTCGTCGAACTTACCGCCGGCGTGGAGAACGGTCATGATGACCTCTGCCGCGGAAACCCCTTCCTCTTTATGCACATCGACCGGAATGCCGCGACCGTTGTCGCGCACGGTGATGGATTCGTCAGGGTGAATGATTACGGTGATGTCGTCGCAATGGCCGGCGAGGGCTTCGTCGATCGAGTTGTCGACCACCTCGAACACCATGTGGTGCAGGCCGCTACCATCATCGGTGTCGCCAATGTACATACCGGGACGTTTGCGTACGGCATCAAGCCCTTTCAGCACCTTGATGCTGGAGGAGTCGTACGTTTGATTTTCGCTCATGCCTTCACTCCCGATGGTCGTGGGTCTGGGTGATACGGCCCTGTTCCACGTGGAACAAAGCAACCGGCGTATCCGTCTGCCAGCCTTCCCTCAGTAATTCGTGATCTACACAGGTGATAAACACCTGGCAGCGTAAGTCTTCCAGCAAGCGGCACAGCGCGCGACGGTGTTGCTCATCCAGCTCGGACGGCAAGTCATCCACCAGGTAAATACACTGACCGCGGCGCGCCTGGCTGACCAGGTGTCCTTGGGCGATACGCAACGCGCAAACCACCAACTTCTGCTGACCGCGGGACAGAATGTCCGCAGCATTGTTCGCCCCCAGCCGGAGGCGTAAATCTGCGCGTTGCGGACCAGCCTGGGTGTGCCCCATCTGCTGGTCACGTTGAAGAGAGGCCGCGAGCACGTCGATAAGCTCACGGTCCTTGTCCCAGCCTCGGTAATAACTGAGGGTAAGCCCCTCCAGCTCCAGCAATTCGCTGAGGATCTGCTCGAAGACAGGCTTCAACGCTTTGATGTAATTACGGCGATATTCGTCGATTTCAGCACTGGCCAAGGACAATTCACGGTCCCAGGCCGCTTGCGAAACGGCGTCAAGTGTACCATGCCGGAGCCAGGAGTTTCGCTGCCGCAGCGCCTTCTGCAGTCGTTGCCAGGTTCCCATAAAGCGGGGTTCCACGTGGAACACTCCCCAATCGAGGAACTGGCGGCGGATCTTCGGCGCACCTTCAAGCAGGCGGAAACTGTCTGGATTGATCAGCTGCAACGGCAGGATTTCTGCGAGTTGCGCGGTACCACGGGCATTCTGCCCGTCGATACGGATGGTGAAATCTCCCTGGCGTTCTCGGGACACACCAAGATTGCTCGATGCGCCATCTCCCAGTGCTACCTGACCAAAAACCGTACAAACGGCTTCTTCGTACTGGATGACCGGGTTCAGCCGAGTGCTACGGAATGAACGAGCCAGCCCCAACAGGTGAATGGCCTCCAGCACGCTGGTTTTACCACTGCCATTGGCACCGTAGAGGATGTTGATACGCGGGGAGGGGGAGAAGGTCACCGGGTGCAGGTTGCGCACCGCGGTGACAGAGACACGACTGAGGGACATCTAGGATTGTCTGGAAAGATTACAGACGCATCGGCATGACGACATAGGAGGAGTCATCATTGTCCGCTTCCTGCAGCAGCGCGCTGCTGTTGGAGTCGGACAGGATCAGACGAACCTGCTCGGTAGTCATTACGCCCAGCACGTCAAGCAGATAGCTGACGTTGAAGCCGATTTCCAGCGAAGCGCCGTTGTAGTCAACGCTGATCTCTTCTTCCGCTTCTTCCTGCTCAGGGTTGTTCGCCTGGATTTTCAACTGGCCAGCCGCCAGTTGCAGACGGATGCCACGGTACTTCTCGTTGGACAGGATCGCGGTGCGGCTGAAAGCCTCACGCAATGCCTGTCGGTCGCCCAGCACCAGCTTGTCGCCGCCTTTTGGCAGCACGCGCTCGTAATCAGGGAACTTGCCGTCCACCAGTTTCGAGGTAAAGGTGAACTCACCGGTAGTGGCGCGAATGTGATGCTGACCCAAGACGATGCTGACGGTGCCATCCGGCTCGGTGAGCAGGCGTGCGAGCTCTAGGATACCTTTGCGCGGCACGATCACCTGGTGACGGTCGGCCTGACCGATGTCGGCGCTCATCGAACACATGGCCAGACGGTGACCGTCAGTGGCAACTGCACGCAGGGTACCTGTGGATACTTCAAGCAGCATGCCGTTGAGGTAATAGCGCACGTCCTGCTGGGCCATGGCAAAGCTGGTGCGTTCGATCAAGCGACGCAAGCGGCTTTGCTCCAGGGTGCAAGTCAGCGAGCCTGGACCTTCTTCCACGGTCGGGAAGTCGTTGGCTGGCAGGGTCGAAAGCGTGAAGCGGCTACGACCGGCCTTGACCAGCAGCTTCTGTTCATCGACCTTGATATCGATCAGCGCATCGTTCGGCAGGCTTTTGCAGATATCCATCAGCTTGCGCGCAGGTACGGTGATCTCGCCCGGCTCGGCCGGCTCTTCCAGTTGGACGCGGCCCACCAGTTCGACTTCGAGGTCGGTACCGGTCAGCGACAACTGTTGACCCTGGACCACCAGCAGTACGTTGGACAGTACCGGCAAGGTCTGGCGGCGCTCGACGACGCCTGCGACCAGTTGCAGGGGTTTCAACAGGGCTTCGCGTTGAATGGTGAAATGCATGGTCTAGTCCCTTGCCTAGAAAAGCTGCGCTGACATCAGGTGGTCAAGGTCCGCAGCAGGTTCTTGTAGTCCTCGCGGATATCCGCGTCGGATTCCTTGAGTTCGTTGATCTTGCGGCAGGCGTGCAGCACGGTGGTGTGATCGCGGCCGCCGAATACATCGCCGATTTCCGGCAGACTGTGGTTGGTCAATTCCTTGGACAGGGCCATGGCAACCTGCCGTGGGCGAGCCACCGAACGCGAGCGACGCTTGGACAGCAGATCGGAAATCTTGATCTTGTAGTACTCGGCGACGGTGCGCTGGATGTTATCCACACTCACCAGCTTGTCCTGCAGGGCCAGCAAATCCTTCAGCGATTCACGAATCAGTTCGATGGTGATATCGCGGCCCATGAAGTGGGAGTGGGCGATTACACGCTTAAGTGCACCTTCGAGTTCGCGAACGTTGGAGCGAATGCGCTGGGCAATGAAGAACGCGGCGTCATGCGGCAGCTCGACCTTGGCCTGGTCGGCCTTCTTCATCAGGATCGCAACACGGGTTTCCAGCTCCGGCGGCTCGACCGCAACGGTCAAGCCCCAGCCGAAGCGGGATTTCAATCGCTCTTCCAGGCCTTCGATCTCCTTGGGATAACGGTCGCTGGTGAGGATCACCTGCTGGCCGCCTTCAAGAAGGGCATTGAAGGTGTGGAAAAACTCTTCCTGGGAGCGCTCCTTGCGAGCAAAGAACTGGATGTCGTCGATCAGCAAGGCGTCCACAGAACGATAGAAACGCTTGAACTCGTTGATCGCATTGAGCTGCAACGCCTTGACCATGTCCGCGACAAAGCGCTCGGAATGCAGGTAAACAACCTTGGCGTTGGGGTTCTTCTTGAGCAGATGGTTACCCACAGCATGCATCAAGTGGGTCTTACCCAAGCCTACGCCCCCATAAAGGAAGAGCGGGTTGTAGCCGTGCTTGGGGTTGTCCGCCACCTGCCAGGCTGCAGCACGGGCCAGCTGGTTGGATTTACCTTCCACGAAGTTTTCGAAGGTAAAGGTCCGGTTGAGGTAGCTGGTGTGCTTGAGTGCACCCTCGACCTGCACGGTACGCTGTTCCGAACGACCGTTGGCGGCAACGGGAGCAGCGGCCGGAGCGTCGCCCCCCATCGCATCGAAGCTTTCCCGGGACGGCGCTTCTTCAATTGCAGGCTCGGCAACAGGCGCAGAAGGGGCGTGGTTGACCGGCTCGCTGACGGCTGGCGCCGGTGCAACCTTGGCAGCTGCCGCCTGGGAAGCAGCCACGGCAGCTGCGAGCGGTGCGTTGGGTGCTGCACGCGGAGCCGAGCTGCGACGGCTGCCTATTAATAAGGAGAGCGCCGGCACGGAACCGTTGCCGTGTTCACCGAGCAGTTCCAGCAAACGGCCCAGGTACTTTTCATTGACCCAGTCGAGTACGAAACGGTTAGGCGCGTAGACGCGCAACTCGTCGCCTTCGGCTTCGACTTGTAGCGGACGGATCCAGGTATTGAATTGCTGGGTAGGCAGCTCATCGCGCAGAAGCTCCACGCACTGCTGCCAAAGTTCCACTGACACGGATATCCCCTGAGTTTGGAAGCCCGGTAAGGGCCGGTGAGGCAAAAACAAGCAGCCATTGTACCGGGCACCCGCACACTTATCCACACGCAGTAGGCCCAAGAGAGGCGTTAAATCAGTCATTTACTGACCAAAATGCTTTTGGGCCCGCCTGAATAAGCTCTGTGGATAACCATCGATAAGGGCTATGCACAAGTCGGGGTCCAAGCCTGTGGAAAACTAGCCTGTGGAAAAGTAGCGATTTTATCCACTGCTTTTCCGAGCATCCGGCACAAGCAAAGCACCGTTTCCCGACAGGGTTTTGAATCTTTGTACAACACGCAGAACAAGGCTTTCAGAGATCTATCCACAGAAATTCCGATGCTAAGATTCATAAGTTCTTCAGAAAAGCTTTAAATACCTTTCCTCTTTTTTTTTATGTCTAACCGCGGTGACCCTGACGAACCGGGCCGGATCGAATCCCGACCGGTTTTTCGTTCTATAAGGAAAAGCTGGTTGGAAATTGACCTACGGACCTGCTTTCTCTAGAATCGCCGGTCTCTTAAAACGGGGGCCATTCCGGCCCGTAGTCACGAACCAGGTAACACGCCATGAAACGTACTTTCCAACCAAGCACCATCAAGCGCGCTCGCACTCACGGTTTCCGTGCACGTATGGCCACCAAGAACGGCCGTGCTGTTCTGTCCCGCCGTCGTGCCAAAGGCCGTAAGCGCCTGGCAGTTTGATTTTCGGCACAGGTGGTGAGTCAGGACTTCAGTCGGGATAAGCGTCTACTGACACCCCGACACTTCAAAGCGGTCTTTGACTCTCCATCAGGCAAGGTGCCCGGCAAGAGTCTCTTGCTGCTTGCCCGCGAAAACGGATTGGATCATCCCCGTCTGGGCCTGGTGATCGGCAAAAAAGCCGTAAAGCTTTCCGTTCAGCGCAATCGCTTGAAGCGTTTGATGCGCGATTCGTTTCGTCGACACCAGGAAATCCTGGCCGGCTGGGACATAGTCATCGTCGCGCGCAAAGGCCTTGGCGATATAGAAAACCCGGAATTGCACCAGCATTTTGGCAAGATCTGGAAGCGCCTCGCTCGTACTCGGCCCTCTCCAGAGGTCAAGACCGAATCCGTAGGGGTGGACCGTCCAGATGCGTAAACTGGCCCTCGTTCCGATCCAGTTTTACCGTTACGCCATCAGCCCGTTGATGGCCAGCCATTGCCGTTTCTACCCAAGTTGCTCCTGCTATGCGTACGAAGCCATCGAAACACATGGTCTTTTACGCGGCGGGTGGCTGACCGTTCGTCGGCTGGGTCGTTGTCATCCCTGGAATGCAGGCGGTTTTGATCCGGTTCCGCCCGTTCCTTCCTCCCGTACTTCTTCGATAGCCGAGTAATCATGGATATTAAACGCACGATCCTGATCGCCGCCCTGGCAATCGTGTCCTATGTCATGGTCCTCAAGTGGAACCAGGACTACGGCCAGGCTGCCCTGCCGAATCAGACTGCTGCCTCCAGCACCATCGCGCCTTCCCTGCCGGACAGCACCGGTGCCGGCAATACCAATGCCGACATTCCGAGCGTCAACGCCGAAGCCCCGGCGGAACAGGCACCGGTCGCTGTCAGCAAGGATCTGATCCGCGTCAAGACCGATGTACTCGATCTGGCTATCGACCCTACGGGTGGCGATATTGTCCAGTTGACCCTGCCGAAGTACCCACGTCGCCAGGATCATCCGGAAATTCCGTTCCAGTTGTTCGATAACGGTGGCGAACGTGTTTATCTGGCCCAGAGCGGCCTGATCGGCGCCAACGGCCCGGACTCACGTGCTGCTGGCCGTCCGATTTATGCTGCCGAGCAAAAAAGTTATCAACTGGCCGATGGCCAGGACCAACTGGTCGTCGACCTGAAGTTCAGCGACGCCGGCGTCAACTACATCAAGCGTTTCACCCTGAAACGCGGCGAGTACGACCTGAAGGTCAGCTACCTGATCGACAATCAGAGCGGCCAGCCCTGGACCGGCAACATGTTCGGCCAACTGAAGCGTGACGCCAGCTCCGATCCTTCGTCGTCGACCGCCACCGGTACTGCCACCTATCTGGGTGCTGCCCTGTGGACAAGTTCCGAGCCCTACAAGAAAGTGTCCATGAAGGACATGGACAAGGGCAATTTGAAAGAAAATGTGAACGGCGGCTGGGTCGCCTGGCTGCAGCACTACTTCGTGACGGCCTGGATCCCGGAAAAATCCGATAACAACTTCGTTCAGACCCGCAAGGATAGCCAAGGCAACTACATCATCGGTTACAACGGTCCTGCGTTGAACGTTGCCGCTGGCGCCAAGGCTGAAACCAGCAGCACCCTGTACGCCGGTCCGAAGATCCAGAGCAAGCTGAAGGAGTTGTCCCCAGGCCTGGAGCTGACCGTCGACTACGGCATCCTGTGGTTCATTGCCCAGCCGATCTTCTGGCTGCTGCAACATATCCACAGCCTGCTCGGCAACTGGGGCTGGTCGATCATCGTCCTGACCATGCTGATCAAGGGCCTGTTCTTCCCGCTGTCCGCCGCCAGCTACCGTTCGATGGCGCGCATGCGTGCTGTTGCGCCGCGCCTGGCCCAATTGAAAGAACAGTTCGGTGACGATCGCCAGAAGATGTCCCAGGCGATGATGGAGCTGTACAAGAAAGAGAAGATCAACCCGCTGGGCGGCTGCTTGCCGATCCTGGTGCAGATGCCGGTCTTCCTTTCGCTGTACTGGGTACTCCTGGAAAGCGTGGAGATGCGCCAGGCTCCGTGGATGTTCTGGATCACCGACCTGTCGATCAAGGATCCGTTCTTCATCCTGCCGATCATCATGGGCGCGACCATGTTCATCCAGCAGCAGCTGAACCCGACCCCACCGGATCCGATGCAGGCCAAGGTAATGAAAATGATGCCGATCATCTTCACCTTCTTCTTCCTGTGGTTCCCGGCTGGTCTGGTGCTGTATTGGGTTGTGAACAACTGCCTGTCCATCGCACAGCAGTGGTACATCACCCGCAGTATCGAAAACGCGACCAAGAAGGCCGCAGCCTGACGGATTAGCCAGCTAATCTGTGGATAAACGCCCCACTCGTGGGGCGTTTTGCTATCTGACGTTTCTGTTTCGAGGCTATCGACATGACTTCCCGTCGCGAAACCATCACCGCCATCGCTACCGCCCAAGGCCGCGGCGGGGTAGGCATTGTGCGCATCTCCGGGCCATTGGCGCGCCAGGCCGGGCAAGCCATCACCGGTCGCGAACTGTCTCCGCGCCACGCCCACTACGGCCCGTTCCGCAGTGAAGACGGACTGGTGCTCGACGAGGGCATTGCCTTGTTCTTCCCCGGCCCTAATTCATTCACGGGCGAGGATGTGCTGGAACTGCAGGGCCACGGTGGTCCGGTGGTGCTGGATATGCTTCTGCAACGCTGTGTACAGCTCGGATGCCGTCTTGCGCGGCCGGGTGAGTTCAGCGAGCGCGCCTTCCTCAACGACAAGCTCGACCTGGCCCAGGCCGAAGCGATAGCCGACCTGATCGAGGCCAGTTCCGCCCAGGCAGCGCGCAATGCCCTTCGATCGCTTCAGGGAGAATTCTCCCGGCGTGTGGATAACTTGACCGAGCGTCTGATCAGCCTGCGCATCTACGTGGAAGCAGCGATCGACTTTCCCGAAGAGGAAATCGATTTCCTCGCCGATGGCCATGTGCTGGGCATGCTTGACCAGGTGCGCAGCGATCTGGCCTCGGTAATGCGCGAAGCCGGACAGGGTGCCTTGCTGCGCGACGGCATGACAGTCGTGATCGCCGGTCGTCCCAACGCTGGCAAGTCCAGCCTGTTGAACATGCTTGCCGGTCGTGAAGCGGCAATCGTCACCGATATTGCCGGCACCACCCGGGACATCCTGCGGGAACATATCCACATAGACGGCATGCCCCTGCATGTAGTGGACACTGCCGGCTTGCGCGACACAGACGACCATGTGGAAAAGATCGGCGTGGAACGCGCTCTGAAGGCGATTGGCGAAGCGGACCGGGTGCTCCTGGTAGTGGATGCCACTGCGCCGGAAGCCAGTGATCCCTTTGCCCTATGGCCGGAATTCCTCGATCAGCGACCGCGGCCGGACAAGGTCACCCTGATCCGTAACAAGGCCGACCTCAGCGGCGAATCCATCGGCATCGAGGAAAGCGAGGACGGGCATGTCACCATTACCCTCAGCGCCAAGGCGCCGGATCAAGGCCTGGATCTGCTACGCGATCATTTGAAGGCCTGCATGGGCTACGAACAGACGGCCGAAAGCGGTTTCAGCGCCCGCCGGCGACATCTGGATGCCCTGCGCCAGGCCAGCGCCAGCCTTGAGCATGGTCGTGAACAACTGACCCTGGCCGGCGCGGGTGAGCTATTGGCCGAAGATCTGCGCCAGGCACAGCAGGCGTTGGCTGAAATTACCGGCGCGTTCAGTTCAGACGATCTTCTGGGTCGTATCTTCTCCAGCTTCTGCATCGGCAAGTAAGCGTTCTTATCCACAAACGGGCCTGATTTGATCGGCCCGTTTGCTGCGTCCTGCTTCACCCTCCCTCATTTGACAACGGAAACCTACCGGCTCTGCTCTGGGGCTTTCGGCTGCCCGCGTGTTTACACAGGGAGAATGAGCCCTGTGGAAAACCCGCCTTCAGCTCCGTTGATAACCTGGCCTGAGGGGTGGAGATAAATCCACCTGTGGGTAACAAGCAATTTAATCCACAGGTTCCGGACGCTTATCCATAACCCTCATTGCCCTTGGGCCACAGGGTTATGAATCTCTGTACATCAGGCATCATATGGGCTCTAAGCACTTATCCACAGAAAGGTCGCGGATTAAGAATAAACATAAAAACAAAGCTTTTATAAATCTTCCTTTCGTTATTTCTATTGCCGGCCATTCATCCACAGGCTGGTTAAATTTTGTGCAAAAGGTTCCTTTAGGAGGGCAGAAGTCCCTATACTTGGCAGCTATCCCTTTTACATTCCCGAAACAGGCACGAGGTGCGTGGTGGATTTCCCTTCCCGTTTTGAAGTGATCGTCATCGGCGGCGGCCATGCCGGTACCGAGGCTGCGCTTGCATCAGCACGCATGGGCGTGAAAACCCTGCTGCTGACCCATAACGTGGAAACCCTCGGGCACATGAGCTGCAACCCGGCCATTGGTGGCATCGGCAAGAGTCACCTGGTCAAGGAAATCGATGCGCTGGGTGGTGCGATGGCGCTGGCCACCGACAAGAGCGGCATCCAGTTCCGCGTACTGAACAACCGCAAAGGCCCGGCTGTGCGCGCGACTCGTGCACAGGCCGACCGCGCCATCTATAAGGCGGTGGTCCGGGAAATCCTGGAAAACCAGCCGAACCTGTGGATATTCCAGCAGTCCTGCGACGACCTGATTGTCGAGCAGGACCAGGTGCGCGGTGTGGTGACCCAGATGGGCCTGCGCTTCTTCGCCGACTCCGTGGTACTGACCACTGGCACCTTCCTCGCCGGACTTATCCACATCGGCCTGCAGAACTATTCCGGTGGCCGTGCCGGCGATCCGCCCGCGATCGCCCTGGCCCACCGCCTGCGTGAGTTGCCACTGCGCGTCGGCCGCCTGAAAACCGGGACACCGCCGCGGATCGACGGGCGCTCGGTGGACTTCTCGGTGATGTCGGAACAGCCAGGCGATACGCCGATCCCGGTGATGTCGTTCATGGGCTCCAAGGAGATGCATCCGCGTCAGGTCAGTTGCTGGATTACCCACACCAACGCGCGCACTCACGAAATCATCGCGTCCAACCTGGACCGCTCGCCCATGTACTCGGGCGTGATCGAAGGCATCGGCCCGCGTTACTGCCCGTCGATCGAAGACAAGATCCATCGCTTTGCCGACAAGGAAAGCCACCAGGTGTTCATCGAGCCGGAAGGCCTGAACACCCACGAGCTTTACCCGAACGGGATATCCACCTCCTTGCCGTTCGATGTGCAGTTGCAGATCGTCCGTTCGATCCGCGGTATGGAAAATGCCCATATCGTTCGCCCGGGATACGCCATCGAGTACGACTACTTCGATCCGCGCGACCTGAAGTACAGCCTGGAAACCAAGGTTATCGGCGGTCTGTTCTTCGCTGGCCAGATCAACGGCACCACCGGCTACGAAGAAGCCGGTGCACAAGGCCTGCTGGCCGGGACCAACGCCGCGCTGCGCGCGCAGGGCCGGGAAAGCTGGTGCCCGCGCCGCGACGAGGCGTACATCGGTGTGTTGGTCGACGACCTGATCACCCTCGGTACCCAGGAGCCGTACCGCATGTTCACTTCGCGCGCCGAATACCGGCTGATCCTGCGCGAGGACAACGCCGACCTGCGCCTGACCGAAAAAGGTCGCGAACTGGGTCTGGTGGATGACGACCGTTGGGCCGCTTTCTGCGCCAAGCGCGAAGGCATCGAACGGGAAGAGCAGCGCTTGAAAGCGACCTGGGTTCGTCCGGACACCGAACAAGGCCAGGCGATCGTCGAGCGTTTCGGTACGCCGCTGGCACATGAGTACAACCTGCTCAACCTGTTGAGCCGACCGGAAATCGATTACGCCGGCCTGGTGGAAGTGACCGGTGGCAGCGACGCCAGTGACCAGGTCGCCGAGCAGGTCGAGATCAAGACCAAATACGCCGGTTACATCGACCGGCAACAGGAAGAAATCGCTCGCCTGCGCGCCAGCGAAGATACCCGCCTGCCAGACGACATCGAATACAGCTCGATTTCCGGTCTGTCCAAGGAGATCCAGGGCAAGCTCGGCCAGACCCGGCCCGAGACCCTGGGCCAGGCGTCGCGTATTCCCGGTGTGACCCCGGCGGCGATCTCCCTGTTGTTGATCCACCTGAAAAAACGCGGCGCAGGCCGCGGTCTGGAGCAAAGCGCTTGAGTTCTATGGTCAACGCAAAACATGCCGAAGAGTTGTCCACAGGCGCGCGCCAGCTCGGTCTTGAATTGAGTGAGTTCCAGCAGCAGAAGCTGCTGGAGTACCTGGCCCTGCTGATCAAATGGAACAAGGCCTACAACCTCACCGCAGTGCGCGATCCGGACGAGATGGTGTCCCGCCATCTGCTGGACAGCCTGAGCGTGATGAGTTTTATCCACAGCGCGAACTGGCTGGATGTCGGCAGCGGCGGTGGCATGCCTGGCATTCCATTGTCTATCCTGCATCCGGACAAGCAGGTCACGGTGCTCGACAGCAACGGCAAGAAGACCCGTTTCCTGACTCAGGTGAAACTGGAGCTGAAGCTGGACAACCTCACGGTTATCCACAAGCGGGTGGAAGAGTTCCAGCCGGCGCAGCCGTTCACCGGGATCATTTCCCGTGCTTTCAGCAGCATGGAGAACTTCACCAACTGGACGCGGCACCTGGGGGATTCCCAGACACAGTGGCTGGCAATGAAAGGACTGCATCCGGCCGATGAGCTGGTAGCATTGCCGGCGGATTTCAAAGTGGATAGCGAGCAGGCCTTGACCGTACCCGGTTGCCAAGGCCAGCGCCATCTGCTGATACTGCGCCGCACGGCATGACTGGGAACACAAGCAAGAATGGCTAAGGTATTCGCGATCGCGAACCAGAAGGGGGGTGTGGGTAAAACCACTACCTGCATCAATCTCGCGGCGTCGCTGGTAGCGACCAAGCGCCGCGTGCTGTTGATCGACCTCGATCCACAGGGCAACGCCACCATGGGCAGTGGTGTGGATAAACATGTCCTGGAACATTCGGTCTACGACTTGCTGATCGGCGAATGCGACCTGGCCCAGGCCATGCATTTTTCCGAGCACGGTGGTTACCAATTGCTGCCGGCCAACCGCGACCTGACCGCCGCCGAGGTGGTCCTGCTGGAAATGCAGATGAAGGAAAGCCGCCTGCGCAATGCGTTGGCGCCGATTCGCGAGAACTACGACTACATTCTCATCGACTGCCCGCCGTCGCTGTCGATGCTCACGCTCAATGCCCTGGTCGCGTCCGATGGCGTGATCATTCCCATGCAGTGCGAATACTACGCGCTGGAAGGTCTCAGCGACCTTGTGGATAACATCAAGCGCATCGCTGCCCGGCTGAACCCGGCGTTGAAGATCGAAGGCCTGCTGCGGACCATGTACGATCCGCGCCTGAGCCTGAACAACGACGTCTCGGTGCAGCTCAAGGAGCACTTCGGCGAGCAGCTTTATGACACCGTGATCCCGCGCAACATCCGCCTGGCCGAAGCACCGAGCTTCGGGATGCCGGCATTGGCGTACGACAAGCAATCCCGTGGCGCCCTGGCTTATCTGGCCCTGGCCGGAGAGTTCCATCGCCGCCAGCGTCGTCAATCTCGCACTGCACAAACAACTTAAGGAATCCGCATGGCCGTCAAGAAACGAGGTCTCGGACGTGGGTTGGATGCACTGTTGAGTGGTCCGACCGTCAGCTCGCTCGAAGAGCAGGCTGTAAAGGTCGACAAGAAAGAACTGCAACACCTGCCGGTCGAATTGATCCAGCGCGGCAAATACCAGCCGCGTCGGGACATGAACCCGCAAGCCCTGGAAGAATTGGCCCAGTCGATCAAGGGGCAGGGCGTGATGCAGCCGATCGTCGTGCGTCCGATCGAGGGAGGCCGCTACGAGATCATCGCAGGTGAACGCCGCTGGCGTGCCACCCAGCTGGCTGGCCTGGACAGCATTCCGGCCATGGTCCGCGATGTTCCGGACGAGGCTGCCATCGCCATGGCGCTGATCGAGAATATCCAGCGCGAGGACCTCAACCCGGTCGAGGAAGCTATCGCCCTGCAGCGCCTGCAGACCGAATTCCAGCTCACCCAGCAACAGGTCGCCGATGCCGTGGGCAAGTCACGGGTGACCGTGGCCAACCTGCTGCGCCTGATCTCTCTTCCTGACGCGATCAAGACCATGCTGTCCCATGGCGACCTGGAGATGGGGCACGCGCGTGCGCTGCTCGGATTGCCTGAAGAACAGCAGGTCGACGGGGCGCGACACGTTGTCGCACGGGGTTTGACCGTTCGTCAGACTGAAGCCCTGGTTCGACAGTGGTTGAACGGCAAGCCCGAGCCGGTCGAACCGGCCAAGTCTGACCCGGACATTACCCGCCTGGAACAGCGTCTGGCCGAGCGCCTGGGCTCTTCGGTGCAGATCCGCCATGGCAACAAGGGCAAGGGGCAACTGGTTATTCGCTATAACTCGCTGGACGAGTTGCAGGGCGTTCTTGCTCACATCCGCTGAAACAATTCCCTTTGTAGCGCGCAGTCGGAAATCACTACCCGGCAGTTGAATAGGGGTTAATCCGCCCCTATACTCTGCGCGCATTTTGTCGGCACAAATTATGCCAAGTCATAGTTGACTGGTTGGCCGACTTCGGGAGAGCAGTTTTGATGGAAACCCGCACGCCAAACCGCCTGCCTTTCCATCGCTGGGCGGTTTTCCCGGTACTGCTGGCCCAATGCGTCGTGTTTCTGTTGGCAGCTTTGGCTTTGTGGCAGTGGCGCGGGACAGTCAGCGGTTATTCAGGCCTCTGCGGAGGGCTGATCGCCTGGCTACCGAATGTGTATTTCGCCTGGAAGGCCTTCAGGTTCACCGGGGCCAGGGCAGCGCAAGCCATCGTCAAGTCGTTCTACGCAGGCGAGGCAGGCAAATTGATTTTGACGGCAGTGCTGTTTGCACTGACGTTCGCAGGAGTGAAGCCATTGGCGCCATTAGCAGTATTCGGCGTCTTCTTGCTGACCCAACTGGTCAGCTGGTTCGCGCCCCTGCTGATGAAAACAAGACTTTCGAGACCTTAGGGCGTTTGAGGCAAACATGGCAGCAGAAACCGCTTCGGGCTATATCCAGCACCACTTGCAGAACCTGACCTTCGGTCAACTACCATCCGGCGGCTGGGGCTTTGCCCACAGTGCAGCGGAAGCCAAGGAAATGGGCTTCTGGGCGTTCCACGTGGACACCCTGGGTTGGTCGTTCGGCCTGGGCCTGATCTTCATTCTTCTCTTCCGCGCTGCCGCGAAGAAAGCGACCTCCGGCCTGCCCGGCGGTCTGCAGAACTTCGTCGAAGTGCTGGTCGAGTTCGTCAATGGCAGCGTGAAGGACTCCTTCCATGGCCGCAGCGCGGTCATCGCCCCGCTGGCCCTGACCATCTTCGTGTGGGTGTTCCTGATGAACGCCATCGACCTGGTACCGGTCGACTGGATCCCGCAACTGGCGATCCTGATCTCCGGCGACCCGCACATTCCGTTCCGTGCCGTTTCCACCACCGACCCGAACGCCACCCTGGCCATGGCCTTCTGCGTGTTCGCCCTGATCATCTTCTACAGCATCAAGGTCAAGGGTCTAGGCGGTTTCATCGGCGAGCTGACCCTGCATCCGTTCGGCAGCAAGAACATCTTCGTCCAGGCACTGCTGATCCCGGTCAACTTCCTGCTCGAGTTCGTCACCCTGATCGCCAAGCCGATCTCGCTGGCACTGCGTCTGTTCGGCAACATGTACGCCGGCGAGCTGGTGTTCATCCTGATCGCGGTGATGTTCGGCGCCGGCCTGCTGTGGCTGAGCGGTCTCGGTATCGTCCTGCAGTGGGCGTGGGCGGTGTTCCACATCCTGATCATCACCCTGCAAGCATTCATCTTCATGATGCTCACCATCGTCTACCTGTCGATGGCGCACGAAGATAACCATTAAGACCGCCTGGCGTGTCTGATGACCCTCCCGTCGGTTCGAGGGAGGGTCGAAAACGTCCGCAAGGGCATCGCTGTACCAAACGATTTTGTTTTACCGCTTCAAACTAAAAAACCTAACCAATACGACGTAAAAGTCGGGAGGAAAGATGGAAACTGTAGTTGGTCTTACCGCTATCGCTGTTGCTCTGCTGATCGGCCTGGGTGCTCTGGGTACCGCCATTGGTTTCGGCCTGCTGGGCGGCAAGTTCCTGGAAGGCGCTGCTCGCCAGCCAGAGATGGTTCCAATGCTGCAAGTCAAGATGTTCATCGTTGCCGGTCTGCTCGACGCCGTAACCATGATCGGTGTTGGTATCGCTCTGTTCTTCACCTTCGCGAACCCCTTCGTTGGTCAAATCGCTGGCTGATCACTCGTTTCGACGAGTGGATTGGTGTGATAGACGAAGAACGAGCGAGGTGTTGGCGTGAACATTAATGCAACCCTGATTGGTCAGTCCCTTGCGTTCTTGATTTTCGTGGTTTTCTGCATGAAGTTTGTATGGCCTCCGGTCATTGCAGCTCTGCAGGAACGTCAAAAGAAGATCGCGGACGGACTGGACGCTGCCAACCGAGCAGCTCGCGACCTGGAGCTGGCCCAAGATAAAGCGGGTCAGCAACTGCGCGAAGCTAAGGCTCAAGCAGCCGAAATCATCGAGCAAGCCAAGAAGCGCGGTGCTCAGATCGTCGAAGAGGCCCGTGATCAGGCCCGCGTCGAAGCTGACCGTGTGAAGGCTCAGGCTCAGGCCGAGATCGAACAGGAAATTAACAGCGTCAAAGACGCGCTGCGCGCCCAAGTGGGT
This sequence comes from Pseudomonas sp. GD04058, assembly GCF_029836855.1. Lineage (NCBI taxonomy): Bacteria > Pseudomonadati > Pseudomonadota > Gammaproteobacteria > Pseudomonadales > Pseudomonadaceae > Pseudomonas > Pseudomonas sp. GD04058. The sequence continues at coordinate 19,639 of NZ_JAOECN010000020.1, forward strand.
AGCCTGGCCGTTGGCGGTGCTGAAAAGATCCTTGGCGCCACAATCGATCAAAACGCGCATGCGGAGCTGGTTAACAAACTGGCCGCTGAAATTTAAGCGAGGGCGATCATGGCAGAACTGACCACGTTGGCCCGACCTTACGCTAAGGCTGCCTTTGAGCATGCCCAGGCCCAGCAGCAACTGGCCAATTGGTCAGCCATGCTCGGCCTGGCTGCTGCGGTGTCGCAAGACGGCACCATGCAGCGCCTGCTCAAGGCCCCGCGACTGACGAGCGCACAAAAGGCCGCCACGTTTATCGACGTGTGCGGTGACAAGTTCGATGCGCAAGCACGTAATTTCATCCACATTGCCGCGGAAAACGACCGTCTCCTGCTTCTGCCGGAGATCTCGGCGCAGTTCGAGCTGTACAAGGCTGAACTTGAAAAATCCGTGGACGTGGAAGTCACCAGTGCTTTTGCGTTGAACCAAGAACAGCAAGACAAACTCGCCAAGGTTCTCAGTGCACGGCTCAGCCGGGAAGTGCGCCTGCATGCGACGGAAGACGCCTCCCTTATCGGTGGTGTCGTGATCCGCGCCGGCGACCTGGTAATCGATGGCTCGGTTCGCGGCAAACTCGCGAAACTGGCCGAAGCATTGAAATCTTGAGTTTGAAGGGGCAGCAGAGCAATGCAGCAACTCAATCCTTCCGAAATTAGTGAAATCATCAAGGGCCGCATCGAGAATCTCGATGTAGCCTCCCAAGCCCGCAACGAAGGTACTGTCGTCAGCGTTTCTGACGGCATCGTGCGGATTCACGGTCTGGCCGACGTCATGTACGGCGAAATGATCGAGTTTCCAGGCGGCGTCTACGGTATGGCCCTCAACCTGGAGCAAGACTCCGTTGGTGCGGTAGTACTGGGCGCCTACGACACCCTCGCCGAAGGCATGAGCGCCAAGTGCACCGGCCGCATCCTCGAAGTTCCGGTTGGTAAGGAACTGCTGGGTCGCGTCGTCGACGCACTGGGCAACCCGATCGACGGCAAAGGTCCTCTGGGCAACACCGAGACCGACGCGGTCGAGAAAGTTGCTCCAGGCGTGATCTGGCGTAAGTCGGTAGACCAGCCTGTACAGACCGGCTACAAGTCCGTCGACGCCATGATCCCTGTCGGCCGTGGCCAGCGCGAGCTGATCATCGGTGACCGTCAGATCGGCAAGACCGCCATGGCCATCGACGCCATCATCAACCAGAAAGACTCCGGTATTTTCTGCGTTTATGTCGCTGTCGGCCAGAAGCGCTCCACCGTTGCCAACATCGTTCGCAAGCTGGAAGAAAACGGCGCCCTGGCCAACACCATCGTGGTCGTTGCCAGTGCTTCGGAATCCGCCGCGCTGCAATTCCTGGCGCCATACGCCGGTTGCACCATGGGCGAGTTCTTCCGTGACCGCGGTGAAGACGCGCTGATCGTTTACGATGACCTGTCCAAGCAGGCCGTTGCCTACCGTCAGATCTCCCTGCTGCTGCGCCGTCCGCCAGGACGTGAAGCGTACCCAGGTGACGTGTTCTATCTCCACTCCCGTCTGCTGGAGCGTGCATCGCGCGTTTCCGAAGAGTACGTCGAGAAGTTCACCAACGGCGCCGTTACCGGCAAGACCGGTTCCCTGACCGCGCTGCCGATCATCGAAACCCAGGCTGGCGACGTTTCCGCGTTCGTTCCGACCAACGTGATCTCGATCACCGACGGTCAGATCTTCCTGGAATCGGCCATGTTCAACTCGGGCATCCGCCCTGCAGTGAACGCCGGTGTTTCGGTATCCCGCGTGGGTGGTGCCGCTCAGACCAAGATCATCAAGAAGCTGTCCGGTGGCATCCGTACCGCTCTGGCTCAGTACCGTGAACTGGCGGCATTCGCCCAGTTCGCTTCTGACCTGGACGAAGCTACCCGCAAGCAACTCGAGCACGGTCAACGTGTTACCGAGCTGATGAAGCAGAAGCAATACGCTCCTATGTCCATCGCGGACATGGCGCTGTCGCTGTATGCCGCTGAGCGTGGGTTCCTGACCGACGTTGAAATCGCCAAGATCGGTAGCTTCGAACAAGCCCTGATCGCTTACTTCAACCGTGATCACGCCGACCTGATGGCGAAGATCAACGTGAAGGGTGACTTCAACGACGAAATCGACGCTGGCATCAAGGCCGGTATCGAGAAGTTCAAGGCCACCCAAACCTGGTAAGCCGCAGCGGGGGCCTTGCAGCCCCCGCTTGCTAACCTGATAGGTGTTACATGGCAGGCGCAAAAGAGATTCGCAGTAAGATTGCGAGCATCAAAAGCACGCAAAAAATTACCAGCGCCATGGAAAAAGTGGCGGTCAGCAAGATGCGCAAGGCTCAAATGCGCATGTCTGCTAGCCGTCCCTACGCGGAGCGCATCCGCCAGGTGATTGGTCATCTGGCCAACGCCAACCCGGAATACCGCCACCCGTTCATGATCGAGCGCCCTGTTAAGCGCGCCGGTTATATCGTGGTGAGCAGTGACCGTGGTCTGTGCGGCGGCTTGAACACCAACCTGTTCAAGGCCCTGGTCAAGGACATGGCGGTAAACCGCGAACAAGGCGTCGAGATCGACCTGTGCGTGATCGGCAGCAAGGGTGCGGCTTTCTTCCGCAGCTTCGGCGGCAACGTCGTTGCAGCGATCAGCCACCTGGGCGAAGAACCGTCGATCAACGATCTGATCGGTTCCGTCAAGGTCATGCTGGACGCTTACCTGGATGGTCGTATCGACCGCCTGTCCGTGGTATCGAACAAGTTCATCAATACCATGACGCAAACTCCAACGGTCGAGCAGTTGGTACCGTTGGTGGCAACCCCGGATCAAGAACTCAAGCACCACTGGGACTACCTCTACGAACCTGACGCCAAAGAGCTGCTGGACGGCCTGATGGTGCGTTACGTGGAGTCGCAGGTCTACCAGGCGGTGGTCGAGAACAACGCGGCTGAACAGGCTGCCCGGATGATCGCAATGAAGAACGCCACCGACAACGCCGGTGACCTGATCAGCGAATTGCAGCTGATCTACAACAAGGCGCGTCAGGCTGCGATCACCCAAGAGATCTCGGAAATCGTCGGCGGCGCTGCCGCGGTTTAACGGTTCACATATTCAGAGGATCCAGCTATGAGTAGCGGACGTATCGTTCAAATCATCGGCGCCGTCATCGACGTGGAATTTCCACGTGACGTCGTTCCGAATGTCTATAGCGCGCTGAAAGTTCAAGGCGCAGAAACCACTCTGGAAGTTCAGCAGCAGCTGGGCGACGGCGTGGTTCGTACCATTGCGATGGGTTCGACCGAAGGCCTGAAACGCGGTCTGGACGTTGTCGACACCAAGGCTCCTATCTCGGTACCGGTCGGTAAAGCGACCCTGGGCCGGATCATGGACGTCCTCGGCAACCCGATCGACGAAGCTGGTCCGATCGGCGAAGAAGAGCGCTGGGGTATCCACCGCGCCGCTCCTTCCTTCGCTGATCAGGCAGGCGGCAACGACCTGCTGGAAACCGGCATCAAGGTTATCGACCTGGTCTGCCCGTTCGCCAAGGGCGGTAAAGTCGGTCTGTTCGGTGGTGCCGGTGTCGGCAAGACCGTAAACATGATGGAACTGATCCGTAACATCGCCATCGAGCACAGCGGTTACTCCGTGTTCGCCGGTGTGGGTGAGCGTACTCGTGAGGGTAACGACTTCTACCACGAGATGAAGGACTCCAACGTTCTCGACAAGGTAGCGCTGGTCTACGGTCAGATGAACGAGCCACCAGGAAACCGTCTGCGCGTAGCGCTGACCGGCCTGACCATGGCCGAGAAGTTCCGTGACGAAGGTAACGACGTTCTGCTGTTCGTCGACAACATCTATCGTTACACCCTGGCCGGTACCGAAGTATCCGCACTGCTGGGTCGTATGCCTTCGGCAGTAGGTTACCAGCCGACCCTGGCTGAAGAGATGGGCGTGCTGCAAGAGCGCATCACTTCGACCAAGGAAGGTTCGATCACCTCGATCCAGGCCGTATACGTACCTGCGGACGACCTGACCGACCCGTCGCCAGCGACCACCTTCGCCCACCTTGACGCTACCGTCGTACTGTCCCGTGACATCGCTTCCCTGGGTATCTACCCGGCGGTAGACCCACTGGACTCGACTTCCCGTCAGCTGGATCCGCTGGTGATCGGTACCGAGCACTACGAGACCGCTCGTGGCGTTCAGTACGTTCTGCAGCGCTACAAGGAGCTGAAGGACATCATCGCGATCCTGGGTATGGACGAGCTGTCCGAGACCGACAAGCAACTGGTTGCCCGTGCTCGTAAGATCCAGCGCTTCCTGTCCCAGCCGTTCTTCGTGGCAGAAGTCTTCACCGGTTCTCCAGGCAAATACGTTTCCCTGAAAGACACCATCGCTGGCTTCAGCGGCATCCTCAAAGGTGACTACGACCACCTGCCAGAACAAGCGTTCTACATGGTCGGCAGCATCGACGAAGCGATCGAGAAAGCCAAGAAACTGTAATCCCGGCGCCCCGAAAGGGGCGCTAATCAGGTCGAGGCAAGCAAATGGCTATGACAGTCCATTGCGATATCGTCAGCGCGGAAGGAGAAATCTTCTCCGGTCTGGTCGAGATGTTGGTAGCTCACGGCAACCTGGGTGATCTTGGTATCGCTCCAGGCCACGCGCCGCTGATCACCAATCTCAAGCCAGGTCCGATCACGCTGACCAAGCAGGGTGGCGCGCAGGAGGTGTTCTACATCTCCGGTGGTTTCCTTGAGGTCCAGCCGAGCATGGTCAAGGTTCTCGCCGACACCGTGCAACGTGCAGGTGACCTGGACGAAGCCCAGGCGCTGGAAGCGGTGAAAGCTGCGGAAAATGCCCTGAATGCAAAAGGCGCGGACTTCGATTATTCGGCAGCCGCCGCTCGTCTGGCCGAGGCCGCAGCCCAGCTGCGTACCGTCCAGCAACTCCGCAAAGGCCGTTGATTCGGTTATCTGCGAAGCGATTGAGTTAAAGGGTAGCCTCGGCTACCCTTTTTCTTTTTCCGCGTTCTTCTCCCGGTCACAGCGCTGACCACCCAGGATTGGTAGCCAGTCAATGTCTCTCGATATCGTGATTCTCGCCGCAGGCCAAGGCACGCGCATGCGTTCCGCATTGCCCAAGGTACTCCACCCGGTCGCCGGCGATTCCATGCTCGGCCATGTTATCCACAGCGCCCGTCAGCTCCAGCCACAGGGCATCCATGTGGTGATCGGCCATGGCGCTGAACTGGTGCGTGAACGCCTGGCGGCGGACGATCTGAATTTCGTGCTCCAGGATAAACAACTGGGCACCGGCCACGCTGTCGCCCAGGCCCTGCCGGCGCTGAGCGCCGACACCGTGCTGATCCTCTACGGCGATGTACCCCTGATCGAGGCCGAGACCCTGCAGCGCCTGTTGGCCAAGGTCAATGACCAGCAACTCGGCCTGCTCACCGTGACCCTCGACGACCCGACCGGCTATGGCCGTATCGTCCGGGACGCTGCCGGCAAGGTTACCGCCATCGTCGAGCACAAGGATGCCAGCGATGCGCAGAAAGCCATTCGCGAAGGCAACACCGGCATTCTTGCCGTCCCGGGCAAGCGTCTTGCCGATTGGCTGGGGCGCCTGTCCAACGACAACGCACAGGGCGAGTACTACCTGACCGACGTTATCGCCATGGCCGTGGCCGATGGCCTGGTGGTCGCCACTGAACAACCGCTGGACCCGATGGAAGTGCAGGGCGCCAATGACCGCCGCCAGTTGGCCGAGCTGGAGCGTCACTACCAGTTCCGCGAAGCCCGCCGTCTGATGGCGCTTGGCGTGACCTTGCGTGACCCGGCGCGTTTCGATGTGCGTGGTGAAGTGACCGTCGGCCGCGACGTACTCATCGACATCAACGTGATCCTCGAAGGCCGGGTGATCATCGAGGACGACGTGCAGATCGGTGCGAATTGCGTGATCAGGAACACCACCCTGCGCAAGGGGGCCGTGGTCAAGGCCAACAGCCACCTGGACGGTGCGGTGATGGGCGAGGGCAGCGATGCCGGCCCGTTCGCCCGTCTGCGTCCGGGCAGTGTGCTGGAAGCCCGGGCCCATGTGGGTAACTTCGTCGAACTGAAGAACGCGCATCTGGGCGAAGGCGCCAAGGCCGGTCACCTGACCTATCTGGGCGATGCCGAGATCGGCGCACGTACCAACATCGGTGCCGGCACCATCACCTGCAACTACGATGGCGCAAACAAGTTCAAGACCATTCTCGGCGAGGATGTGTTCATTGGTTCGAACAACTCCCTGGTCGCCCCTGTGGATATCGGTGCCGGTGCCACCACTGCGGCCGGTTCGACCATCGTACAGAACGTCGATGCCGCCCAACTCGCCGTTGGTCGCGCCCGCCAGCGCAACATCGATGGCTGGAAACGGCCTGAGAAGATCAAGAAAACCTGAGTTATACACAGCTGAAAAAGGCCGACTGTGCTTTGTGCATAAGTCGGCCTTTTTCTTTTGTGCTGAGCATGTGGATAACACGAAAGTGCCACGATCTCGCCTTTTGTCGAATTCCCGCTTGACCGAATGAAAGATCCAGGTTTTGATTGCCCTAATTATCTTTCGAAACGAAACTTAAGCGCGTATGTCGAAACGAAACACTCCCCAGCGGCGCCATAACATTCTTGCCCTGCTCAATGAACAGGGCGAGGTGAGCGTGGACGAACTGGCCAGGCGTTTCGAAACTTCCGAAGTGACCATTCGCAAGGATCTGGCAGCCCTCGAGAGCAACGGTCTACTGCTTCGCCGCTATGGTGGGGCGGTTACCATGCCGCAGGAACTGATCGCCGATCAGGCCCAGCCCGTCTCCCACTACAAGAAAGCCATCGCTCGCGCGGCTGTTGCGCGGATCCGCGAGCATGCGCGGATCATCATCGACAGTGGCAGCACCACCGCCGCGATGATCCCGGAGCTAGGCCTTCAGCCCGGCCTGGTGGTCATGACCAATTCCCTGAATGTCGCACGCGCCCTGAGCGAGTTGGAGCACGAGCCGGTACTGCTGATGACGGGCGGTACCTGGGACCCGCATTCCGAATCCTTCCAGGGCCAGGTTGCCGAGCAGGTCCTGCGTTCCTACGACTTCGACCAGCTGTTTATCGGCGCCGATGGTATCGACCTGGTCCGCGGTACTACTACCTTCAATGAGTTGCTCGGCCTGAGCCGGGTCATGGCGGAGGTGGCCCGGGAAGTGATCGTGATGGTCGAGTCGGACAAGGTTGGACGCAAGATTCCCAACCTCGAGCTGCCATGGAGCAGCGTGAACACCCTTATTACCGATGAACGCCTGCCTCGCGAGGCACGCGAACAGATTGAAGCCCGCGGCATCAACGTGATTTGTGCCGCTATCAGCCAGGAGCATTGACTATGTGTGGAATCGTTGGCGCGGTCGCCGAGCGCAATATCACCGCCATTCTGATCGAAGGCCTCAAGCGTCTTGAGTACCGTGGCTATGACAGCGCCGGCCTCGCGGTCTTCACCCAGCAGGGCACCCTTGAACGTCGCCGCCGTATCGGCAAGGTCAGCGAGCTGCAGGCCGCCGTGGCCGCCGATCCGCTGGTTGGTCAGTTGGGCATCGCCCACACCCGCTGGGCCACACACGGTGCGCCGACCGAAAACAATGCCCACCCGCATTTCTCTGGCAACGAACTGGCGGTGGTGCACAACGGCATCATCGAGAACCATGAAGTCCTGCGCGAAAACCTGAAATCCCTAGGCTACGTGTTCAGCTCGGAAACCGACACCGAGGTGATCGTTCACCTGCTGCACTACACCTTGAAGTCCATCCCCGACCTGGCCGACGCGCTCAAGGCCGTGGTCAAGCAACTGCACGGCGCTTACGGCCTGGCCGTAATCAGTGCCAAGCAGCCTGATCGCCTGGTTGCGGCGCGCAGCGGCAGCCCGCTGGTGATCGGCCTGGGCCTGGGCGAAAACTTCCTGGCCTCCGACCAGTTGGCGTTGCGCCAGGTTACCGACCGCTTCATGTACCTGGAAGAGGGCGATATCGCCGAGATCCAGCGCGAGCAGGTGCGCATCTGGGACACCAATGGCAACGTCGTGCAGCGCGAAGTGGTGCAATACCACGAAGGCGCCGAGGCCGCTGACAAGGGTGAATATCGCCACTTCATGCTCAAGGAAATCCATGAGCAGCCAACCGTTGTCCAGCGCACCCTCGAAGGCCGCCTGGGTGCCGATCATGTCATGGTCCAGGCTTTCGGTCCGAAAGCCGCGGAGCTTTTCGCCAAGGTGCGCAATGTCCAGATCGTCGCTTGCGGCACCAGCTATCACGCCGGCATGGTTGCCCGTTACTGGCTGGAGGAGTTGGCCGGTATTCCGTGCCAGGTCGAAGTCGCCAGCGAGTTCCGCTACCGCAAGGTGGTGGTGCAGCCGGATACCCTGTTCGTCTCCATCTCCCAGTCCGGCGAAACCGCCGACACCCTCGCTGCCCTGCGCAACGCCAAGGAGCTGGGCTTCCTCGGCAGCCTGGCGATCTGCAACGTTGGCATCAGCTCGCTGGTGCGTGAATCCGACCTGACCCTGCTGACCCTGGCTGGCCCGGAAATCGGCGTGGCATCGACCAAGGCTTTCACCACCCAGTTGGTGTCCCTGATGTTGCTGACCCTGGCACTGGGTCAGGTTCGTGGCACCTTGGGTGCTGGCGTTGAAGCCGAGCTGGTCGAGCAACTGCGTCGCCTACCGGTGCGCTTGGGCGAGGCCCTGGCGATGGATTCCACCGTGGAGAAAATTTCCGAACTCTTCGCCGACAAGCACCACACCCTGTTCCTGGGCCGCGGCGCGCAGTTCCCGGTAGCGATGGAAGGTGCCCTGAAGCTCAAGGAAATCTCCTACATCCACGCCGAAGCCTACCCGGCGGGCGAGCTGAAGCACGGCCCGCTGGCATTGGTGGATGACGACATGCCGGTGGTCACCGTCGCGCCGAACAACGAACTGCTGGAAAAGCTCAAGTCCAACCTGCAGGAAGTCCGTGCACGGGGTGGTCAGTTGGTGGTCTTCGCTGACGAGCAGGCAGGGATGAGCAATGGCGAGGGTACCCACGTGATTGCCATGCCTCATATTGCCGATGCGCTGGCGCCCATCCTGTACACCATCCCGCTGCAGCTGCTGTCGTACTACGTGGCGGTGCTCAAGGGTACTGACGTTGATCAGCCGCGCAACCTGGCGAAATCGGTCACGGTCGAGTAAGCCAATAGTTGCATTCGGAAAGCCGTGTGGGATGCAAATAAAGGTTCATCCGTATAAATAAAGTATCATCCGTATAAATAAAGTTTCATTCTGAGCCTGCATCCGCTATGTTGAGGTCATCGACACAGCGGGGCAGGCTTTCTCATGTCTGGAACATTCAAGGGGCTGACCCAGGCCCAGATCGATAGAAGGCTCAAGGACGGGCGTGGCCAAGGCCAGGGATCAGACTACAAGCCGTTCATCTACACCAGGGACGTGTCCTCGCTGGGTCGCTCCCACCGCCTGCCTGGCAGCAAGACCCGGCGTTTACACCATCTTCTATCCGATCTTGAACTGGCCATCTTCCTGACCTTGGATCGGTCTCCCCATGTCACCGATATCCGTGAACAGTTTCCGATGCGGGTCGAAGATACGGTGCGCATCGCCGAGGAGCTTGGCCTGCCCCACGGTTGTTACAAGGGTACCCCGCAGGTACTGACCAGCGACTTTCTGGTGGATTTCGAAGATCCTCAGCGCCCGAGCATCGCGATTCAGGCCAAGTACAGTACCGACCTGCAGAAGCCTGAAGTTATCGAGAGGCTTGAGCTTGAAAGGCGCTACTGGCAGGAAAAAGGTATTCCCTGGGTCATCGTCACGGAGCGCGAGGTATCCAAGGTGGCATTTGCCAATATCCAATGGCTCTATCCTGCCCATGCTGAAGGCGACATCGCTCAGGACGATCTCGCCCATTACCAGCAGCTGTTTCTGCTCGAGTTTCAGCGTCACCCAGACCGGAAGCTGACCGCTATTGCCCAAGGACTGGATACCTCCGGCCAGCTGGAGGCCGGTCAGGCGCTCTATTGGCTACGCCAGTTGCTGGCCCGGCACTGTTTCCTTTTCGATCTTGACACTCCTTACCGGGAGCTGAAGCCGAAAGACCTGGTTGCCAACTCTCATCAAATGCATCAGGAGCTGAGCAGTGTTGCCCGTTAATCAGGTGTTCCGGATGGGGGAACTGCGAAAGCGCCTGCTTTGGTCCGGTACCGAGCAGGCAATCTGGATCGATATCGATTCGGACACGGCGTTGCCCGAACCGATATCGATTGTAGAGCTGGAGCGTCTGATCATGGAGCGGGAGCTGGAGAGCATTGCCGATCCCTTCGAGGAAACAGTCCTACGGGAGGTTGAGGAAGGTTCCCTTGATCAGCAGAAGCGTGATGAAGCTTGGGGAATGCTGGCGGATTTTGTGCACGACCCCCAGCTTTTCGTGCGGCGCCCCAGAGGGCTCATTGTCAGAGGCATCATGGAGCGCCATGGTGTCACCAATCAGACGGTGTATAGGTTACTGAGGCGCTACTGGCAGCGAGGCATGTGCAGGAATGCCCTCTTGCCGGACTATGTCAACTCGGGCGCCCGTGGCAAGCGCAGAAAGCCGAACCAGGCCAAGCTGGGCAGGCCCAGAGTGGTGATGGAGGGGAAAGGGAGCAATGTCACGCCGGACATCGAGCGCATTTTTCGCCGGGTCATCGAGGAACGTTTGCTCAAGGAAAAACATCCGTCCATTCCTGATGCCTACGCCGCCGGGCTGAATCTGCTCCGTGCTGTTCTGACGGAGCTGCCGACCTCCGAACTGCCTACATTGGGGCAGTTCCGTTACTTCTATGGGCGCGAATATCACTTCACCGACACCTTGCCATGCAGGGTGTCCGCAGTGGATTTTGCCAAGGACTTCCGACCGCTCAGCAGTACATCGACGACCGAGGCACTGGGGCCCGGATACCGCTACCAGATCGATGCCACCATCGCCGATATCTATCTGGTTTCAGAACATGATCGCAGCCTTATCGTCGGCAGGCCTGTCGTTTACATGGTGATCGACGTGTTCAGCCGCATGGTCGTTGGTATGTACGTCGGATTCGAGGGACCTTCCTGGGTCAGTGCCATGGTGGCATTGGCCAACACGGTCGCCGACAAGGTTGAGTATTGCCGCCAGTATAGCGTGGAGATCGATGCCAGCGACTGGCCGGTCAAAGGCTTGCCGGATGTGGTGCTGGCCGATAAGGGCGAACTGAATGGCACCAAGGTGGAAGCATTTTCCCAAGCCTTCGGCGTTCGCATCGAGAATGCACCGGCCAGGCGAGGAGATGCCAAGGGGATCGTCGAGCGTTATTTCCGGACGGTGCAGGAGCGTTTCAAGCCCTATGCCAGCGGTGTGGTCGAGGACACCACCAGCCGGAAGCGGGGTGGCCACGACTACAGACTTGATGCCAGTCTGACCTTGCCCGAGTTCACCCAGATCATCATTGCCGGCATCCTCTACCACAACAACTTTCATACCTTGAGCAAATACGACAGAACCTCTGGTATGCCGGGCGATCTGCCAGCCATCCCGGTCATGCTGTGGAACTGGGGCTTGGCCAACTTGACCGGCCGGTTACGTACTGCGCCCGAGGAGCTGGTGCGGATAAATCTCTTGCCCCATGAGTCGGCCACGGTTTCGGAGCTGGGAATCAGGCTGTTCGGCTGCTTCTACACCTGCCAGGAAGCAATCAGGGAGGGTTGGTTTCACCGAGGCCAGGGGCGCCGGCCGACAGGGGTAACGGTCGCATACGATCCGCGTAGCGCCGACCACATCTACCTGCGGCCGTCCAATAGTCTCAAGGACTACTGGGTTTGCGATCTTGCCGACCGCAGTCGACGCTTCAGGGGGATGACCTTCTGGGATGTCTGGCTGCTGTCCAGAGAGGAACGGCGTAGCGATACCAACGCGGCGGCGGAAGCTTTGGTAGAGAGAGGCAATCTTCTGAAGCAGATCGAGTCCATCGTTGCCCAGGCAGAGGATGCCAGTCCGGTCAAAACGGGTATGACCACGAAGGATCTGGGAACCCAGATCCGCGAGAACAAGCAGCAGGAAAAGCGCCAGGAACGCCAGAAAACAGCATTCAAACCGGATAAAGCACAGCAGGAAAAGCCAGCCGAGGTGATCCCACTGCGGGGCGAGAAGCAGGAAGATTATGCCTTCCCAGATCTCAGTGACCTGATATTCAAGGAGGAAGAGGATGACTGAAGAATTCCAGCGCGGAGTCATTCCCCTGGCGCGTTACCAGGAGCAGCAGCTTCCCGAGTATCAGGACAATCCGCTCATCAGCGCATTGCCTCCGATTCCTGATCTGCAGGAGGTGGTCGATCTATTGCAGCAGCTTCCCGGTTTCGAGCCGCAGGAGGCGCTTCTGGATGGTCGGCTCAGGGCACATGCGATTGCCCGCCTGTTGCACGGCTTCTTCCAGCCGCTGAGCCATCACTTGGAGCTGGAGAGCAAGATCAGCCTGATGATCCGTCAAGGGTACATCGGTCGGAATCCGGCCAGCGGTGCCTGGTATGCGCACCTGCAGAATGGCTATCGCCGTGTCGAGGAGGAGGATCTGGATGCGGCGGTGTACCAGAGTGTCTCCTCTACGGCCAACAGCCTGTCGCTGTTCGGCTGCTCCGGTTGCGGCAAGACGCGCACGCTGGAGCGGATTCTGGGCATGTACCCCCAAGCTCTCCATCACCCTGATTACAACATCACCCAACTGGTCTACCTGAAGATCGACTGCCCAATTGACGGTGACTTGGATGAGCTGTGCCTGAGCTTCTTCAACGAAGTAGACAAGATCCTGGGTACCCACTACAGCCGTAGCCACGGACGCAAGAAGCTGGGTACCAAACGTCTGCTGGCATCCATGTGCCAGGTGGCCAATCTGCACACGCTCGGAGTGCTGATCATCGACGAGGTTCAGAACCTCAACGAGGCACGCTCCGGTGGTGCCGAAAAAATGCACAATTTCTTCGTGTCGCTGGTGAACACCATCGGTGTTCCGATCATTCAGGTCGGCACCCACCGGGCCAGCAAGTTCTTCCAGCGCACGTTCCGGGCTGCTCGGCGGGTCTCCGGGTTGGGCAGCATCCGCTGGGATAGGTTGCCTCGGGACGAGCATTGGAAGCGTCTGTTGAAGCGGCTTTGGAAGTATCAGTGGCTGCGAAATGCGGCGCCGCTGGATGATGAACTGGAGGCTACGATGTACGACCTCACCCAAGGGGTCATGGACATCGTCATCAAGCTGTTCGCGCTGGCGCAGATCCGGGCGATAGTGACAGGTGTCGAGTGCATTAAGCCGCTGTTGCTGCGCAGGGTTTTCGAGGACGAGTTCAAACCGGTCCATCCGATGCTGGCGGCCTTGCGGAGCGGTAGGCCCGAGCTGATCGCCAAATATGACGACCTGCTGATGCCAGAGATCGAGGGACGGTTGCTGACCCTGACTCGCTCTCTGGATAGCGTCCCCCAACCTAAACCACCGGCCCCTCCGGCTGATGACAAGGCAAAGCGGTTGGCCGCCCTGCTCGAAGGTATGGAAATCCCGAGGGACATCGCCATTCCCATGGCCGATGAATTGTTGGCGGAGAATCCGGACATCCCGCTGGCGGCCCTGATTCACAAGGCCACGGCCTACCTCGCGCAGGACGCTCCCAAGAGGCCCGGCATTTCCAGAGTTAAGCGGACGGAGTGGGGGTGCCTATCCGAGGAGGATCTGCGCCGACGTTATGCCGATGGGCCTGAAAGCGAGGCCTATGACAGATTCAAGCAGGCTGGCTTGATCCTCGATCTGCGGCCTCTGCTGAGAGCGAGCTGACATTTACTTCCCCAGGCTCTACCCGGACGAACTGCTTTACAGCGGTATTGCCCGGTGCCGGGTACATCTGGGGATAGGCAGCCACAAGACCTTGCTGCACATGCTTTTCGGTGACAGCAAGGTTGCCGCGATCACCGATCTGCCCACACACCTGACTGCGTTGGCGAACAACACGGGCTTGGATGCGGAAGGCATGATCCTGAATCACACGCTGTTCCCGCTCTATGCCCCTTTCATTCCGCCGGAGCGCCGTACCGATCTTTTTCAGGCCATGCTTGCTCCCGACCGGCCGACGATTGGTCTGTCTGGGGCCTCGACGGCCTTGGTCAAGTGGCCCGATTGGCTGCGTTACTGCCCGATCTGCTTTGAAGATATGGCTGCGCGCTACGGTGAACCCTACTGGCGGCGTAGCTGGCAGATTCAAGGGATAGATGCCTGTCCCGAGCATGGCTGTCAGCTCCTGAACTCACCTATCCCGTTCCGTCGAGCGCAGCGGCACGAGTTTCATACAGCCTCTCCACTGTTTCTGCCCCGTGATCTTCGCGTGAGTCCCGTGGGTGAAGAGGCTATCAGGCTCGCCAAGGCTGCTATGCAGCTGCTGGCGCTCGAAGAGGTGCAATCGCCTGGCTACGGACGCTGGACCAACCTGTACCGGTACCTGGCTACAGAGTGCGGCGCCAGGCGAGGCCGGCAGGTCAGGGCTGAAGTCATCTGGGAGAAGATCCTGGCATCCCATCAAAGGGATTGGCTTGCTGCGAACGGTCTGCTGACATCCGGAGAGCCTCCACCTTGGCTGTTGGCGATGTTCAGGAAGCATCGCAAGGGATTCAGTGCGCTGCAGCATCTGATCGTCTGGACCAGCCTGCGCCCTGGCCAGCATGCTGGCGAGCTGATCAGCGAGGCGAAGACTCGCCAGGTCGACCTTGCCTCCGAGCGGTCAGTGCAGCTGCTCCCTGCTGAGTTTGAGCAAAAGCAGCAGTACCGAGCCATTTGGCTGCAAGCACTGGCTAATCACGGTGGAGCCAAGGCAGCCAGGCAAGACGGAGCAGGGGCATGTTACGCCTGGCTCTATCGTCATGACCGACACTGGCTGATGGTTGCGAACCAGGTCAGGCAGCGCCGACAGGGCAACAACAGCCACATCGACTGGCGAGCGCGTGACATAAGGTTGGTGCGCCTGCTGATCCGGATTGGTAGAGGTAGCGAAGAAGACCTGGGCCTTCCGCGCAGGAGTCGCAACTGGTTCCTGCAGCAGCTACCCCATCGGGCATCAGTCGAGCACCGTCTCGATCAATTGCCTCTTTGCTGCACCTTCCTGGATCGCTATGCCGAGTCCGTCGGCGAGTATCAGATCCGTCGCCTGACTGCAGCGATGCTGAAGGATGTACAGACAGGCATAACGTCTAGGCGCTGGGAGCTGGAAAAGCGTTGTGGATTGGAAAAAAGCAGGGTGGCACCACTGACCACTGCGTTCATTCGATTGATAGGAAGATGGATTGAATAGGACAGTATTTCGTCAGATCCCGAACGGATCCAGGTTGCTGGCCGTTGGAAATTTTTTCAGGGCCAAGACTCCGGCGGCCCAGTGGCAGTTGGCGGCTCTCTTTGAGCGTAACGGTCAGCTGCAGCTGCAGCGGTTCGCACAGGAGATGTCGTGTGTCTTGGCCGTTGGTCGCGAGTTTCTTGGCGAAGAAGGGGCTCCTTATCGTCCCAGTGGTTTCAAGAAGACGGTGGTGCTTCCTGCAATAGATACCTGGCGGGAAAGGCAGTTGGGTGAGTGCCCACGTCTGGCCAGAAGGCTTGCTGCAAATCCTGAGATATCTGGACAGCGATGCTTTGTGTTCGAGGTCGATGGTCTGACCGTCTGGCTGCCGAAATTCGAGCTGGCACGAAAAATGTTCTTCCACGCAGCCTTCATCGTTCGTGCAGCCTTCGCACCGAATGGCTTGGACATGGCCTTCACGATCTACAGAGAGGGCGATGTTGTTCATATCCATACGCCCCCGAAGACGGGGGCCCCAAGTCAGCTTCTCAAAATCAAGGGATACAGAGACCATTTCAGTTGGCTGCTGCTGAATCAGGATGTGAGGCGATCCTTCGAGTCAATCTGGCAAAGCCTCAATCAAAGGCAAGAGCGGGTACTGCAAGAGTCGGCGTATGCCAGGTGGCAGTTCGACTTTCAGGCACCCACTTCCCTCGCGGGTACCACCATGGATGTGCGAGGCCCCTTTGATCCGGAAAGCAACGAATTGCTGGTCTGGGAGATCGAAAAGCTTCAGGGGCTCCGGTTTAGCCATCGCGGTGATATTTTTTTCCATCACCCTGCTCTCAAGTTACCCGTCAGGGGAGAGAACACAGGCTGTGTATCCGTGCCATCGGGAGCGAAAGAGTTGGAGGTGGATGCTGACGAAGAGCCGACTGCTGCCAAGGAGCAGAGGTTGATTCATCTGCCCGTTGAGGGAGTCACGTTTGATGCTCAGCTGCGCACCAAGATCGCCTACAACGGGGAGCGTGCCAACGGTCATGGCAAGAAGGTCGACGACGAGCAATGCCCGAGCAGAGAAAGCCAACTCTTCGGCGTGGCTGATCCTGTGAGCGAGGGCAGCATAGCGTCAGGAGAATTCCAACAATTGGGTGAGGGAGAGGGTGATGGGGACGAGCATGAACGGCTTGCAGATCGCTTCTCGCTGCTCCGAGAGATTCTTGAACAAATCACCCAAGAGTCTGGAGTTGCGCTGGTAGCACTGGAAGTGAGGCCTCTGCCGCCCGTTCCACGTTGCAGCTACCACATGATTGATCACGAAAAATCACGCTGCTATCTGCTGGCAAGGTTCAAGCTGCAAAACGGCGATCAACGCTACCTTCTAGAAATAGATACCTCAGACAACCGGAAGACCATGTCAACGCGGATCATGGGCTTCAAAGCAGGTGTTGAGGCAGGAAAATGCATAGACAGGATCTTGAGGGAGACAGTGAAAGGCTCGTTGCGTTGGCCAGGCACCATGGCGAAGTACTGTGAGCCTTTGCACTCTGTGCATCACCCGAAAGAAAGCTCATCTGGGGCCAACCATGCCCGGGTGTTCGACTGGAAGCAGCGGATACGCGCGGCCCTAGGCTGATTGCAGAATACACCGCAGTTCGGCTGCGATACATCTTGTCGCGCACTGCGTGCAGCCTCCCCGAAACTGCCCGGAGCCGTGCCAAGGCGATATAGGCCCCTTGGGAGTCGGCAAGACGCATCTGGCCATCGCACTGCGCTATCGGGCGGCGCAGTGCGGCATCAAGACCCGCTTCATCACTGCGGCCGACCTTGGTGCTGCAACTGGGCGCGGACCAGCGTAACCGTCCGGGCATCCCGGCTGGCTTGACCCCGCCAAGCTAAGAGATGGTGGCAGTTCGTGGATGCCGTTTCCCGGGTGCACGCGATCCGAGACCACGCGATCAAGCAGGAAAACGAGCACCTGGGCTTGCCTGACTGACCGCAGGCCGGCGACGACAAGGTGGAAAAGTTCGGCGTGTGGCTCTGGCGGCAACGATCCCGCGAAGGGCGGACGGTGCTTGAGCTGTTGAACGTAAGCGTGTGGGCAAACCGTCTTGCGCGACTATGCCGGATGCCACCTATGCGGCAGCAGCTCTGCAATCTCACTCGCCCGCTGCGTCGGCAACCGTGTCAGCACATCCTTGAGATAGGCATACGGATCGTGCCCATTATTACGGGCCGACTGGATCAAACTCATGATCGCAGCAGCGCACTTGAGCATGCGATCCCGCGCCGAGCATTTGAGAAGGCAACGGGATGAACGCTGGCTGGATAGCCGTGGTTTTCTGGGTATGCAGCCGAATCCATTTGTGGACGAGGTTGGCATTGAGGCTGTAGCCCAAGGCGATGTTTGCGATGGAGGCACCGGGTTCAGAACACTCCTGAATGACCTGGGCCTTGAAAGATTTGCTGTAGGTACGGCGCTGAGGGGGCATGGAAAATCCGCTTGATGGGCCATGGCCTTCGGCGGCGGTGTCGGGAAGGTGTGTTGGCCGGACGGATACTGTTGAACTACGCTGTCTGGGGCAACGGAAGTGTTTCGGCCCGACTCTGGAACGCGATCCGCAGCGACGACTGGGCAATTCCGCACGTTGGCCTGAGCAGCCTCGGGGAAATCGTCGGCTGGGCGCGCCCAGACGAGTTTCCGCCAAGGAACATGCAGACGAGCAAGGGGCTGCGGGCACTCGGCTACAACGTGAGGATCGGTGTTTGATCGAGGCGCCTGTGGCACACGCAGGCTGACGAGCCAGGCGCTGTCCATGGCCTGATCAGGCCGCCCCGCTGCGCCTTGCCTGAGCAGTTGACCTGCATCAATGGGGCGGGAGATCGCTGTACATTGACTCTTGATGTTTGTTCTGGTAAGCGCAATATCTTGCAAAGTCTTGTAAGGATTTCCTTGGCCGGAACCGCAAAGCGACGCGATTGGAGAGGGTGAGATGAAAGCGCACCTACAGGTGATTTTCACGCTCGATGAATTGGCTGCGTACTTGAAAGTCGGCAAGCGGACGCTTTATCGGCTCGCGCGCACGGGGAAATTCCGGCTTTCAAGGTGGGCGGGACGTGGCGGTTTCGTCAAAGTGAAATCGATCAGTGGATCAATGATCAGACCCGAGCCGGAGCAAAGAAGGAGGTGATGCGCAAGCGTGAACAGCAGAAGTCATCCGAGCAGCCCGTGTCGCCTGGGCGCACTGCCCGTCGCAGCAGGCAAAGGCTTGAGTAACTCGTTTTTCAATTTTTCTGGAGGTATGACATGGACATCGATTTCAAGAAGTTGGCTCCCTGGAACTGGTTCAAGAACGAGCAGCAAGAGCAGCAGACCGCCTCTTCCCTGCCGGTGCAGCGCAATGACCTGCCAGCGGCGAGCGGGCCAGTCAGCCCGATCCTGCAACTGCATCGCGAGATCGACCGGCTGTTCGATGACGCATTCCGGGGCTTCGGTTTTCCGGCGCTGGCCATGCCGCGGCTGCCATCCGATTGGTCGGGCATGCTGAAGCCGGCCCTGGATATCCAGGAAACCGACAAGCAGTACAAGATTGCCCTGGAAGTGCCCGGTGTCGAGGAAAAGGACATCCAGATCACCCTCGACAACGACGTGCTGGTGGTGCGTGGCGAGAAGCGCCAGGAACAGGAGAAGAAGGAAGGTGGCTTCCACCGTGTGGAGCGCTCCTACGGCAGCTTTCAGCGCGCCTTGAACCTGCCTGACGACGCCAACCAGGATTCGATCAAGGCATCGTTCAAGAACGGGGTGCTCACGGTCACGATCGACAAGCGCGAGGTCAGCGCGCCGAAGCAGGGACGTTCGATCCCGATCAACAGCTGACGTCGCCGGCTCGTTCGTCACAAGAAAAACCCGGTACGAGACGAGGTGTCGCGGCTCGAGATGCCTCGTCGCCTCAACTTTCTCAGGAGCATCAGCATGGCCAGAAAACAATGCCAGGTCTGTGGCCAACCCGCCACCGTGCGGGTGGAAGCCAATCTCAACGGTCGTCACAGCACCATGCTGTTGTGTGACGACCATTACCGCCAACTGGTGCGCCAGCAAAAGCGCACCGTCTCGCCGCTGGAAGCCTTGTTCGGCTCGCGCAGCGGCCTGTTCGAGGACTTCCTCGGCAGTGATTTCTTCCGCATCGGCGACGACGCGACGCCCGTTGCCGCCGATACCGATGACGTGGTCGATGCCTCGTTCGGCGAGCCCGCCGCCGCAGGTTCGGGTGCGCCGCGCCGTCGCGGCAGTGGTTTGGCCAGCCGCATCAGCGAACAGTCGGAAGCCCTGCTGCAGGAGGCCGCCAAACACGCTGCCGAATTTGGCCGCTCCGAGGTGGATACCGAACATCTGCTGCTGGCGCTGGCCGACAGCGACGTGGTCAAGACCATCCTGGGTCAGTTCAAGATCAAGGTCGATGACCTCAAGCGGCAGATCGAGTCCGAGGCCAAGCGCGGAGACAAGCCATTCGAGGGCGAGATCGGCGTGTCGCCCCGCGTGAAGGATGCGCTCAGCCGCGCCTTCGTGGCCTCCAATGAACTCGGCCATTCCTATGTCGGTCCGGAGCACTTCCTGGTCGGTCTGGCCGAGGAAGGCGAAGGTCTGGCCGCCAACCTGCTACGCCGCTACGGCCTGACGCCGCAGGCGCTGCGCCAACAGGTCAGCAAGGTGGTCGGCAAAGGCGCCGAGGATGGCCGCGCCGAGACGCCGACCAACACGCCAGAACTCGACAAGTACTCGCGCGACCTGACCAAGATGGCGCGCGACGGCAAGCTCGACCCGGTGATCGGCCGCGCGCAGGAGATCGAGACCACCATCGAGGTGCTGGCCCGGCGCAAGAAGAACAACCCGGTGCTGATCGGCGAGCCGGGCGTGGGCAAGACCGCCATCGTCGAGGGGCTGGCGCAGCGCATGGTGGCGGGCGAAGTGCCCGAGACGTTGCGCGACAAGCGCCTGGTGGAACTCAACATCAACGCAATGGTGGCTGGCGCCAAGTACCGGGGCGAGTTCGAGGAGCGCGTGCAGAAGGTGCTGAAGGAAATCTCCGAGCACCAGGGTGAGCTGATTCTGTTCATCGACGAGGTGCACACCATCGTCGGTGCCGGCCAGGGTGGTGGCGAAGGCGGGCTGGACGTGGCAAACGTGTTCAAGCCGATGATGGCGCGCGGCGAACTCAACCTGATCGGCGCCACCACGCTCAATGAGTACCAGAAGTACATCGAGAAGGATGCCGCGCTGGAGCGGCGCTTCCAGCCGGTGACGGTGCCCGAGCCGACGGTAGCGCAGACCATCATGATTCTGCGCGGCCTGCGCGACACCTTCGAGGCGCACCACAAGGTCAGCATCTCCGAGGACGCGATCATCGCGGCGGCTGAGTTGTCCGACCGCTACATCACCGCCCGCTTCCTGCCCGACAAGGCCATCGACCTGCTCGACCAGGCGGCCGCGCGCGTGAAGCTGTCGGCCACGGCCCGGCCGGTGGCCGTGCAGGAGCTGGAGTCCGAACTGCACCAGCTGCGGCGTGAACAGGATTACGTGGCCGCGCGCAAGCAGTACGACAAGGCCGCCGAGCTCGGCAAGCGCATCGAGGCCAAGGAGGCCGAGCTCAAGAAGCTGATCGAGGACTGGGAGCGGGAGCGGGCCTCCGGCAGTGCCGAAGTCAAGGCGGAACACGTGGCCCAGATCGTTTCGCGCCTGACCGGCATCCCGGTCAACGAGTTGACGGTGGAAGAGCGCGAAAAGCTGCTGCACCTGGAACAACGGCTGCACGAGCGCCTGGTGGGACAAGACGAGGCGGTCCGTGCCGTGGCCGATGCCGTGCGGCTGTCTCGCGCCGGCCTGCGCGAAGGCAGCAAACCGGTGGCTACCTTCCTGTTCCTGGGCCCGACCGGGGTGGGCAAGACCGAGCTCGCCAAGGCATTGGCCGAATCGATCTACGGCGATGAGCACGCCCTGTTGCGCATCGACATGTCGGAATATGGTGAACGCCACACCGTGGCGCGGCTGGTGGGCGCGCCTCCGGGCTATGTCGGTTACGACGAAGGCGGTCAGCTCACCGAGAAGGTGCGGCGCAAGCCCTACAGTGTGCTGCTGCTCGACGAGATCGAGAAGGCACACCCCGACGTCTACAACATCCTGCTGCAGGTGTTCGATGACGGCCGCCTCACCGACGGCAAGGGCCGGGTGGTGGATTTCACCAACACCATCATCATCGCCACGTCCAACCTGGGTTCGGACATCATCCAGCGACGGCTGAAGGCGCGCGGGGCGGCCGGCGAGGAGTACGAAAAGACCAAGGCCGAGGTGATGGACGTGCTGCGCGGCCACTTCCGGCCCGAGTTCCTCAACCGCATCGACGAGATCATCGTCTTCCATGCGCTGGGCAAGGAGGAGATCCGCCACATCGTTGGCCTGCAGCTCGATCGCGTGGCGCGCAGCGCCGCCAGTCAGGGCGTGACGCTCACCTTCGATCAGACTTTGATCGACCATTTCGCGGAAGAAGGCTACAAGCCGGAGTTCGGTGCGCGTGAACTCAAGCGCCTGATCCGCAGCGAGCTGGAAACCGCGCTGGCACGCGAGATGCTCGGCGGCGGAATCGGCAAGGGCGATCACGCCAGCGCACGCTGGGACGACAAGGCCGAACGCGTGGTGTTCGAACGCCATGAGTCACCGCAGACTCCGGCCGAGCCAGAGCAGCCGGATGCCGCGAAGGCGGCCGAGGCGCCGCATGGCGACGCGGGTAAGGGCTCTCGCAAGAAGAAGTCGGCGAGCGACGCGTCTTAATGTTGGGAGAGGCTGCCGTGTCCGATCCCATCGGCCTGGCATGGGCAGCCTCCCTGGCCTCGATCGCGGTGGCGGTCGTGGCCGCGGGTCACGCGGTCGTCTACAAGCGTGATCCGCGGTCGGCCACGCCGTGGGGGCTGCTCATCAGCGGCGGCACTGCCCTCCCGCTCGCTGGCCATCCGTTTGCGTGACGGCGCGGCCCGTCTGTTCACCTGATCCTCTGGCGACTCGACTTTCGAGGAACACGGCCCATGGAAAAAAAGAATCAATGGAATACCGGCTACTGGATCGTTGCCCTCCTGCTGTTGTTGAGTTTGCAGAGCTACTGGCAGACGGCGAAAACCGTCGAGCCGGTGCCCTACAGCGAGTTCGAGAAGGCGCTGGCCGAGGGTCGCGTGGCCGAAGTGCTGGTGTCGGATCGTACGGTGGCCGGGCGCCTGAAGTCGCCGGACAGCCGGGGCAAGACGACGATCGTGGCAACGAGGGTCGAACCCGATCTTGCCGATCGCCTGTCGAAGTACGACGTGCCCTATGCCCGCGTGTTGGAGAGCACCTGGCTGCGCGATGTGCTGTCGTGGATCCTGCCAGCGGTAGCCTTCTTTGGCGTCTGGTTCTTCCTGTTCCGCCGCTTCGCCGAGAAGCAGGGCATGGGCGGGTTTCTCAACATCGGTAAGAGCCGCGCCAAGGTGTTCGTGGAAAAGAACACCGGTGTGACGTTCGCCGATGTCGCGGGGGTGGATGAGGCCAAGGCGGAGCTGGTCGAGATCGTCGATTTCCTGAAGAATCCGCAGGACTATGGCCGTCTCGGCGCGCGCATCCCCAAGGGTGTGCTGCTGGTGGGGCCGCCCGGCACCGGCAAGACGCTGCTGGCCAAGGCCGTCGCGGGTGAAGCCGGGGTGCCGTTCTTCTCAATCTCCGGCTCGGAGTTCGTCGAGATGTTCGTCGGCGTGGGTGCGGCGCGCGTGCGCGACCTGTTCGAGCAGGCCCGCGTGCAGGCGCCGGCCATCATCTTCATCGACGAACTCGACGCACTGGGCCGCGCGCGCGGCGCCGGCGGGCCCATCGGCGGCCACGACGAGCGCGAGCAGACCCTCAACCAGCTGCTCACCGAAATGGACGGCTTCGACAGCTCGGTGGGGCTCATCATCCTGGCCGCCACCAACCGGCCCGAAATCCTCGACCAGGCGCTGCTGCGCGCCGGCCGCTTCGACCGTCAGGTGCTGGTGGACCGGCCCGACAAGAAGGGGCGGCTGGATATCCTGAAAGTCCATGTGAAGAAGGTGACGTTGGCGCCGGCAGTCGATCTCGAACAGGTGGCGGCGCTGACCACGGGCTTTTCCGGCGCGGACCTCGCCAATCTGGTCAACGAAGCCGCGCTGGCCGCGACCCGGCGCAAAGCGTCCGCCGTGGAATTGCAGGACTTCACCGCCGCCATCGAGCGCATCGTGGCGGGCCTGGAAAAGAGGAACCGCGTGCTCAATCCCAAGGAACGGGAAACCGTGGCCTATCACGAAATGGGCCATGCGCTGGTGGCGCTGGCGCTGCCCGGCACCGACCCGGTACACAAAATCTCGATCATCCCGCGCGGCATCGGGGCGCTCGGCTACACGCTGCAGCGCCCCACCGAAGACCGCTTCCTGATGACGCGCGCCGACCTGGAACACAAGATCGCCGTGCTGCTGGGCGGGCGTGCCGCCGAAAAGCTGGTGTTCGGCGAACTCTCTACCGGGGCGGCGGACGATCTGGCGCGGGCCACCGACATTGCCCGCGACATGATCACCCGCTTTGGCATGGACGAAGGTCTGGGCTACATCGCCTTCGAGGCGCAGCGGCCACGCTTTCTCGACGCACCGGAACTGGCCCACGGCGGCTGCCGGGTGGCCGAATCGACCCAGACGCGCATCGATCAGGCCATCCGAGACATCGTGATGGGCGTGTTCGAGCGCGCCTACCGGATTCTCGACACCAACCGCACGGTGCTGGAGCGCTGTGCGCGCGAGCTGCTGGCGCGGGAGACGCTCGACGAGAACGACATCCGTCAATTGACCCAAGGACTTGTTCATGACGAAAAAGTAGTAGACGCCATTCAGGGTAAGCCGACAGCTCTGAACGGTGTGCCATCTAGTTCGTTGGCATTGTGTAAGGAGAACCGATATGTCTGCATTGACTCCGTGGGACCCCTTCCGGGAACTGGATGAATTGCAAAACCGCCTGGCGACGATGTTGGGACGGACACCCCAGCGACAGGGTGCCCATACCGGCAATGAAGCCATGACCACGGCGGACTGGGCACCAATGGTGGACATCAGCGAGGATGAGAACGCATACGTCCTCAAGCTGGATCTGCCGGAGGTCCCCAAGGATGCCGTGCGCGTCAGCGCGGAGAACGGGGTGCTCACCATCAGCGGCGAGCGCAAATTGGAAAAAGATGTGCAGGGCAAGAAATTCCACCGCATCGAACGTGCGTATGGCCGCTTTGTGCGCAGCTTTGTCTTACCTGACAACGTTGATCCGACCAAGGTGACGGCTTCGATGAAAGACGGCGTGCTGGAAGTGCGGCTTGTCAAGGCCGAGCAAGCCAAGCCGAAGCAGATTGAAATTTCAGTCAATTAACTTCAATTGGAGTCCAACATCATGAATATCAAACAGCCCCAATACATCCGTTCCGCACTTGCCCTGGCGGTCTGCATCGGACTGAGTGGACCGGTTTTGGCCCAATCGGCGGCAAGTCCAAGCGCTGCAGCGCCCTCTGTCGCACCCAAGGCGGCGCAGCCACAAGTAGACGACAAGGCCGCCCAGGAAGCCGAAAAAAAGCGTTCCGAGCTCACTCAGGACGCCATCACGGCGCTCACCAAGACCCAGGAGGCTTTGACCCTCCTTGATGCAAATAAGACCAAGGAGGCGCTCGCTGCGCTGGAACTGGCCACCGGAAAGCTGGAACTGGTATTGGCACGCGACGCCAAACTTGCTTTGGCGCCGGTCGATGTACGCGTCATCACCCATGATATCCACGCCAACGTGGAATCGGTAAAGAAAGCGGTCAAGTTGTCTCGGGAGTTGTTGGGTGATGGCGAGGTGCAAAAGGCCCGGCCCATCGTTGCCAATCTGGCCAGCGAAATCGTGATCGAAACCGACAACCTGCCCATGGCAACGTACCCGGCAGCGATCAAGTCGGCTGCACGGCTCGTCGACAGCGGCAAGATCGACGAAGCCAAAGCAGAGCTCGCCCGAGCACTGAACACGCTGGTGGTCACCCAAGTTGTACTCCCTCTGCCCGTGCTACGGGCCGAAGCCGCGATAGCAAAAGCTGAAAAGCTGGCCGAGACCGACAAGCGCGATGCCAAGCAGAACGAGGAGCTCAGCACCTTGCTGTCGTCCGTGCGCACGGAGATCGAGCTGGCGCAAATCCTGGGTTATGGCAAGAAGGAGGACTTCAAACCCATCTTCGATCAGGTGAAGTCCATTGAGCAAAAGTCGGCTGGTGGCAAAAGCGGCAATGGATGGTTCGACGAGTTGAAGACGCGCATCCAAAAGCTGTTTTGAGGTGATGAAGGGGCCGACTGCTCCATCGGTCAGTCTCGCGATATTCGCAGTCGGCCCCAATAGATTCCCCTATTTTCACTATCTCATACGAGGCATATCACCATGAATGAGCAAACATCGAATCCCAACGCGATCAACGAAGGCACGAACGAACAGGCCGCGGTAAGCAGCCTTCCTGCCAGACCAGAGCCCAAGCCTGAAGTCGTCACGGAGGTACAGCCTGAGGTTCAGAAGGAAACGGACTCGCAGGCGGCAGACAAACGTAAACAAGTCCTCGATGAGGCCGTCTCGGCCTTGGCGCTGACCAAATCAGCGCTGGCGGCCCTGGACGAAAAAGAATCCGCGCGAGCACTGGCAACGCTGGCCGAAGTGACGGGAAAGCTGGAGCTGATCGTTGCACGCGAACCCACGCTCGCCCTGGCCCCCGTTGATGTGCGCACCATCGTGCACGACTTGTTCGCCAACACGGAAACCGTTGAGGCGATGACTGACGAGGCGCTGGATGCCCTCAAACATGGCGAGGTGCAACGCGCTCGTCGCGTGTTGGCATTGCTGGCCAGCGAAATCGTGATTGCGGTCACCAACATCCCTCTGGCGACTTACCCGGCAGCCGTGAAATCCGTCGTGCCGCTGATCGATCAGGGCAAGATCGAAGAGGCCAAGGCCGCGCTGCAGTTGGCGCTCGGCACGCTCGTCGAGACACTCAGCGTCATCCCGCTGCCCATCCTGCGCGCCAAACTGCTCGTCAAGCGCGCCGAGACCTTGACAGAAGATGGCCAGCGCAGCGAGGCGTCCGGTGAACGCCTGCAGGACTTGTTAAACGAAGCCCGGCAGCAGTTGGAAATGGCAGAACTGCTGGGCTATGGCAAAAAGAAGGACTTTGAGCCCCTGTACTCTGAACTCAAGAAAGTCAAGGAAAAGACGGCCGGAGGCGGGAGCGGAAAAGGCTGGCTCGATGAAATCAAGGCGAGACTGTCAAAGCTGTTCTAAAACCGCAAGAGAGGGGCGAATAGCCCCTCTCTTCGCCATGAAGGCTTGATTTTCCTGATCTCATGATCCATCAAGGAGATATCGCATGAATGCAAATACCATCGCCGATTCGAATGCGGATAACCCTGCCGATGCCGTGTGTTCACTGACCCAAAATTGGTGGTTGTTTGCGCTGCGCGGCATATTCGCGTTGATTTTTGCAGTCCTCGCATTCTGGATGCCACACTCGGCTTTGTTCGCCATGACGATAGTGTTCGGCGCATTTTCTTTGGTCAATGGTGCGTTCAACCTGGTTGCAGCGGTGCGGCAAATGCGGCAAAAGCAGCGCTGGGGCTGGCTGTTGTTCAGCGGCATCGTCGGCATACTCACCGGTGTCGTTGTGGTAGTTGCCCCTCTGGCTGCCACTTTGGCGTTGGCCTATTTCTTGTGGGTAAGCGTGGCATTCTGGGCAATTTTCACCGGTATGCTGGAGATATCCGCCGCCGTTCGTCTGCGCCGGGAAATCAAGGGCGAGATCTGGCTTGCCCTCAGCGGGCTGCTTTCCGTGCTCCTCGGTGCGATCATCCTATGGATGTTTTTTACCCGCCCGATCGAATCATTTCTGGCCGCGGGCTGGGTATTGGGTTTCCATGCTGCGATCTTCGGTATGACTCTTTTGCTTCTTAGTTGGCGTTTGCGCAAAGCGCGTCAGAGGTAAGGGCGTGAAAAACCAAACCGTAAGATCATCTTTGAAAATCAACATATCCAATCACCCGGGTCCACTCACCTGGGCGGACAACCCTAAAGGGCTTGAGCATGCGTATACAATATAGCTATCGACTCGTCGAAAAAGAATTTCATGAACCTTGGCGAATGTCTGTAGAAAAAGCGGTTGAACCCGCTCTCAAGCCGCTGATCGAAAAGCGCTCCGAAGATTCGGTACGTCTTCAAATCGTCCTCGAACGCGCGAAAAAAGGATCTCGCTTAACGGCCAGTGGCCACATGCACTTGCCGGGCAAAAAAATCGTCAGCGTCACTGCATCGCATAACGATCTGACGCCTCTCGCGCACATGCTAGCGCAGGCGTTGTTCCGGCAGGCCAAGAAGCACTTTGATCGGCTGAGCGCTCAGGATCAAATCAAGCGTAAGGCGCGTCGTGAACGCTTGCGCGAGCTCAAGGCGCGGATCGACACTCAACCTGCCTCTGTCGTCCAGCAAGCACGCGGGATAATCGAGACGCTGCTGCCGAAGGTTGAGGCCGTTGCGCAACGCGAGTTGGCTTATCTGCATGCCGCCGGTGATTTGCCTCGCGATTATCCGACGCTGCACGACGTGGTGGACGAAGCGATTGCTCTGGCTGAATCGGTATGGACATCCGTTCCAGAAGAAAATGCCGCTTACCTCGATCTTTTGAAGCATCTTTTTGCCGTCATTGATCGCGAAGTGGCAAACAGCCGGCAATATGGCGAGGCCGTTTCGCTGGATGCGCCGGTCGAAGCGGATGCGCAGGACATGGCGGAGGCCATGGTAGAGGAAGAGTTCTACGAGTTTTATCAGCCTGATGACGCACTCAGCCTGGCCGACGTCATGGCTGATAGTCGGCTTCCCGACCCAGCAGCAATCGCCGAACAGGAGGAAATTGGTGACAGATCGAGCGAATTCGCATTTGCATTCGACCTGATGAAGGGTATGCCGCACTTGTGGCGCCGCATTTTTCTGCTTATCCGGGTGGATGGGCTGGATGCAGGCTGCGCTGCTGAAATCCTGCGGATGCCTAATAAGATAGATGCTGTCAGAGCGGGGCTCATTCAAGCCGAAGCCTTCATTGCGGCTCACGTGGAAGATGCCGGCGTGAGCGAAGACGGGAACGATTGGATCAAAGGCGTAAATTGGTCGGCGATGTCGGTGATCCGAAGCGAGGCAACCTCACCGCAGTCCAAGGAAGCGAACCATGAAAAATGAACTCCACTCGTCTGCCCACATTGCCAGTCCATCAACAGCGTGCCGGCCGCCAAGCTCGCGGATCGTCCCAACTGCGGCCGCTGCCAGCAGCCCTTGTTCACCGGCGAGCCCATCGAGTTGACGACGGCGACGTTCTCGCGCCACGTGGAGCGCAGCGATCTGCCGCTGCTGGTCGATTTCTGGGCGCCCTGGTGCGGGCCGTGCAAGATGATGGCGCCGCAGTTTCAACAAGCCGCGCGCCAGCTCGAACCCGGGATCAGGCTGGCAAAGGTGAACACCGAGGCTGAGCCCCACCTGGCCGCGCAGTTCGGTATCCGCAGCATTCCGACGCTCGCCCTGTTCCAGGGCGGACGTGAGATCGCCCGCCAGGCAGGCGCCATGGGCTCGCAGGACATCGTGCGCTGGGCCTCTGCACAGGTGGGACGCTGACCGATGCAGGATTTGCTCGGCACTACCCTGATCCTGCTGGCGGCGTGCAGCCTCGCGGTGGTGGCGACGGCGGCGTTCAGAGTACCCGCCTTGCTGGGTTACCTCGCCGTCGGCGCCTTGCTGGGCCCCTCGGTCAGCGGTGTGATCGCGCCGGGAGAGGCGTTGACTTTCATATCCGAACTGGGTGTGGCCCTGCTGCTGTTCATGGTCGGACTGGAATTCTCGCTGGGGCACTTCTGGCTCACTCGCAAGACCGTACTGGCGGCCGGCAGCTTGCAGATGGTCGTCGTGGCCGCGCCACTGACCCTGGTGCTGATCGGGTTGGGTCAGCCAGCTCAGAGCGCTGCACTGCTCGGCGCCGCAGCGGCCATGTCGTCCACGGCGCTGGTCAGCCGACAGCTGGCCGACCAAGGCGAGCTCACCACCCGCCACGGCCGCAGTGCCATCGCCGTGCTGGTCTTTCAGGACCTGGCCAGCGTGCCCCTGCTGGCCCTGCTGGCCCTGCTGGCGATCTGGGCGCGCGGCGACTCGCCGAAGATCGAGAGCGTGCTGCTCGAAGTGTTGGGCGTGCTGGTGTTGTTCGCGGCAGCGGCGGTTGCCTCGCGTCGTCTGTTGCATGGCCTGATGGGCTGGGTGGCGCGGCAGGGCCACGAAGAATCCTTCGTGCTGGTCTCCTTGTGCGTGGTCGTGGCGGCAGCCGCTGCTGCACACGCCGTCGGCGTATCCGCCGCCCTGGGGGCCTTTCTCGCCGGCATGGTCCTGGGCGAGAGCGACTTCCGGCACCACATGGAAAGCCACCTCAAGCCCTTTCGTGATGTGCTGTCGGGCCTGTTCTTCGTGACCATTGGCCTGCAGCTGGACACCGCGCAGATCGTGGCCGCACCGCTGGCGGTACTGGGTTGGCTGTTGGCCTTGGTGCCTCTCAAGATGGGGCTGAACTTTCTGGCGCTGCGCGCAACCCGCCTGTCGGCGCTCGACGCCTGGCGCGCAGGCATCGTGCTGGGTCATGGCGGCGAGTTTGCGCTGCTGCTCCTGGGCATGGTCATGCAGCAGCACCTGATCGCCGCCACCATGGTGCAACCGATGCTGGTGGCGCTGGTGTTGAGCATGGGGTTGGCACCGCTCCTGATCCGACACCATGACCGATGGGCGCGGGCTTTCAGCCGCTCGGGCGCACTCGGTCAGCCACCGCAGGCCGAAGAAGGCGAAGTCGCCGAGCGGGCGCGGTCGTTGCGCGACCATGTGATCATCTGTGGGGCGGATGACGTCGGGCTGCTGCTGAGCCGAACGCTGCGCCTGGCAGGCATACCGCATTTGCTGCTGGAATCGGACCGCCAACGGGTCGAAGCGGGGCGTGCGATGGGGGCGCCGGTGTCGTATGGCGATGCCAGTCGGCTCGACACCCTGGCCGCCGCCGGATTGGCCCATGCCCGCCTGGTGGTGCTGACGTTTGCCCGTCCGCAGACGGCCCTGCGTATCGCTCAGGCGGTTCTCGACCGCCGCCTGAGCTTGTCCGTGGTGGTGGCCACTGAGCGCGTAACGGATGCCCAGCTTTTGCGTAATCTGCCCAATGTCAGACTGTACCCGTTGTACCTGGCTGCGGGACTGGGACTGGCCGAGCAGGTACTGTTGATGTTGGGCATCAACGCCGACCAAGTCGACCACCGGATCGAGGAATTACGGCAGACACTCAGTGAGTCAGGTGGGGATAGACCATGAACGGGCCGACCATTTGGCTGATGGTGTCGCTACTTGCCAATATTGGCATGGCGGTTGCGCTATGGCGTTTTGTTCGTACCAATCGCCAGAGGCGTGACGAGCTGAAGCATCGCCAACAAGCGCAAATCGATGACAAGGAACGGATCGCCATCGCCCTGGAGGGCGCAGGGCTGGGATTCTGGGAGTGGGATATCGCTACCGACAGCTTCAGGCTTTCTGCCCGCAGTCTGGCGATGTTCGGCTTGACCTCCGACGAGGAGGTTGGCGCCACCCATGCCGCATGGCAAGCGCGTATTCACCCGGAGGATTTGCCGGTCGTTCTGGC
The DNA here is from genome assembly GCF_029836855.1 of Pseudomonas sp. GD04058. Classification (NCBI taxonomy): domain Bacteria; kingdom Pseudomonadati; phylum Pseudomonadota; class Gammaproteobacteria; order Pseudomonadales; family Pseudomonadaceae; genus Pseudomonas; species Pseudomonas sp. GD04058. The sequence goes on from NZ_JAOECN010000020.1 coordinate 50,810, forward strand.
AAAGGTGCGCGCTTACCAAGAAAACCCGTCGGAGCGATTGGAGTGCGAGTACCGCGTTCGTCATCGATCTGGCGTTTGGATTTGGGTGCTGGATCGCGGCCGTTGGCTGGGTGACGCGGGCAGGCAACTGATAGTCGGCACTCTGCTCGACATCTCTTCTCGCAAGGAAATGGAGCAGCAGTTGCTGCGTATGGCGATCACCGACCCCTTGACCGGCTTGTCGAACCGGCGGGCTTTTAACGAACGATTACAGCTGGAATGGGAGCGCCTCAAACGCAGCCCCGAGATACAAGCAGCACTTGTGCTCTGCGACATCGATCACTTCAAGCGTATCAATGACACCTATGGACACGGATGCAGCGATGAGGTACTCAAGCACTTTGCTTCACGGTTGAGGGAACATGTTCGCGCAACCGACATGGCTGCCCGGATTGGGGGGGAGGAATTCGCTGTGTTGTTGGAAGCGGCATCGATAGAAGACGCCCAAGTATGGGCGGAGCGATTTCGTCAGGACACTGCGGCGACAGCGGTGGTGTGTGGAGAGGTGTCGATCAGCTATAGCGCCAGCATGGGGGTGGCTCTCCTTGACCCCCGTTTGCACTCTGTCGAGCAGGTGATGCAGCAGGCGGACAGCGCGCTCTACCAGGCAAAAAGACAAGGGCGCAACCAAGTTGTGGGTGCACAAGTATTTCAGAATTGAGAGGAGTGGCGATGAAGGAAAAGCAAGCAGACCCGATCAAAACATTTCGCGCCCAATGGGCAGTGATGACGTTCTACGAGCGCTTCGAACAGGTGATCGCGCTCGCGCTGTCCGCAATCATTGCCGTGATCATCGTGGTCTCGCTGCTGCAGCTGATCTCGATCGTCTTCAGCCTGCTGATCATTGATGCGTTCAATCCGCTCGATCACAAGGTCTTCCAGACCGTGTTCGGCATGATCATGACGCTGCTCATCGCCATGGAGTTCAAGCATTCCATCGTGCGGGTGGCCTTGCGGCGCGACAGCATCATCCAGGTCAAGACGGTGATCCTGATCGGGCTGATCGCCCTGGCGCGTAAATTCGTGATCCTCGACCCGGAGACCGGCCCCGCCAAGGTCGCGGCGCTCGCAGGCGCGACACTGGCCCTCGGGGCGACTTACTGGCTGCTGCGCGAGCGCGATGACCGGACAGCCGGGGAAAGCTCAGATGATCAGTCGTGATCTGCGCCACGCGCAGAATGTCGGCGCGCGGCATCGCTGGCTCAATCGCCTGCAAACCGCGCTGTTGGTGCTGACCCTGCTCGGGATTGCCGCCGTCGCTGGCAGCCTGCTGTTGGGTGACGGCGGGCTTTGGCTGGCGCTTGCGGCCGCGGGGTTCACCCTGCTGCTCGAACCGGCGGCCGCCTCCGGGCTGACCTTGCGGCTGTATGGCGCACGCCCCCTGCACCCGGATGAAGCGCCCGATCTTTGGGCTGTGTTGCGCGAACTGGCGGCGCGGGCCGGGCTGCCTGCCGTGCCGGTACCGCACTACGTGCCCAGCGGGGTCGTCAACGCCTTCGCCACCGGTTCGAAGCATCACGCGGCCATCGCGCTGACCGACGGCCTGCTGCGTAGCCTCACGCCCCGCGAGTTGACCGGCGTGCTCGGCCACGAAATCGCGCATATTGCGAACGAGGATTTGCGTGTCATGGGCTTGGCCGATTCCATCAGCCGGCTCACCCATCTTCTGGCCTTGTTGGGGCAGCTTGCGATCGTGCTCAGCTTGCCAGCGCTATTGCTTGGAGTCACGGAAGTCAATTGGCCCGCGTTGCTTCTACTGGCGGTCGCGCCAATGCTGGCCTTGCTGGCTCAGTTGGGCTTGTCCAGGGTGCGCGAATTCGACGCCGACCGGCTCGCTGCCGAATTGACCGGCGACCCGCACGGGCTGGCCTCGGCGCTCGCCAAGATCGAGCGGGTGAGCCGCTCCTGGCGCGCCTGGCTGCTGCCCGGATGGGGCAATCCGGAACCCTCCTGGTTGCGCACGCATCCGGCGACGGCTGAACGCATTGAGCGCTTGCTGGAACTTGCTCCGCCGCCCGCGATGCCGCCGTTTCCATCGGCCCGTTTCGTCCCCGAGGTGACCGTATCACCACGTCCGCCACGCTGGCGCACCGGCGGCCTTTGGCGCTGATTTCAACATGGAGAATGACGTGACCTACCCCGACCCCTACAGCCGCCCGGCGCCGGATCGATTCATCCGGCGCTGGCTCGTCATCACTGGCTGCATCGCCGCACTCATGCTGCTGTGGCAGTTCCTGCCCGCCATCGAAGCCTGGTTCAGTCCCCACGAAACGCAGGAGCGCACGGTGACGCCGCGCGGCGACCTGGCCGCCGACGAAAAAACCACCATCGAGCTGTTCGAGAAATCGCGCGGGTCGGTGGTTTACATCACCACGGCACAACTAGTGCGTGACGTCTGGTCGCGCAATGTCTTTTCCGTGCCGCGCGGCACCGGCTCCGGCTTCATCTGGGACGATGCCGGCCACGTGGTGACCAACTTCCACGTGATCCAGGGGGCATCGTCTGCCACGGTCAAACTGGCCGACGGTCGCGATTATCAGGCTGCGCTCGTTGGCGCCAGTCCTGCGCACGACATCGCGGTACTCAAGATTGGCGTCGGCTTCAAGCGCCCGCCGGCGGTGCCGGTGGGCACCAGTGCCGATCTCAAGGTGGGGCAAAAGGTCTTTGCCATTGGCAATCCCTTCGGGCTCGACTGGACGCTCACCACCGGCATCGTCTCGGCGCTTGACCGCACCCTTTCCGGCGACGCCAGTGGCCCGGCCATTGACCACCTGATCCAGACCGACGCCGCTATCAACCCCGGCAATTCCGGTGGCCCGCTGCTCGATTCGGCTGGGCGGCTGATCGGCATCAATACCGCCATCTACAGTCCGTCTGGCGCCTCGGCCGGCATCGGCTTTGCGGTGCCGGTCGATACCGTCATGCGCGTGGTGCCGCAACTCATAAAGACCGGCAAGTACATCCGTCCGGCGCTGGGCATCGAGGTGGATGAGCAGCTCAACGCGCGTCTGCAGGCGCTGACCGGCAGTAAGGGCGTATTCGTATTGCGCGTGACGCCGGGCTCGGCGGCGCACAGGGCCGGGCTCGTCGGCGTCGAGGTCACCGCAGGCGGCATCGTGCCCGGCGATCGCGTTATCAGCATCGACGGTATCGCCGTCGACGACGTCACCACATTACAGGCCCGGCTAGACGACAAGAACGTTGGAGATGTTGTGGTCTTGTTAGTGGAGCGGGCCGGCAAGACTCGCGAGATGCTTGTGGAACTACAACCGGGAGTTTGATGGAAAGTGGGTCATGGATCTGCACAGCGAAGCAGCCAAGCGACTTCAGCCTTGCGCCGAACTACGAGCCCTAGCTAGTGCAGTGGGGGGAAGGCTGTTTAGGTTAAATGGATATAAGGGAGTCATTTTTGATTGTGTTTTTAAAAGAAGGTGTTGATTTTTTTGGGTAAGCATTTAGGGCGTCCAAGGGTTGGAGCAGTTGGCACGGATGAGAGAGCTCAATGCTCGCTAGGGATTGGATCTATGTGTTTTTTCTGACTGACTGCTTACGTGTTGGAACGGGCAACATCGGAAAAGGATGAATCTTTATTTTCACCATTTACCGTATTTTTCGAGCCTGGGCGAAAATTAGGATGATACTTTAGCGCCCTTAATCATTCTCCCATGAAAGGCAAAACGATCCAGTCTCGGGTGTAAGTGCTCACAACATACTGATAAAAAAGGGATTTTTTATGAATAGGAGAGCGCGCGACGTTTCTCTCTGTTTTTAGGGTTAGGATGAAACTTTATTTGCATCCCACAAGCCGCTTCCCCGAAGCGGCTTTTTTGCATGGAAAGCAATCGGCCGAACACGCCGCTGGAATTCAGAGACAACCTAGCGCGAGGTCTTCACCTGCAGAACCTCGGTGTAGATCGCATCGACCGTCTGGCCCTCCTTCAGGTTTTTCATCCTTGCCTGCAGCTCGGGGTTTTCGACCTTGACCACGGCAACCTTGCCTTCCGGCGGCAGCAGCGTCACTTCATGGTTCTTCAGGTCGATATGGGTGATCTTCGACGTTACTTTCACCTGGCGTACCGCTTCGCCGCCAGGGTTGGGGTTGTCCTTGGTGGCACGCACGGTCATGGCTTCGTCGGTGACCTTTGGCGCGCCCCCGACCTGTGTATCAAGAACATAGGCAACCGCGCGGGACACCTTGATGTTCACCGTGTCGCCGACTTTCAGATTGTGCAGGTCCTTGGCCTGCTCAGTGAGTTGCACCTTTACCGGACTGTTGTCGGTGTCTGCGATCGTGACTATCCGGTTGGGCACATCCACCGCCAGTACCTTGGTGGTGATCTCGCCTTCGATGGCTTTGCTGCCCAGCGGAATGTCGACCGCGTGAGCGATGGACAGGACGCTACCCAGAGCAACCACGTACGCTAGAGAACGAATGATTTTCATCGCCTGATTTCCATGTTGGCTAACGAATTTTTTCCTGGTGCTTCACGCACCCGGGCAAGCATAGCCATTGCACGTCGAACTGCTGCGAGGCGAGGCGATCTGCCGCACAAAACGCGTTGAAACAGACAAAAATGTGTCCTGTCCACACGATCAGCTTTGCCCGAAACCCCGTAGATTCGGGGGCATGAGGCCGTTTCGGTGCCTTGCGCAGGGGGCATCAAGTTGCCATTCTGCGTTTTGCTGAATCGTTCAGCAGAGCGCTTGCCTCGCTCTCGAGCAGCGCAAAACAGATCCTGTATCCCTTGGGCCCGCTTGTGGCACGTCGTATCGGAAGCCATCGAATGAATATAAAAAAGAAGCTGACGTGTGCATTCGGCGTAATCGCCGTGATTCCCGTGGCCTTGATCGCTTGTCTGGTGGTTTACAACCTCAACCAGCAGGCTCGTGAGGGCTTTGTGGAAACCTCGAGCCGGGAGATCCGACAGATCGATAACACGGTGAATGTCTTCCTCGATTCCATCGCGCAGAACGTCACGCAGTGGGCGGACGATCCGTTGATCGTCAACGCCAGGGATCTGAAGATCTACAGCAGCGACAATGCGCCGGCTACGCCGCTACCCCAAGCCAACCGTGTACTTCTGGAGCATTTCACGCGCTATGCCAAGGCGCATCCGACGACTGCTTTCGTTTCGTATGCCCGCAACGATGATGGCAGCTATGCCTCATGGCCCGATGAGCCGGCGCTGAAGAACTACGAGCCGCGCAAGCGCCCGTGGTACCAATTGGGGATCGCCAATCCCGGCAAGGTCATGCGCACCAGTGCCTACCTATGGGGTAGCCAGCCCCTGATCTGTACCGTGCGCACGGTGCACGGAGCCAATGGCGAAGTGCTCGGTGTGATGGGTATCGACGTATCGCTGGAACAGCTGGCCGGCTTCATCGGCAAGACCAAGCTGGGAGAAAGCGGCTACCTGATGCTGGTCGAAGACACCGGTGCGGTGCTGGTGGACCCGAGCAATCCGGGCAATGCCTTCAAGCAGCTCAAGGAGCTGGGCGGCGATTACGCGCTGCTGGGCAACACCGCGAAGGGCCTGATCGAGGTGGAACTGGGCGGCAAGCGCTACATGGCCAACGTCTGGACTTCACCCACCCTGGGCTGGCGCTTCATCGGCCTGATCGAAAAAAGCGAAGTGATGGCCGACGTTACCAGCCTGACCTGGACCATCGTTGCGATCGCCCTGGTACTGGCGCTGCTGTTTGCAGTGGTTGGCGCAACCTTCTCGAACCTCATCGTCAACCCGATCAAGGGCGTTGCCGACAGCCTCGAGGATATCGCCCAGGGTGAGGGCGACCTGACCCGCTCCCTGCAAGTGAAAGGCAGCGATGAAACCGCAGCGCTGGCCGGCTGGTTCAATCAGTTCGTCGAGCGCATCCGCTCGTTGGTTCAGCGCATTGGCCATGCTTCCGCCGACTTGCAGACTGCCTCGGAGACCAACAGCCAGGTCGCCTCGAACATGGGTGATGCGACCGGCCGCCAGCGCCAGGCGGTGGAACTGGTATCCACGGCGTTCAATGAGATGGTCGCCACTGCCAACGAAGTGGCCAGGTCGTGCAGCCATGCGGCGACTTCTGCCGACGCCGGCCAGCGCCATGTCAGTGCCGGCCAGCAGCAGATCGAGCAGGCCACCAGCAGCGTCGCGCGCCTGAGCGAGAACCTGTTGCAGGCGACCGAGGCCATGCAGGCGCTGGAAAAGGAAAGCCAGGACATCAACACCATTCTCGGTACCATCCGCTCGATCGCCGAACAGACCAACCTGCTGGCGCTCAACGCAGCCATCGAAGCGGCGCGGGCCGGCGAGCAAGGGCGTGGTTTTGCCGTGGTGGCGGATGAAGTGCGGGCACTGGCCAAGCGCACTGCCGACTCCACCGGAGAAATCGATGGCTTGCTGGGTGGCCTGGCGCGGCGGGCGCAGGATGTCACCCAACAGATGCACAGCAGCCTGGAAATGTCGCAGCAGAGTGTCAGTTCGATCCGCGAGGCGCGGGACAGCTTCGAGGATATCCGGACTTCGGTGGATGCCATCCGCGACCAGAGCAATCAGATCGCCACGGCGGCGGAAGAGCAGCACCAGGTGGCCGAGGACATCAACCACCACATCATCCAGATCCAGGCGGATGCACAGTTGATCGAGCAACTGGCCGGGACGGCGCAGGCAGATTCGCAACAGTTGAAGGCGTTGTCGCAGGAGTTCGGCAGCCTGGTGTCCCGGTTCAGGACCTGATTTCCCGGTTGTCAGTACAGGCCTCAGCTCCCACAGGGAAATTGTGGGAGCTGGCTTGCCAGCGACGAGGCCAGTACAGGCAACCCGGCTATCAGATCTGCATCGCCATCCCGTCCACGTTCATCGCCGCCTGGCGCAACGCCTCGGAGCGGGTCGGGTGCGGGTGGCAAATCAGCGCGATGTCTTCCGCCGACGCGGCAAATTCCATCGCCACGCAATATTCGCCGATCATCTCGCTCACGCTTGGCCCGACAAGGTGCACGCCCAGCACCTCATCGGTATTGGCGTCGGCGATGACCTTGGCGAAGCCTTCGGTCTCGTGGTTGATCTTGGCCCGGCTGTTGGCGAGGAACGGGAACTTGCCGACCTTGTAGGCGCGGCCCTCGGCTTTCAGTTGTTCTTCGGTCTTGCCGACGGTGGCCAGTTCAGGCTTGGTGTAGATCACCCCGGGGATCAGGCCGTAGTTCACCTGGTGCGGCTTGCCATGGATCAGTTCGATGCAGGCGATGGCCTCATCCTCGGCCTTGTGCGCGAGCATCGGTCCGGACGTGACGTCGCCGATCACCCAGATGCCGGGTACCTGTGTGCGATGCCCCTGGTTTTCCAGCATGCCGCGCTTATCGGTCTGCAGACCGACGCTTTCAAGGCCCAGGCCCTGGGTATAGGGGCGACGACCGATGGCGACCAGCACGTAGTCCGCCTGCAGGGTTTGCGCTTCGCCGCCGGCGGCGGGTTCCAGGGTCAGGCTGACGCTATCGGCCGAAGGCGTGGCCTGGGTGACCTTGCTGCCCAGCTTGAAGCTCATGCCTTGCTTGGCCAGGGAGCGCTGGAGCGTCTTGGCGGTTTCTTCGTCGATGCCCGGGCAGATGCGGTCGAGGTATTCGATCACGGTCACTTCGGCACCGAGGCGGCGCCACACCGAGCCCAGTTCGAGGCCGATCACCCCGGCACCGATAACCACCAGGTGCTTGGGTACTTCCGGCAGCGACAGGGCGCCGGTGGAGTCGATGATGCGCTGGTTGTCGATGGTCACGCCGGGCAGGGGCGTTGGTTCGGAGCCCGTGGCGATAACGATGTCCTTGGCCTGGTACTCACTGACATTGCCCTCTGCGTCGCTGACCTTGACCTTGCCAACGCCGTCCAGCTTGCCCCAGCCCTTGATCCAGTCGACCTGGTTCTTGCGGAACAGGAACTCGATGCCCTTGGTGAGGCCGGTCACGCTCTCATCCTTCTGCTTCATCATTTGCGCGAGGTTCAGGCTCGGCTTGACCTCGATACCGAGGTGACCGAGTTCGCCACTGGCAGCGGCCTCATAGAGTTCGGATGCATGCAGCAGCGCCTTGGAAGGCATGCAGCCTACGTTCAGGCAGGTACCGCCGAGGGTAGCGCGACCTTCTATGCAGGCCACGCTCAGGCCCAGCTGGCCAGCTCGAATGGCGGCGTTGTAGCCGCCGGGGCCGCCACCGATGATGATGACATCGTAGTTTTTCATTGTTGTGCTCCCGGATGAAGAATCGACTGGCGCCAAGGTTAATGGCTCGTGTTGAGTTTTGTATACAATTTGAGGTTGTTTATGTAGTGAAAGCCTTTCGATAGCCTCCGACTATGGTCTCGATAGCCGGAAAGATCCTGCGTATGAACTACCCTGATCCGTTGACGTCCATCTGTATAAATGGGGAGGCTCACTCATGCATGCGCAACTCTCGGTTCTGCAAAGCCTGCATCTTCCACTCCGTCTGCGTCTCTGGGACGGCCATGAGTTCGATCTGGGCCCGCAGCCCCAGGTCACCATCATGCTCAAGGACCCGGCGCTCATCAGTCAGTTGACCCATCCGGGCCTGGACGATCTGGGCTCGGCGTTCGTCGAAGGCAAGCTTGAACTGGAAGGGGCCATGAGCGAGGTCATCCGCTTGTGCGACCAGCTCAGCGAGGCGCTGCTCAAGGACGAAGAGGAAGCGCTGCCGGTGCGCAGCGAGCATGACAAGGCTACCGACGCGGCGGCCATTTCCTACCATTACGACCTCTCCAACGAGTTCTACCAGTTGTGGCTCGACCGCGACATGGCCTACTCCTGTGCGTATTTCAAGACGCCTGAGGATAGCCTCGACCAGGCCCAGCAGAACAAATTCGATCATCTATGCCGCAAGCTGCGCTTGCAGCCCGGCGATTACTTGCTGGATGTCGGTTGTGGCTGGGGCGGGCTGGCGCGTTTTGCCGCGCGCGAGTATGGCGCCAGGGTGTTCGGCATCACCCTGAGCAAGGAGCAGCTCAAGCTCGGGCGTGAGCGGGTGGCGGCGGAAGGCCTGGAGAAGCAGGTCGATCTGCAGATCCTCGACTACCGCGATCTGCCCCAGGATGGTCGCTTCGACAAGGTGGTCAGCGTCGGCATGTTCGAACATGTCGGCCACGCCAATCTGCAACTGTATTGCCAGCGCCTGTTCGGTGCGGTGCGTGAGGGCGGCCTGGTGATGAACCACGGCATCACGGCCAAGCACATTGACGGCCGTCCGGTCGGCCGCGGGGCTGGCAACTTCATCGAGCGCTACGTCTTCCCGCATGGCGAGCTGCCACACTTGTCGATGATCAGCGGCTTCGTCAGCGAAGCAGGGCTGGAAGTGGTGGACGTGGAGAGCCTGCGCCTGCATTACGCACGGACCCTGAAATTCTGGAGTGATAACCTCGAAGGCAATCTCGACAAGGCTGCGGCCATGGTCCCGGAAAAAGCCCTGCGGATCTGGCGCCTCTACCTGGCTGGTTGCTCCTATGCCTTCTCCCGCGGCTGGATCAATCTGCACCAGATTCTCGCGGTCAAACCCAAGGCCGACGGCAGCCATGATCTGCCACTGACCCGCGAAGACCTCTACCGCTGATCATAGAATGGGTGAAATCAGCCGAGCGATGCGCATCCCCAGCTGTTGCAGGCGATGCGTGTCGCGGCTGTCTTCCAGCGTGATTTCGCGAGATTGTTCGAAATCCTCGAGCAGCATGCTTTCCACGGTGCCGGCAAAGCCTGGATCGATGGTTACCAAGGTGATCTCGAAGTTCAGGCGGAACGAGCGATTATCCAGGTTGGCGCTGCCGATAGCGGCGACGTCGTCGTCCACCAGCATGACTTTCTGATGCAGGAACCCGGGCTGGTAACGGAACATGCGTATACCGGCGCGCACCGCTTCGAAGGCGAACAGGCTTGACGCAGCGTAGACGATGCGGTGGTCGGGGCGTGCTGGAATCAGGATGCGCACATCCACCCCGCGCATCACGGCCAGCCGCAGCGAGGCGAATACCGCCTCGTCGGGGATGAAGTAGGGGCTGGTGATCCATACCCGATGTTGCGCCGCCTGGATCGCATCGACGAAAAACAGCGAGCAGGTTTCCTGCGGATCTGCCGGCCCGCTGGCCAGCACCTGACAGAGCACGCCGTTTTCCGGGTAGGTTTCCGGAAGGATCAGGGGCGGCAATTTCCGTGCGGCCCAGTACCAGTCTTCGGCAAAGGATTCCTGCAGGCAGGCCAGCACCGGGCCGGTCACTTGCACATGGGTATCGCGCCAGGGCGATAGCGGCATCCTGGCGCCAAGGTACTCGTCGCCGACGTTGTGCCCGCCGAGAAAACCCTGCACACCGTCCACCACAACGATCTTGCGATGATTACGGAAATTGACCTGGAATCGATTGAACCAGCCGCGCTTGGTAGCGAACGCGCGAATCTCCACGCCACCCTCGCGCAGGCTCTGGCTGTACCTGGCGGGCAGGGCATGGCTGCCTACCCGGTCGTAAAGCACATAGATCTTTACGCCTTCGGCGGCCTTCCTCAGCAGGAGGTCATGCAGGCGTCGGCCGAGCAGGTCGTCATGGATGATGAAGAACTGCACCAGCACGGTATCGCGGGCTTGTTCGATAGCGCTGAAGATGGCATCGAAGGTGGCCTTGCCATTGACCAGAAGACTAACCTGGTTGTTTGCCAGGCATGGCATGCGTCCGAGCTTGCTCAAGGCACGCAGGCCTGCATAGGCCGGCGAATTACTGGCGGCCAGTGCTTCCTCGACCCAGGGGCGCCAGTTGAGGTCGGCCATGGCAACGTGCATTTCCTGGTTGGCCTGGCGTCGGGCCTGGATATAGGCGTCGAAGGTGCGGCTGCCGAATACTAGGTAAGGAATCAGGGTCAGGTAGGGGATGAACAGCAGCGAGAGTGCCCAGGCAATCGAGCCCTGGGCGGTCCGTACGGTGAAAACCGCATGCAGTGCGGCGATGGCACCGATGAAGTGGGTCGCGCCAATCAGGTAGGCGAAGAACTGGGGGCTGTGGTAATCCATACACGTCCTGTGACGTCCGCCAATCAGTCGCCTAACAGAGCATGTTCCGGACTGGTCTTGCAACCCGGACGGCATTTCGACGTCTAAGCCACAGTCCGGCATCGGGCCGGAAATTTTCAGGAGTCATTAGATGAACATTCGTGTATCGGCGCTGGCGCTGCTGCTTGGCCTGTCGAGTCCCCTGGTTCAGGCGCAGATGCTGCAACCGGGCCTGTGGGAGCTGACCACCAGCAATATGCAGGTCGATGGCAAACCACTGCCGGACATGGAGTTCATGCTCGGCCAGTTGAAGAACCTGCCGCCGGAACAGCGGGCGATGATGGAAGGCGTGCTGGCCAAGCAGGGCATCACCGTGGCCGGCAAGGGTGTGCGCTCGTGCCTGACCCCCGAGCAGGTAAAGACCGATGACATTCCGCTGCAGGATCCACAGTCCGGTTGCACCCAGCGGATCACCGATCGCAACGGCAAGACCTGGAATTTCGAGTTCAGTTGCCCCAAGGCCCGGGGCACTGGCCAGGCACAATTCCTCAGCGATCGCGAGTTCGTCACCAAGGTGCAAGGTACCTTCAACGCCTCGGGGGTTCAGCAGCAGGGCAGCATGAACACCCGGGCGGTATGGCTCGGAGCAGACTGCGGCACGGTCAAGCCGCGCAGCTAGAACTCGTTCTGCAGCGCCTTGTAGCCCTTCACCAGGTCGATATTGGTATGGGCGACGTCCTCGGAGAATTCCGAGGCGCTGACGCTCACGGGTGGGAACTGGCTCAGGTCGGTGAGGGGGCCGATGCGTGTGGTGGAGGGCACGTAGAAGTTTTCCGGCAGGTCGCGGCCGTCCACCACCGAGTTGTGCCGCACTACGCTGCCATTGCCGACCACGCAGTTGAACAGCACGCTGTTGAAGCCGATGAACACCCGGTCGCCTACCATACATGGGCCATGCACGATGGAGCGGTGGGCGATGGAGGTGAACTCGCCAATGGTCACCGCGGCGCCGGACTTGGAGTGGATCACCACGCCGTCCTGGATATTCGAGTTGCAGCCGATGGTGATCGGCTGCATCGAGCCGCTGTCATCCACCTCGTCGGCACGGATCACCGCGTAGGGGCCGACGAACACATTCTCGCCAATCACCACTTTGCCGCAGATGATCGCGGTGTGATCGATGTAGGCCGATTCGGCAATGACCGGCAGGTCGCCGGTCGGGTTCTTGCGGATCATCGAGGTCTCTCCGTTCGGTTACCAGTTCCACTGGCTTTGGGCGACAGCATCGTGGGCGTGCAGGCTCTCGGCGTGTTCCACACGCAACTGGAAGCCGGCCACCGCAGGCAGGTGTCGCAATGCCAGGTTGAGGCGCCGTGCGGCGTCCTCGCAGAACATCAGGTTCTGCCCGTTAGCCAGGGCGAACGCCTGTTCGTCGGCGCGCTTCACTGCCGTTTGCACGGCGGTACCCAAGGCGGCTTCGGCCTGATCGATCAATTCCCGAACGGGTAGCTCGTTGCAGCCGTTCTTCAAGCGTATCCGTAGTTTTGCCGTGCTGCGCTGGCTATGGGGCGTGGCGACGATCCCTTGCGGACTGCCGAGCCAGCTCAACACCTCTTCATGGCTCAGGCTGCGATTGGCGAAATCGCTGAGGAATTGCTGTTGAATCAACTGTCTGGCTAGCGCTGCGGAGCAGGGGCAAGTCGAGGAATAGGCCACGTCGGCAGATAGTTCCACGTGGAACATTTCATCGGAGAGCTTCGCTTCGATGACCAGCGGATAGCGCTTGTGGCCCGATTCGGAGCTGACCAGCGCTGATCGCTCAAGCTGTACATCGAAGCGCAAGGTCAGGTAAGCGCAGGTGGACAACCCCTCATGGCTGTCGAGGAACTGTTGCAGCACCCGGCGGATCAGCGACACCGACAGCGCTTCATCCTTGAAAGCAGACAGGGCCAGATACAACCGCGACATATGAATGCCGCGACAGGAGCCATCGGCCAGATCGACGCCGGCATCTGCCATGGCCTGGAGGCTGAGTTGATCAAGACGGATCGGCAGGGCGATCCCGCACATGCCGACCCAGTCCAGTGGCAGGGATTGTCCGCTGGCCTGGGCGGCGATATCGGGGAGAGTCAGGGCGGTCATGTTGCGAACCATCGGCAAGAAAGTCGCAATACGTTACATTATAACAATTCGATTGCCAGCATTTTTTCCACCGCTTCACTGACAGCCATTCAGGCGATTGCAGCGCAGGCTGAAGCGCTGACCGCTGGAACTGGAAACGCGGTTGAGGGTGGTCCAGCCCACCCTGCGGCTGTAGCCCACCCAGGCCTCGCCGTCGCTGGCGATACCGGTATAGAAATTCAGCAGGCCATAGCGACTGGTGGTCTGCGCCCAGCGGCGCCCGCTCGGGGCGTCGTAGCCGCGCAAGTAAATGGTGCCGCCTTGGGTCTGCACACCGTAGTAGCTGCCCTGGCGGTCGTCACAGGCCAGCAGATTGGCGCTACGCGTGCAGTTGGCCAGTTCGACGCGGGGCATGGCCTGGGCGCCGCCGACGGTGCACAGCAGGGTTATCCACAGCCCGCGCTTGAATGACTTCATTAACATCTCTTCACCTTGAACCCATGGATGACGGATAGGCGGTTGGCTAAAGTGCATTGTTATAATATAACCTTGTAACAAAGCATCGTTCGAATGCACTTTGCCGCCCCTGATGAGGAACCGCGCCATGTCCGATCGTCTTCCCGTAACCGTGCTGTCCGGCTTCCTTGGTGCCGGCAAGAGCACGGTGCTCAATCATGTGCTGCGCAACCGCGACAATCTGAGGGTGGCGGTCATCGTCAACGATATGAGCGTGATCAATATCGACGCCACCGAGGTGCAGCGCAACGTCAGCCTTAACCGCACCGAAGAAAAACTGGTCGAGATGAGCAACGGTTGCATCTGCTGCACCTTGCGCGAAGACCTGCTGGAAGAAGTCGGCCGCCTCGCTGCCGAAGGCCGGTTCGATTACCTGTTGATCGAATCCACCGGCATCGCCGAGCCGTTGCCAGTGGCCGAGACCTTCACCTTCCGTGATGAACAGGGCCGCAGCCTGGCCGAAATGGCCCGTCTCGACACCATGGTCACCGTGGTCGATGGCCTGAACTTCCTGCGCGACTATCAAGCCGCTGAAAGCCTCGCGTCCCGTGGTGAAACCCTCGGCGAAGACGACGAGCGCTCGATCAGCGACCTGCTGATCGACCAAGTGGAATTCGCCGACGTCATCCTCCTCAGCAAGATCGATCTGATCAGCAGCCACGAGCGCGAAGAGCTCTGCGCCATCCTTCGCCGCCTCAATGCCCATGCGCGCATCGTGCCGATGGTGATGGGCCAGGTGGACCTCAAGGAGATCCTCGATACCGGCCTGTTCGATTTCGACCGCGCCGCCAGCGCGCCGGGCTGGTTGCAGGAGTTGCGTGGCGAACACGTCCCGGAAACCGAGGAATACGGCATCGCCGCCAGCACCTGGCAGGCCCGCCGGCCCCTGCACCCGCAGCGCTTCTTCGATTTTATCCACAGGCCCTGGGAGAACGGCCGCCTACTGCGTTCCAAGGGCTTCTTCTGGCTGGCCAGCAAGTACCAGGAAGCCGGCAGTTGGTCGCAGGCCGGCGGCATGATGCGGCATGGCTTTGCCGGACGCTGGTGGCGCTTCGTGCCCAAGGCCCACTGGCCGCAGGATCAGGAAAGTACCGCAGCGATCCTCAAGCAGTGGGACCCGGAATGCGGTGATTGCCGCCAGGAACTGGTTTTGATCGGCCAGCATATCGATGTTGCGCGCCTGCATGCCGAACTGGACGCCTGCCTGTTGAACGACGACGAAATGGCCCTGGGCGCCCCCCATTGGCTGCGCCTGTCGGACCCGTTCGGCGCCTGGCACGATGAAGAGGAGGTCGCCTGATGCAGCTTGCCGAGACGCTGGTGCCTGTACGCCAGGCCTTCGGCGAGACGCCGAAGGTGCTGACCGAAGCCTTGCAGGACGGGGTCAACCTGGCGGTCTGGCAGCGCCGGCTGCCGGCGCATATCGAGGATTTCGCCCGCTTGCTGCTGTCGCTCGGCGAGCCGCTGGCCGATGCACGCACCCTGGAGATCGGCAAGGATGGTGAAGTACCCACGCTGGACGGGGTCGCCAGCGCCTACGCCGACCTGGCTGGCTATGAAGGCTTTGTCGCCGACCTGAGGTGGTTGGTCGGCGCCTACGCCTGCCTGCTCGATGCGCGTAGCGTCGGTTTGCGCTTGAGGGTGCTGGATGGCGCCATGTGCCCGCGTTTCCATGTCGATCATGTGTCGCTGCGGCTGATCACCACCTATGCCGGCCCCGCCAGCGAATGGCTGGAGGAAGGCGTGATCAATCGCCGCCGCCTGGCGCAGGAGCAGGTCGATCCGGCGCATATACGGCACCTGGCCTGCGGTGATGTGGCCTTGCTCAAGGGCGAGAAGTGGCTGGGCAACGAGGGCGCCGGGCTGGTGCATCGTTCGCCGTCGCAGGGCAATGGCGAGCGTCGCCTGATCCTGACCCTTGACTGGCTGGCCTGAGTCCGGAGCATAGTGGTAACGATTCCCCGACCAGACTGCGCCTATGCTGCATAACATTCCGACCCATCTGATTGCCGGCCCGCTTGGCGCCGGCAAGACCAGCCTGATCCGCCACCTGCTCGGCCAGCGCCCGGCCAACGAACGCTGGGCGGTGCTGATCAATGAATTCGGCCAGATCGGCCTCGACGCAGCGTTGCTCACCAGTGACGACGATGGCGTGAGCATGGGCGAGGTGGCGGGTGGCTGCCTCTGCTGTGTGAACGGTGCGCCCTTTCAGGTAGGGCTGGGTCGGTTGCTGCGCAAGGCGCGGCCGGACCGGGTGTTTATCGAACCTTCCGGCCTTGGGCACCCGGCTCAGGTGCTGGCGCAGTTACGGTCGCCGCCATGGACCGGTGTGCTGGCGGTGCAGCCTGCGGTGCTGGTGCTGGATGCGCAAGCAATGGCGATGGGAGCCGGATTGCCAGAGGCGCAGAAACAGGCGCTGGCCGATGCCGGCCTGCTGGTCATGAACAAGGCCTGCGCGGTGGATGAAGCGAGTCGCCTGTGGATAACCTCGACCTTGCCAAAAGTACCGCTTTGCTGGGTCGACCACGGCCGGATTTCCCTGTCGCAGCTACCGATTAGCAATGGCGCCGCCACGGAAAAAGGCGCTGTGGATAACCTTATCCCTGTCGGAACAGCTTCCATTCCAGCCCTGTGGACAGATTCGCGGCAGCCTTTGTGCAGTTATCAACAGGGTGCAGAAGGCTGGAGCATCGGCTGGCGCTTTCATCCACAGCAAGTTCTCGACATCGGCCAGTTGCAGACATTCCTCGAAGGTCAGGAGTGGCGCCGGGCCAAGATGGTTATCCACAGCGGGCAGGGCTGGCGCTCGGCTAACGCCCTTGGGGGCCAGCGGCTGGTCTGGGAGGAGAGCGCCTGGCGGCGCGATTCGCGGATCGAGCTGATTTTCGACGAACCCCAGGATCATGCGGTATTGGAGCGGGGGATGCTGGCCTGCCGCACGCCTGTGGATCACTGACGCCAGCGGTTGTGTTCCTGGCGCCACTGCTTCATTTCGATCACATTGTCGCCATGCACCGGCGGCTTGATCTCGAACGGATAGGGCGCCAGTTCGATCTGTACGCTGTGGGCGCCGAACTGGGTGACCGTGCCCGGGTGGCGTTGCTCGCCGGTCACGGTGAATTCGAAGGCGTAGATCCGGGCCAGACGCTTGCGGCCGTTGGCATCGCGGACGAAGGCGATTTTCTTCAACGCCACGGCACCGTCGAGCAATTCGAGGTCGAGCTTGGCGCAATGCTGCTTGACCCGTTCCAGGGCCTTTTCCCGCAATCCGTGGTTATGCCACAGCCAGGCACCCGCCGTGGCCAGGACCATCAACACCAGGATGTTTTCGAGGGTAACCATCTACACGTGCTCCAACGAGGTGTGCCAGCTTAACTGCCACCCCGGCCTGTCGTACAGGTGGCATTTGGCGCCATACTGCGCGCCTTGTTTGTCATTTCATTGCTTTGGACGTCCCGCATGAAACGCACACCGCACCTGCTTGCGATCCAGTCCCACGTCGTGTTCGGCCACGCCGGCAATAGCGCCGCAGTGTTTCCGATGCAGCGGGTCGGGGTGAATGTCTGGCCACTCAATACCGTGCAGTTTTCCAATCACACTCAGTATGGCCAGTGGACGGGTGAAGTGCTTGCTCCAGAGCAAATTCCTGCGTTGGTGGAAGGGATTAGCAATATCGGTGAGCTAGGCAATTGCGACGCAGTTCTATCGGGTTATCTCGGCAGTGCCGACCAGGGCCGGGCGATCCTCAGCGTGGTGCAGCGGGTCAAGCAGGCGAACCCGCGGGCGCTGTACCTGTGCGACCCGGTGATGGGGCATCCGGAAAAGGGTTGCATCGTGCCTGCGCAGGTCAGCGAGTTTCTGCTGGAGGAAGCTGTTGCCGCAGCCGACCTGCTGTGCCCGAACCAGTTGGAGCTGGACAGCTTTGCCGGGCGGCGTGCGCAGTCGCTGGAGGATTGTGTCGGCATGGCCCGCGAGCTGTTGGTCCGTGGTCCGAAGATGGTGCTGGTCAAGCACCTGGCCTATGCCGGAAAGAATCCGGACGATTTCGAAATGCTGTTGGTGACCGCCGAGGGCAGTTGGCACTTGCAACGGCCGTTGCTGGCGTTCCCGCGGCAGCCGGTGGGAGTGGGGGATCTGACGGCGGGGTTGTTCCTGGCCCGGTTGCTGCTCGGGGACGAGCCGGTCGTTGCTTTCGAGTTCACCGCGGCGGCGGTGCATGAAGTGCTGCTGGAAACCCAGGCCTGCGGCAGCTATGAGCTGGAAGTGGTGCGAGCGCAGGACCGCATCGTCCACCCGCGGCTGCGCTTCGAAGCACGTAAACTCTAGGCACCCCGGAACCTCTGTGGGAGCTGGCTTGCCAGCGATGAGGCCGGAAGGGGCAATGATGTTGTCAGAACGGGCCCTATCGCTGGCAAGCCAGCTCCCACAGGGGGCCGCGTCGCGCTGTTAGATCGTGTCGCTCTCGGTCTTCAGTTCCTGATAGCGCTTTTCCAGCTCCTGGCGGATCAAGCGGCGCTGCTTGCCCTGCAGGAAGCGGCGCTTTTCCTCGCCGGTCTGCGGCTGGCGCGGCGGTACGGCCACCGGCTTTCGATCATCGTCCACCGCCACCATGGTGAAGAAGCAACTGTTGCTGTGACGCACCGAGCGCTCGCGGATGTTCTCGGTCACCACCTTGATGCCCACCTCCATCGAGGTGTTGCCGGTGTAGTTGACCGAGGCCAGGAAGGTGACCAGCTCGCCGACATGCACCGGTTCGCGAAACACCACCTGGTCCACCGACAGGGTCACCACGTAGCGACCGGCATACCGGCTGGCGCAGGCATAAGCCACCTCGTCGAGATACTTGAGGAGGGTGCCGCCGTGGACATTGCCGGAGAAGTTGGCCATGTCCGGGGTCATCAGGACGGTCATCGACAGTTGGGCGTTTCCGGGTTCCATAGTGTGCTCACGGTGAGATTGCGCTTAGGCGGGGCGGCGCGCTGCTCGCGCTTCTTCCCCCATGTGGGTTGCCATCTTGAAACGGGACGCTGACCGCATGCCTGTCGTCACGTGGTTCATGCCATTTGCGACGAGGAAAGTGCCGATCTGTTTCTACATATTGCACAGCCTTTTCGCCCATGGCGTCGATGTTAACCTGCGTGGACGGCCCTGCAATCAGGCCGTTTCCTACATTTAATTCAGAAATTTCCGCGGCTCAACCAGATCTGACGGTTGAGCTGCGCTTTGGTCTTCGTCGTGGAGTAAGGAGCGTCCCGCCGTGCATGCCATCAGCTTTATCCAGGATCTGGCGGTGATCATGCTGGTTGCCGGTGTGGTCACCATTCTTTTCCATCGTCTTAAACAGCCCGTGGTGCTTGGTTATATCGTCGCCGGCTTCATCATCGGCCCGCACACCCCACCTTTCGGTCTGATCCACGACGAAGACACGATCAAGACCCTGGCTGAGCTCGGGGTGATCTTCCTGATGTTCTGCCTGGGTCTTGAGTTCAGCCTCGGCAAGCTGTTCAAGGTGGGCGCGACCGCGTTCATCGCGGCCTTCCTGGAAATCGTCCTGATGATCTGGATCGGTTTCGAGATCGGCCGCTGGTTCGGCTGGAGCACCATGGATTCGTTGTTCCTCGGCGCGATCCTGGCGATTTCCTCGACCACCATCATCGTCAAGGCGCTCAACGACCTGAAGATGAAGAATGAGCGCTTCGCCCAACTGATCTTCGGCGTGCTGATCGTCGAGGACATCCTTGGCATCGGCATCATCGCCCTGCTTTCCGGCATCGCCGTGAGCGGTACGGTCAGTTCAGGCGAAGTCTTCTCCACGGTCGGCAAGCTGTCGCTGTTCATGATCGTCGCGCTGGTGGTGGGCATTCTCCTGGTACCGCGACTGCTGGCCTACGTGGCCAGGTTCGAAAGTAATGAGATGCTGCTGATCACCGTGCTCGGCCTGTGCTTCGGCTTCTGCCTGTTGGTGGTCAAGCTGGAATACAGCATGGTCCTGGGGGCGTTCCTGATTGGCGCGATCATGGCCGAGTCGCGTCAGTTGATGAAGATCGAACGCCTGATCGAACCGGTTCGCGACATGTTCAGCGCGATCTTCTTCGTGGCCATCGGCCTGATGATCGACCCGAACGTACTGGTGGAATACATCTGGCCGATCGTGGTGATCACCATTGCCGTGGTGCTGGGCAAGATGCTGTCCTGCGGCATGGGGGCCTTTATCGCCGGTAACGATGGACGCACCTCGCTGCGAGTCGGGATGGGTCTTTCGCAGATTGGCGAGTTCTCCTTCATCATTGCCGCCCTGGGCATGACCCTGCAGGTCACCAGCGACTTTCTCTACCCGGTGGCCGTGGCGGTTTCCGCCATTACCACCTTGCTCACCCCCTACCTGATCCGTGCCGCCGATCCGCTGTCACTGAAACTGGCGAAGGTGGTGCCGAGCCGTCTGTCACGGGTGTTGTCGCTGTACGGCGAGTGGCTGCGCAGCATCCAGCCGCAAGGCGAGGGGGCGATGCTGGCCTCGATGATCCGGCGCATCCTTCTGCAGGTCGGGGTGAACCTGGCATTGGTGGTGGCGATCTTCTTCAGCGGCGGTTACTTCGCCGCGCAGATTGGTGACTACCTGAGTGACTGGCTCACCGATGTCGGCCAGCAGAAAGCACTGATCTGGGGCTTGGCGCTGCTGCTTTCGCTGCCGTTCCTGATCGCGGCCTATCGTAAGCTCAAGGCACTGTCGATGCTGCTCGCGGAGATGGGCGTCAAGCCGGAGATGGCCGGGCGACATACCCAGCGCGTACGCCGGGTGATTGCCGAAGTGATCCCGCTGATCTCGCTGCTGGTGATCTTCCTGCTGCTTTCGGCACTGTCGGCGAGCATCCTGCCGACCAGCGAGCTGTTGTTGCTGATCGGGGTAGTGGCCGCCGGAGTGGTGGCGCTGCTATGGCGCTGGTTTATCCGGGTGCATACCAAAATGCAGATCGCATTGCTGGAAACCCTGGAAAACCAGAAGGAGCACCATCACTGAGGTGCGCAGCGCAGTGGCTTGTAACGCCACTGCGCCCAGGCTTCGGTCCAGCCATTGGCATGATCCACGCCGGGCAGGCGAATCACTTCCATGCAATCGGCCGGGCCGAGGGTGCGGCGGTAATGCTGGTAGAGGATCGGCGGTACGGTGCGGTCTTCGAACCCGATGAAATGCCGCTGGGCCACATGGCGCAGGCGTTCGGCGCGGTCCAGCGGCTCCAGCGAACCGCTCAGGGGGGTCAGGTCCAGCGATTGTGCCCATTGTCGCGGGCTAAGGTTGCCGGCCAGGGTCTGCACCACCGCAATATCGTTACGCTGAGCGGCCAGCAGCAGGGCCAGGGCAGCGCCGCCGGAATAGCCGATCAGTTCGAAATCCCGATTGCCATATTGCCGGCGCACCTCGTTCAACGCCTGATCCAGGCTGTCGAGCACGGCCTGGCTGAAGCGCTGGTCGGTCCAGACCTGGGGGTTGCAGGCCGGAGCGCTGACGAACTGACAGGGGCGGGCAAGATAGAGGCTGGGTTGCGGGTCGGTCACGGCCAGGCGGGCCATGAGCAGGTTCTGCGGGCTTGGGTCCAGGCTCGGTTGTGAAGGCGTGGCCCAGGCATGGCCATCACCTTCCAGGTAGATGCGCAGTCGGGCGCTGCCAGGTTTGACCGACGGTACGCTCATCGCCAACGGGAAGGTCCGGGTGGGCTGGATGCTGACCTGGTGAGCGTTCTGGCTGCTGAGCTGTTGGAGCTGGGTCATGGGGGACTGGCAGCCGGAGAGCAGGAGCAGGGCGAGGGGCAGGAGATATCGGTTTGACATCCAGATCTCTTGGGGGCCGCTTTGCGACCCTTCGCGGGCCCAGAAATAGGCTTCATGTGCGAGCGGGACGAATGTCCGAGGGGATGGAGCGGTAGCGGCCCGCCACGCACAGGAAGGCGTGGCGATTCTACGAACATTGATGGCGCTAGGCCATTATTTTTGTGTGGGAAACGACTCAGCTTTCCAGCCAGACATCCCGAGCCCAGTGCCAGACCGATTCCCAGCTTTCCTCGGTAACGATTTCCTCCTCGCCGGACCACAGCACCACGGTGCCGTCTTCCTCGACGCAATAGTAGTCGTCGCCGTCCTGGCACAGTGGTATCAGGTCGCGAGGTACGCCGGCGTCCCACGCATTGGCGGCCACTTCCGGCAGATAGGTGTGGGATTGCGGGTCGGTCACGGTCACCGGCTCGAGGCTGCCGTATACGACATCACTGACCGTGAGGAGGAACTCCTTGAACACGAACGGGATATTGATGAACAACTGCTCTTCGACCTCGACCAGCATGTCTTCGTCGGGCAGTTCGAGCGGTACCGGTACCGGCTCGTTGGCTTCACGAAGCTGTTCAATGACTTCTTCCACGGTTCGCGTCCTCTCTATCCTGGCCTTGTGCAAATGTTGCGGGTTATACCCTAGTAGGGCGCTGCGCTAAAAGCAAAACCCCGGGCAAGCCCGGGGTTTTTTCTGCAAACGGCTCAAGATCAGCCGTTCTGGCGGATACCCGCGACCAGCCAAGGCTGGTTTTCGCCTTGGGCGCGCTCCATGTTCCAGCTCTCGCTGAACACTTCGCCCTGGTCGAAACGAGAGGTCTTCGACACGCCAGTGAAGGTCAGGGTGGCGATGGTCTTGTCGGCGCGATCGTCGACACCTTCCAGTTGTACGTCGAGGTTATCGATGTAGGTGGACTGGAAACCATCACCCAGGTCGGCACGCTCGCGCTTGAGGAACTCCAGCATCTGCGGGGTGACGAACTCGGCGATCTTGTCCATTTCATTGGCATCCCAGTGCTGCTGCAGCGACTGGAAGTGATTGCGCGCGGCAGCCAGGAAGCTCTGCTCGTTGAACCAGGCCGGTGCGTTGATCACCGGGCGGGCAGCAGCGGCAGGCGCGGCAGAACCACCGAAGATCGACGGCTGGGCTGGCTGCTCGTGGACTTCACGCTGGTAGGCCGGGTGGCCAGCGGCAGCCATCTGCGGCTGCTGCTTGCGGCGGCGGGCAGCGATGAAGCGGAACACCAGGAAGGCGATCAGCGCCATGATCAGGATGTCGAAGATCTGCATGCCTTCGAAGCCATCACCCATCAGCATCGAGGCGAGCAGGCCACCGGCGGCGATACCGGCCAGCGGGCCGAGCCATTTCGAGGCGCCGCTGGCAGCGGCAGGTGCACGGCCTGGCGCAGTCGGGGTGGCGGCAGGGTTGGCAGGAGTGGCCTGGCGGGCCTGGTGCGTCGGCGCGGCGCCTGAGCTCTTGCCGCCGCCGAAGCGCTTGGCGTTGGCGTCGAGGCTCATGGTGAGACCGATGCACAGCGCCAGGGCGATGCTGAGAAAACGTTGCATAGAAGGGTATTCCCGTTTTGTGGATTACACGCGCGCCATGTTGCACAAGTTCTTGGACCCATGACAGCGACAAGATGTTTCTATCTTTTGCCTGAAAAGGCGGACGGCCTGCGTAATGGGCTGTAGGCCCTTTCTTCATTGCTGAAGAAAAGGCTTACACCAGCGGTCGGATATTCGACTAGATCGCTTCGAGCTTGGCGTAGCCGAGCATCAGCCACTTGCTGCCCTCGGCGAAATTCACCTGGACCCGTGCCTGCGCGCCGGAGCCTTCGAAGTTGAGGATCACGCCTTCGCCGAACACCGCATGCTGCACCCGCTGCCCCAGGTTGAAGGCTGTCTGCGGGATGTTGGCGTCGGCGAACAGGCTGCTGACGGTTTGCTTGGCGCCGCCGAACGGGCGGCTGACGCTGTTGGACAAGCGCACTTCCTGGACCAGGCCGGCAGGAATCTCGCGAACGAAGCGCGATACCTTGTTGTAGGTCTCGCTGCCATACAGGCGACGGGTTTCGGCGTAGGTCATGACCAGGTTCTGCATGGCCCGGGTCACCCCGACATAGGCCAGGCGACGTTCTTCTTCGAGACGGCCGGGCTCTTCGAGGCTCATCTTGTGCGGGAACAGGCCTTCCTCCATGCCCACCAGGAACACGTAGGGGAACTCCAGGCCCTTTGCACTGTGCAGGGTCATCAGCTGGATGCTGTCTTCGTGCTCGTCGGCCTGGGCGTCGCCGGCCTCCAGCGAGGCGTGGCCAAGGAAAGCAGAAAGCGCGGAAAGCTCGCCATCTTCCTCGCTCGGCTCGAAGTTGCGTGCGGCGCTGACCAGCTCCTCCAGGTTCTCTACCCGTGCCTGGCCCTTTTCACCTTTTTCTTCCTGGTGATAGGCGATCAGCCCGGACTGCTCGATAACGGTCTGGGTCATCAGGTGCAGGGGCATATCCAGGACTTTGGCCGACAGGTTGTCCAGCAGCTCGATGAACGCACCCAAGGCGCTGGCGGCGCGGCCCTTGAGGGCCTTGTTGGCCAGCAACTGGAGCATGGCTTCCCACATCGACAACTGGGCATGGCGGGCATGCTCGCGGATCGTTTCGACGGTCTTTTCGCCGATGCCACGGGGTGGCACGTTGATCACCCGCTCCAGCGCCGCGTCGTTGCCGCGGCCTTCGAGCAGACGCAGGTAGGCCATGGCGTTCTTGATCTCGGCGCGTTCGAAGAAGCGCTGGCCGCCGTAGATGCGGTAGGGAATGCGCTCGCGCAGCAGGGCTTCCTCAAGCACCCGCGATTGGGCGTTGGAGCGGTACAGGATGGCGATATCGCTGCGCGCCAGGCCGGTCTTCAACGCGCTTTCGATGGTTTCCACCACGTAGCGGGCTTCGTCATGCTCGTTGAAGGCGGCGTAAAGGTTCAGTGGCTCGCCGTCGCCGCCCTCGGTCCATAGCTCCTTGCCCAGGCGCCCGCTGTTATTGGCGATCAGGGCGTTGGCCGCCTTGAGGATGCCGGCGGTGGAACGGTAGTTCTGCTCCAGGCGGATCAGCTCGGCGTCGGGGAAGTCGCTGGAAAACTGCTGGATGTTCTCGATCCGTGCACCGCGCCAGCCGTAGATGGACTGGTCGTCGTCGCCCACCACCATCAGGCTGTCGCCACCCTGCGCCAGCAGGCGCAGCCAGGCGTACTGCACGGCGTTGGTGTCCTGGAACTCGTCCACTAGTAGATGGCGGAAGCGGCGGGAATAGTGCTGCAACAGGCCCGGATGGTCGCGCCACAGGTCCAGGGCGCGCAGCAGCAGCTCGGAGAAGTCGATCACACCGGTACGCTGGCATGCGGCTTCATAGGCTTCATAGATGCTGCGCATGGTGCCGAGGAACAGGTCGCCATTGACCTGGATATGGTGCGGCCGCAGGCCCTCGTCCTTCTGTCCGTTGATGAACCACTGGGCCTGGCGCACCGGCCAGCGCTGCTCGTCGAGGCCGAGGTCGCGGATCACGCGCTTGACCAGGCGGCCCTGGTCATCGCTGTCGAGGATCTGGAAATTCTGTACCAGCCCCGCTTCCTGCCAGTGCGCGCGCAACAGGCGATGGGCCAGGCCGTGGAAGGTGCCTACCCACATGCCCGCCGGGTTGATGCCCAGCAGTTGCTCGATGCGGTGGCGCATCTCGGCGGCGGCCTTGTTGGTGAAGGTCACCGACAGGATCGAGTGCGGGGAGGCCTGCTCGACCTGGATCAACCAGGCGATGCGGTGCACCAGCACGCGGGTCTTGCCGGAGCCGGCACCGGCCAGGACCAACTGACGCCCGACCGGCGCGGCTACCGCCTGGCGCTGGGCATCGTTGAGGGAATTCAAAAGGAGAGAGAGGTCGTCATGCATCCGGCCATTCTATGGGGGCAATGGATCCCTGGGCAAACCCGCTCGGCAAAAAGACCGGATGGCGCGACCGCCCGGTCATCCGAGGCGGCCCTTGGCCCGCGTGCTTGAGCGGTTGCCTTGTACCAAGGAAGGAGATTCCGGAGGTGCGAATTTATGACACAGAGCAGTTTGGCACCGGGCATTGCTTGTGTATGCTCCGTCCACGTTTGTGGCTAACCATTACAAGAACACTGCCCATGACACTCGCACCAGGACCCGTCGGTGTGCCGATCGAGGCACGTCGCGGCATTCGCAAGCAATTTGCCACGCAATTGGCGGTCGAGCGTATCCGTCTGTTGTACCAAGGCTCCTTGCTACCCACGATATTCATGCTGTTGAACGGCCTGGTCTGTGCCTGGCTGCTGTGGAGCCCGCAGCGTTATCTGCTGGTCAGCGTGTGGGTGGTATGGCTGATGGCGCTGGTCGCCCTGCGGGTCATCCAGGTCGCCGCCTTCGACGCCGCCATGCCGGATCGCCAGGCCAGGCCGCATTGGCGGCGCATGTTCCTGCTCGGTTCGGCGTTCAGCGGGCTGACCCTCGCCAGCGCGGCGATCGCCCTCGTGCCTGTGGATAACTTCGTGCAGCAGGCCTGGGTGTTCGGCCTGCTCGGCGCCGCCGCGCTCTCGGCGAGCGTGGCCTATGCGGTAAGCCTCCCGGCATTCCTGAGTTTCGTGCTGCCCTGCCTGTTACCGCCGATCGCCTTCCTGTTCTGGAGCGGCGATCAACAGCAGCGGGGCTGGGGCCTGCTCGGCCTCTTGTTGCTGGGCGCCTTGCTGGTAGTGGCCTGGCAGGTCAACCGGCTGATCGAGAACAGCTTGCTGCGGCGCTTCCAGAACCAGGCGCTGATCGAGCACTTGCAAGCGGCCCATACCCGCAGCGAACAGTTGAACAAGGCGCTGGGTGCCGAAGTGGAGCAGCGTCGCGGCGTCGAGGACCAGTTGCGCGAGGCCCAGGCCGGGCTGGAAACCCGTGTTGCCCAGCGCAGTGCCGAGCTGGACGCGGCCAACCAGGCCCTGAGCAAGAGCGAACAGCGCCTGGCCCTGGCCCTGGAGGCGAGCGAACTGGGTCTGTGGGACTGGAACCTGCAAACCGATGAAGTCCATCACACCCAGTTGCGCGAGCTGTTCGGCCTGAACCCGGATGCGGTCAAGGCCATGCTGGTGCACCTCAAGCCGCGCCTGCACCCGGACGATGTGCAGGCGCTGAAGCGCACCCTGGTCGAGCACCTCAAGGGCCGGACCGAGGATTACCGCATCGAGTACCGCTTCCGCCACAACGATGGCCACTGGTGCTGGATCGAGGACCGTGGACGTGCTGTCGAGCGCGATGCCGAAGGCCGGGTGGTACGGATGATCGGTACCCGCCGCGATATCAGCGCGCGTCGCGCCCAGGAAGAGCAGCAGCGCCTGGCGGCGACAGTGTTCGAGGCGGCCAGCGAAGGGATCGCCATCCTCGGCCCCGACTATGAGCTGTTGGCCCTGAACCAGGCGTTCTGCCGGATGACAGGTTACGGTCGCGAGGAATTGCTCGGCCGCAACGCCCTTGAACTGCCGTGCAGCCTCGATGCGCGACGGCATTACGGTGCCATCGACCAGGCGCTGGAGCAGAACGGCCGCTGGCAGGGCGAACTGGTTGAGGCACGCAAGGACGGGACGCTTTATCCACAATGGCTGCAGCTCAACGGCGTATTCGACAGCCGCGGCAAGATCAGCAACGTGGTGGGTTTCTTCAGCGACCTGTCGGAGCGCCGTGAATCCGAGGAACGCCTGCGTTATCTCGCCCATTACGACGAGCTGACCGGCCTGGCCAATCGCGCCCTGTTCCGGCTGCGTCTGCTAGAGGCCGGCCAGCGCCTGCGAACCAGCGGGCGCTGCCTGGCGCTGATGCACATCGATCTCGACCGTTTCAAGCTGCTCAACGACAGCCTCGGCCATGAAGTGGCAGACCAATTGCTCAAGCAGATCGCCATGCGTATCGGCAATGCCATGGCCGAAGCGGATACGGTCGCGCGACTGTCCGGCGATGAGTTCGTGGTGCTGTTCGACGGCTACAGCAGCCTGTCCAGCCTGGTCCGGGTGGCGACCCGCCTGCTGGAGAAACTGCGGGTGCCGGTGCGCTTCGACAATCATGAGCTGGTGATCAGCGCTTCGGTGGGCATCGCCCTGCACTCGGACATGAGTCTCGACCTTAATGTGCTGGTCAGCCAGGCCAACATGGCCATGCAGCATGCCAAGCACCTGGGCGGTGATAATTTCCAGTTCTACACCGAAAGCCTGCAGGCCAGCACCCTGGACCGCCTGCAACTGGAGAACCAGCTGCGCAAGGCTATCGACGAGGGCCAGCTGGAGGTCTACTACCAGCCCAAGGTCTGCCTGGCGAGCGGGCGCATCGAGGCTGCCGAGGCCTTGGTGCGCTGGAATCACCCGGCCATGGGCATGGTGCCGCCCGGGGAGTTCATCGGCCTGGCGGAGGAAACCGGGCTGATCGCGCCGATGGGCGAGTTCGTTCTTCGCCAATCGTGCTGGCAGGCTTGCGAATGGCAACGTCAGGGCCTGGAGCCGATCCGGGTTTCGGTGAACCTGTCGGTTTACCAGTTGCGCCAGGGCAAGCTGGTCAGCCTGGTGCGCCAGGTCCTGGAGGAAAGCGGCCTGGCGCCGCATCTGCTGGAGCTGGAACTGACCGAAAGCCAGTTGCTGGACAGCGTCGAACACATCATCGCCACCTTCAAACAGCTACACGAACTCGGGGTGAAGCTGGCAATCGATGACTTCGGCACGGGATATTCCTCGCTCAGCTATCTGAAACGCCTGCCAGTGGACTACGTAAAGATCGACCAGGCCTTTATCCGCGGGCTTGAGGAAGGCAGTGAAGATGCGGCGATCACCCGGGCGATCATCATCATGGCCCACAGCCTGGACCTCATGGTGGTTGCCGAAGGCGTGGAAACCGAGGAGCAACTGCGCTTCCTGCGCGAGCAGGACTGCGATGAAGTCCAGGGTTACCTGATCAGCCGGCCGTTGCAGGCCGATGCGCTGGCGCGGCTGTTGAGCGAGCAGACGGTCTGGTAAAGCTCTAGCCGTGCCATTCCCGCCCATGCCGGGCCAGTAGGCTGTGGGCCTGTTCCGGGCCATTGGTGCCGGCGTGGTAGGGGCGCGGCGTCTGGAAGTGTTCCAGCCAGCCATTGAGGATCGGGTCGATCCAGGCCCAGGCAGCCTCCACCTCGTCGCGGCGCATGAACAGCGTCGAATCGCCGTCCAGCACATCCAGCAACAGGCGCTCGTAAGCGTCCCAGCGCCGCGTCTGGCCGAACACCTGGGCCAGGTTCAGGTTGAGTTCCACCGGCTCCAGGCGCATGCCCTTGCCCGGGGTCTTGGTCATCATCTGCAGGCTGATGCGCTCGTCCGGCTGCAACTGAATGAGTAACTGATTGGCGCGGTCGCTCTCGAACAGGCGATGCGGCACCGGCTTGAACTGGATGACGATCTGCGACGAGCGCTTGGCCAGGCGCTTGCCGGTGCGCAGGTAGAACGGTACCCCGGCCCAGCGCCAGTTGTTAATGTGGGCTTCGACAGCGACGAAGGTCTCGGTATCGCTGTCGTTATCCACATCTTTCTCGAAGTAATAGGCCGGCACTTCCTGGCCGCCTATCTTGCCGGCGCTGTACTGCCCGCGCACGGTCTTGTCCTGCACGTCCTGGCCGGTGATCGGCTTGAGGGCACGAAGAATCTTCACCTTCTCGTCCCGCACCGCCTCGGCCTCGAACTGCGCCGGTGGCTCCATGGCCACCAGGCAGAGCAGTTGCAGCAGGTGGTTCTGCAGCATGTCGCGGGTAGCGCCGGCACGGTCGTAGTAGGCGCCGCGGTTTTCCACGCCGAGGGTCTCGCAGACGCTGATCTGCACATGGTCGATCTGGCTGGCGCGCCATACCGGCTCCAGCAGGGCGTTGGCGAAGCGCAGAGCCATGAGGTTCTGCACGGTTTCCTTGCCCAGGTAGTGATCGATACGAAACACCTGGGATTCGTCGAATACCGCGCCGATGGCACTGTTGATCGCCGTGGCCGATTCCAGGGAATGGCCGATGGGTTTTTCCAGGACGATGCGCGATTCGCTGTCTACCAGCCCGGCGATATTCAGGTGGGTGACGATGGGCACGAAGAGGTTGGGCGCGGTGGCCAGGTAATAGATCCGCGCCAGGCCCCCGGGCTCGCCAAGAAAGTGCGACAGGCGACCGAAATCGGCGCTCTGCGAGGCGTCCATGGAAAAGTAGTCGAGGCGGGTGGAGAAGCGGTCCCAGGTGTCTTCATCGAAGTCGTTGCGGGCGATCTGCGCGCGACAACGGCGCTCTGCAAGCTTTTGAAAACTATTGCGCGGCATCGGGCTGCGGGCCAGGGCGACGACGCGCACCGCCGAGTGCAGGCGACCCTCGCGATACAGATGGTAGAGCGCTGGAAGCAGCTTGTGCAGAGCCAGATCGCCAGTGCCGCCGAAGACCAGAATGTCACAAGGAATAGTCAAACCCACCACACTCCTGTCTCGATTAGCTGGGCGGTTCGCCAGTCATGTAGTATAACTACAAGATTGCTACAACCGGCCAGCCGATCATAACCGAGTCCCGCCATTGAATCTGTTGCAACACATCGCCCAGTCGCGGCATCTGCTACGCAAGTCGGAACTCAAGGTTGCCGACCACGTATTGCTTGACCCTGCGGC
This sequence comes from Pseudomonas sp. GD04058, assembly GCF_029836855.1. Classification (NCBI taxonomy): domain Bacteria; kingdom Pseudomonadati; phylum Pseudomonadota; class Gammaproteobacteria; order Pseudomonadales; family Pseudomonadaceae; genus Pseudomonas; species Pseudomonas sp. GD04058. The sequence goes on from NZ_JAOECN010000020.1 coordinate 80,992, forward strand.
GGTCATGCATAGCTCCATGGCTGACCTGGCCCACAGCGTCGGCATCAGCGAGCCGACCATCGTGCGCTTCTGCCGGGCGATCGGCTGCACCGGCTTCCAGGACCTCAAGCTCAAGCTGGCGCAAAGCCTGGCCGCCGGCGCCAGTTTCGGCCAGTTCGCGATTCATGAGGACGACTCGGTCGCCGACTACAGCCTGAAGATCTTCGACACCACCCTGCATACGCTGATGGAAGTGCGCGAGCACCTCGATCCGGTGGCCCTGCAACGCGCGGTGACGGCCATGGCCCAGGCCCAGCGTGTCGAATTCTATGGCTTCGGTGCGTCGGGTGCGGTGGCCGCGGATGCCCAGCACAAGTTCTTCCGCCTGCTGCTCAGCGCGGCGGCCTATTCCGACCCGCACATGCAGGCGATGTCGGCGGTGACCCTGAAACCGGGCGATGTCGCGGTGTGCATTTCCCAGTCCGGCCGCTCCAAAGACCTGCTCATCACCGCCAATATCGTGCGGGAAAGCGGCGCCAACCTGATCACCCTGTGTCCGAGCCAGACCCCGCTGGCCGAGCTGTCGACGGTCAACCTGGCCATCGATGTGCATGAGGACACCGAAATCTACACGCCGCTGACCTCGCGCATCGCCCACCTGGTGGTGATCGACGTGCTGGCGATGGGCGTGGCCATGGCCCGGGGGCCGAGCCTGGTCAATCACCTGAAGAGTGTGAAGCGCAGCCTGCGCAGCCTGCGGCTTTCGCCGAAGTCATTGAAGAACATGGAAGACTGATCGTCGTTCTGTGTCGTTCTTAAGGGCCTCATCGCTGGCAAGCCAGCTCCCACACCTGTGGGAGCTGGCTTGCCAGCGATGAGGCCATCAGCGGTTCATCACCCTTAACACCCCTGTCACCCTCCCGCCGTCAAATCGTCAACTTCACGATTCATTTTGAAACTCCCGTACGCACTCGATCAGGGAGATATGAAATGGCTCGTGACTTCGATGGCTCGTATCAACCCAGCGCCAAATCCCGCAAGCAGCAGGAAAAGGATCAGCGTCGCATGGAGTTCCGCCGCGCGATCGAAAGCTGGTCCGAGCAGCGTCGCCTGCTTCAGGACATCACCGATTTCGGCGATCTGCAACGCTTCAACGTATGGCAGGTGTCGGCGGCAGAACACCGGAGAAGCGCTCAACAAGGCCGCTGATCTGCGCACGTTCGCTGCGGATGAACGCAAGAAAGGCCAGGGCCACCGGCGATTGCCGCTTGGCCTTGGATTGCACCACGCACCAACTGCGATACAGCGGCAGCTCTTCCACCGGCAGCTCGCGCAACACCCCGGTAGCCAGTTCCAGATTGAGCGCGTGACGGGTCAGCAAGGCGATTCCCAGGCCGGCAATCACGCACTCGCGCTGGGCGTCGGCCGAGGCCACCTCCAGGGTCTGGGTGAAGTGCACGCGCTTCTCCTTGAAATACTCTTCACAAGCCTTGCGCGTACCCGAGCCCTGCTCGCGGACCAGCAAGGTATGCGGCTCCAGGTCCTGCAGGCGCAGGCTGTCCAGCTTGCACAGCGGATGATCCGGCGGGGCGACGGCAACGATGGGGTTGTTGAGGAACGGCAGGAACTCCAGGCCCATGTCCTGGGGGACCATGGACATGATGATCAGGTCGTCGCGGTTGTCGGAGAGCCGGCGGATTGCCTGGGCACGGTTGACCACGGTCAGGGTCAGGTTGACTTCCGGGTGCAGCCGCTTGAACGCCGCGAACAGGTGCGGCACGAAGTACTTGGCGCTGGATTCCACGGCCAGCTTCAACTGGCCCTGGAGCGAGCCCTGCATGTCCGACAGCTGCATGTCGAGGCTTTCCAGGCGGCCGAAGATGTCACGGCTGGCGCGTTGCAAGGCTTCGGCGGCTTCGGTGAGGTACAGCTTCTTGCCGACATACTCGAACAAGGGTTGGCCGACCAATTCTTCCAACTGGCGAATCTGTAGACTAACGGCGGGTTGCGTCAGCGCCATCTCTTCCGCAGCGCGGCTATATGACCGCAAATCACACACTTCATTGAAGATCTGCAGTTGACGCAATGTCATACGCATCAATGACTTACGCACGTTATCCCCAGCCCTGTGAAAAACCTTGTTACCGCACTATAAGCAATTGTTAATGGAGCCTCTAATAATTATTGATTTTTGTTTATTCACACACGGCGCTAGGGTGATTGCACGACTGGCCAGGTGATTCTGGTCACGCGCCGACCCGCCAATTCGGGTCGATTGTCCAGCGGCTTTGGGAAGACTCCAGTGATAAAAAAAATCCTGATCGCCAACCGGGGTGAAATCGCAGTTCGGATCGTGCGGGCCTGCGCCGAGATGGGCATCCGCTCGGTAGCGATCTATTCCGACGCCGACCGGCACGCCCTGCACGTCAAGCGCGCCGACGAGGCCCACAGCATCGGTGCCGAGCCCCTGGCCGGCTACCTGAACCCGCGCAAGCTGGTGAACCTGGCGGTGGAAACCGGTTGCGACGCCCTGCACCCCGGCTACGGTTTCCTCTCGGAAAACGCGGAATTGGCGGATATCTGTGCCGAACGCGGGATCAAGTTCATCGGCCCGGCAGCGGAAGTCATTCGCCGCATGGGCGACAAGACCGAAGCCCGCCGCAGCATGATCAAGGCCGGCGTCCCGGTGACCCCGGGCACCGAAGGCAACGTAGCCGACATCCACGAGGCCCTGAGCGAAGGCGACCGCATCGGTTACCCGGTGATGCTCAAGGCCACGTCCGGCGGTGGCGGCCGCGGTATCCGTCGCTGCAACAGCCGCGAGGAGCTGGAACAGGCCTTCCCGCGGGTGATCTCCGAAGCCACCAAGGCCTTCGGTTCGGCGGAAGTCTTCCTGGAAAAATGCATCGTCAACCCCAAGCACATCGAAGCCCAGATCATTGGCGACAGCTTCGGCAACGTGGTGCACCTGTTCGAGCGTGATTGCTCGATCCAGCGCCGCAACCAGAAGCTGATCGAGATCGCCCCGAGCCCGCAGCTCACCCCGGAGCAGCGCGCCTACATCGGCGACCTGGCGGTGCGTGCGGCCAAGGCGGTCGGCTATGAGAACGCCGGTACCGTGGAGTTCCTGCTCGCCGAGGGCGAGGTGTACTTCATGGAAATGAACACCCGGGTGCAGGTGGAGCACACCATCACCGAGGAAATCACCGGCATCGACATCGTTCGCGAACAGATCCGCATCGCCTCGGGCCTGCCGCTGTCGGTCAAGCAGGAAGATATCCAGCACCGTGGCTTCGCCCTGCAGTTCCGCATCAACGCCGAAGACCCGAAGAACAACTTCCTGCCGAGCTTCGGCAAGATCACCCGTTACTACGCTCCCGGCGGCCCCGGCGTGCGGACCGACACGGCGATCTACACCGGCTACACCATTCCGCCGTTCTACGACTCCATGTGCCTGAAACTGGTGGTCTGGGCGCTGACCTGGGAAGAAGCCATGGACCGCGGCTTGCGTGCCCTGGACGACATGCGCGTGCAAGGGGTCAAGACCACCGCCGCGTACTACCAGGAAATCCTGCGCAATCCGGAATTCCGCAGTGGCCAGTTCAACACCAGCTTCGTGGAAAGCCATCCGGAACTGACCAATTACTCGATCAAGCGCAAACCCGAAGAGCTGGCGCTCGCCATCGCCGCCGCCATCGCCGCGCATGCAGGCCTGTGAGGAACCCATAATGTCCAAGAAAATCTTCGTAACCGACACGATCCTGCGCGACGCCCACCAGTCCCTGCTGGCCACCCGCATGCGCACCGAAGACATGCTGCCGATCTGCGACAAGCTCGACAAGGTTGGCTACTGGTCGCTGGAAGTCTGGGGTGGCGCGACCTTCGACGCCTGCGTGCGCTTCCTCAAGGAAGACCCGTGGGAGCGCCTGCGCAAGCTGCGCGCCGCGCTGCCCAACACTCGCCTGCAGATGCTTCTGCGTGGTCAAAACCTGCTGGGCTACCGCCACTACAGCGATGACGTGGTCAAGGCTTTCGTGGCCAAGGCCGCAGTCAACGGCATCGACGTGTTCCGCATCTTCGACGCCATGAACGACGTGCGTAACCTGCGCGTCGCCATCGAAGCGGTGAAGGCTGCCGGCAAGCACGCCCAGGGCACCATTGCCTACACCACCAGCCCGGTTCACACCATCGACGCTTTCGTCGCCCAGGCCAAGCAGATGGAAGCCATGGGTTGCGACTCGGTCGCGATCAAGGACATGGCCGGCCTGCTGACCCCGTTCGCCACCGGCGAGCTGGTCAAGGCGCTGAAGGCCGAGCAATCGCTGCCGGTGTTCATCCATTCCCATGACACTGCCGGCCTGGCCGCCATGTGCCAGCTCAAGGCGGTGGAGAACGGCGCGGACCACATCGACACCGCCATCTCCAGCTTCGCCTGGGGTACCAGCCACCCGGGTACCGAATCCATGGTCGCGGCGCTCAAGGGCAGCGAGTTCGATACCGGCCTGGACCTGGAACTGCTGCAGGAAATCGGCCTGTACTTTTACGCCGTGCGCAAGAAGTACCACCAGTTCGAAAGCGAATTCACTTCGGTCGACACCCGCGTACAGGTCAACCAGGTGCCGGGCGGCATGATTTCCAACCTCGCCAACCAGCTCAAGGAGCAGGGCGCACTCAATCGCATGAACGAAGTGCTGGCCGAGATCCCACGGGTTCGCGAAGACCTTGGTTTCCCGCCGCTGGTTACCCCGACTTCGCAGATCGTCGGCACCCAGGCGTTCTTCAACGTGCTGGCCGGCGAACGCTACAAGACCATCACCAATGAGGTGAAGCTGTACCTGCAAGGCGGCTACGGCAAGGCTCCGGGTGTGGTCAACGAACAACTGCGGCGCCAGGCCATCGGTAGCGAAGAGGTCATCGACGTACGTCCGGCCGACCTGCTCAAGCCGGAAATGGCCAAGCTGCGTGCCGATATCGGCAACCTCGCGCACTCCGAAGAAGACGTGCTGACCTTCGCCATGTTCCCGGATATCGGACGCAAGTTCCTCGAAGAACGCGAAGCCGGCACCCTGACTCCGGAAGTGCTGCTGCCGATTCCGGAAGCTGGCGCGGTGGCCTCGGCCAGCGGCGAAGGTGTGCCGACCGAGTTCGTCATCGACGTCCACGGCGAAACCTACCGCGTCGACATCACCGGTGTCGGCGTCAAGGCCGAAGGCAAGCGTCACTTCTACCTGTCCATCGACGGCATGCCGGAAGAAGTGGTGTTCGAACCGCTCAACGAATTCGTCGGCGGTGGCGGCAGCAAGCGCAAGCAGGCCAGCGAACCGGGCCATATCAGCACCTCCATGCCGGGCAACATCGTCGATGTGTTGGTCAAGGAAGGCGACGTGGTCAAGGCCGGTCAGGCAGTACTGATCACCGAAGCGATGAAGATGGAAACCGAAGTGCAATCGCCGATCGCCGGCAAGGTTGCCGCCATCCACATCACCAAGGGCGACCGCGTCAACCCGGGCGAAATCCTCATCGAGATCGAAGGCTGAGACAGCCTTCGGCGGTAAACGGTTAACCTCATCGGGGAGCGGATTGCTCCCCTTTTTTTATTCTGATGATCTGCATTTAAATACAGATTTGCAGCCAAATTTCTTGTATTTCTGCACTTTAATACAGATAAATGCCAGGCTGCTTGCGTGAATTGCACTATATTGCAGATAAGACCGTTCACGCTGATAGAGCCCCCATGTACACCTTGACCCTACAGCTTCACGCCCAAGGCAAATGGCAGGACGCCATGGCCTTGAACTTTGCCGAGCCCGAGAAAGGCTTCCTCGGCTCATGCCAGTACGGTTACACCTCGGCTGGCCGTCTATGACGGTTTCGATCGAGATTCGCGCTTTACTGATCGAAGGCGTACTGCAGGGGATTGCCGATGGCTCGTTGGAACTGGGCCAGGCGGTGCGCAAGTTGCGGGTGGAGGTGGCGAAGCTGCAGCAGACCCAGTTCGCGCGGATGTGCAAGATTTCCGTGCGGACCCTGATCCAGATCGAGCAGGGGGAGGGGAATCCGACGCTCAACTCGCTGAATGCGGTGTTCCGGCCGTTCGGGTTGCAGATGGGGGTGCTGCGGCGGCCTGATAGATTGAGGTGATCTTTAGATCATCGCTGGCAAGCCAGCTCCCACAAGTTTTTGCAGTACTCTCGAGAGCGGCGCGGTCCCTGTGGGAGCTGGCTTGCCAGCGATCGAGGCGCCGCGGTTACCGCTCGAAGCCTTTGCCGAAATGTCCCTCCAGCCGCGCCTGCAACAGCTCCAGCGCCACCGACAGCAACCAGTAGATCAACGCTGCGGTGGTCAGCATCTCCAGGTACCGATAGCTCGAGCGTCCATACGACTGCGCCAGGAACATCACTTCCCACACACCCATCACCGAAATCAGTGACGAATCCTTGAGCATCGAGATGAACTGGTTGGCGCCCGGCGGAATGATGGTGCGCATCGCTTGGGGCAGGGTGATGTGCCAGAAGATGGTCGCCGGCTTCATGCCCAGCGCCAGTGCGGCCTGGCGCTGGCCCGCAGCAACGCCGAGGATGCCGGCGCGGAAGATTTCACTGAGGTAGGCGCCGTAGTTCAACGATAAAGCGATGATCCCGGCACTGATCGCGCCCGGTACCAGGCCGATCTGCGGCAGACCGAGGTAGATCAGCAGGATCTGGATCAGCAGCGGCGTCCCGCGGAAGAACGAGGTGTAGAAGCTCGCTACGCCCAGCAGCACCGCGCTGCTCGACAGGCGCGCCAGTGCAGCGGCGAAGCCCAGCGCTACCGAGCAGACCATCGAGCACAGGCAGAGGAACAGTGTCAGCGCCGCCCCTTGGAGGAAGCCGTTCGGCCCTAGCTTGAAGCCCGCCAGATTTGGAAACTTCTCGACGATGATCGAAAACTTCAGATCAAAACTCAGGAAGAAACCTACGAACACCAGCAGCAGGACCAGCCAGGTCAGGTACAGCCGCGTCCGGAAGCCCGGTAGCGGCAGGCCCGCGCGCGAGGCGGCGGGCTTGGGCGAGGGTTCGTGGGCACTCATTTGCTGATGTCGGCGCCGATCCATTTGTTCGACAGCCTGGCCAGGGTGCCGTCGGCCTTGAGCTGGGCGAAGACTTCGCGAACCTTGGCGTTCCATTCGGCGTCGCCTTTCTCGATGGCGACCGAGTTCGGCTCTTCATACAGCGGCGCACCGGCCAGCTTGAAGCGCTTGTCTTCGTTCAGGCGCGGCTGGGCGGTGACCAGGTTGGTAAGGATGGCATCCAGGCGCACGCCCGCGCCGAGGCCCAGGTCCTGGAAGGCTACGTTGTCGGTGTCGTACGGGGCGATCTGTACCGCATCGAAGGGGTAGTTGATCTTCTGGTCCTCGGCGCCTTCGATCACCAGGTTCTTGTTCAGATAGCTTTCGTAGCTGGAGGCGCTGGTCAGGCCGACCTTGAGGCCGTTCAGGTCCTTGGCCGAGTGGATGCGCTCGTCCTTGGCGTTGACCACGATCACCGCTGGCGAGGCGTAGTATTCGACCGGGAAATCGAACACCTCGGCGCGCGCCTTGCTCGGGGTCATGGAGCAAACGCAGATGTCATAGCGACCGCTCCAACGGCCGGCGGCGATAACGTCCCACGATGGGGTTTCCAGACGCAGTTTCACGCCCAGCTTCTCGGCCACGGCCTTGGCCACGTCCACGTCGAAGCCATCCAGCTGGTTCTGTTCGTTGAGGAAGGAAAACGGTGGATAACTTTCCATCAGCACATTGACCAGTTCCTTGCGGGATTCCACACGGTCCAGGGTGGCACCGGCGAAGGCTTGGGTGGCAGCGGTCAAGGCCAGCAGGCCCGCGCCCAACAGAGAGAAAAGTTGCATGGGAATCACCGGAAAAGTTGTAAGACAAAACGTATCAAGTATTAAATAGTTATAAGTAGGTGGGCACTAATACGTTTTATTTATATTTATAGAAGCGAGTGTTATATGGGCGAAAAGTCGTTGGTCATTCTTGATGGCGGCATGGGCCGGGAACTGGCGCGCCGCGGTGCGCCGTTCCGCCAGCCGGAGTGGTCGGCGCTCGCATTGAGCGAGGCGCCGGAGGCGGTGGTGGCGGTGCATCGGGCGTATATCGATGCCGGTGCGCAGGTGATCACCAGCAACAGCTACGCGGTGGTGCCTTTCCATATTGGTGAAGAGCGGTTCAAGAACGAGGGCCGCGCCCTGGCCAGTACCGCCGGGCAACTGGCCCGCGCGGCGGCTGATGCCGGACCGCAGAAGGTTCGTGTCGCCGGCTCGCTGCCGCCGCTGTTCGGTTCCTATCGCCCGGATCTTTACCAGCCCGAGCGGGTTGGCGAAGTCCTGACTCCGCTGGTCGAAGGCCTGTCCGAGCACGTCGACCTATGGCTGGCGGAAACCCAGAGCGCCATTGCCGAGGTCCAGGCGATCCGTGCCGGCCTGCCGCAGGATGGCAAGCCGTTCTGGGTTTCGTTCACCCTGCAGGACGAGGATGTGGATAACGTACCGCGCCTGCGTTCCGGCGAGCCGGTCAGCGAAGCGGCCGAAGCCGTGGCGGCGCTGGGCGTGCAGACCTTGCTGTTCAACTGCAGCCAACCGGAAGTGATCGGCGATGCCATCGATGCGGCCCTGGCGACCTTCAAGCGCCTGGCTGTGGATATCTCCGTTGGCGCCTATGCCAATGCCTTCCCGCCGCAGCCGAAGGATGCCACTGCCAACGATGGCCTCGACGAGCTTCGCGAAGATCTCGACCCACCGGGCTACCTGCACTGGACGCAGAACTGGCGCCAACGTGGCGCCAGTCTGCTGGGTGGTTGCTGTGGTATCGGCCCGGAGCACATCGAGCTCCTGGCCAAGCAGCTGAAGTAAGCCGCTAGGCTTCGGCGCGACAGGCTTCCAACGTCCTGAGCTGACCCTCGGGGCGCTGGTTGTCGGCGCTCAGCCAGCGTTCATAGGCGGCGGCAATCGCCGGCCATTCGTCATCGGTGATCGAGTACCAGGCCGTATCGCGGTTCTGGTCCTTGACCACCATATGCTTGCGGAACACCCCCTCGTAGGTGAAGCCGAAACGCTCCGCCGCGCGCTTGGAGCGGGCGTTGGCGTTGTTGCATTTCCATTCCAGGCGGCGATTGCCCAGCTCGAACGAGAGCTTGCTCAACAGGTACACCGCCTCGGTGCCCTTGGGCGTGCGCTGCATCGCCGCGCCGAAGGCAATGTGCCCGACCTCGATACGGCCCTGGGCCGGCACGATGGACATCAGGCTGAGAATGCCCTGCACCTGCCCGCTGGCCAGGTCGATCACGCTGTAGAACAGTGGATCGCGACTGGCGGCATTGCCTTCCAGCCATTGATCGAACGGCGCACGTTCGGTGAAAGGACCATAAGGCAGGTAGTCCCACAGCTTGCCGTCGGACTCGCGACCTTGCAGCACCTCCCAGAGATCATCGCCATGCTGGCGCGGATCGAGTTTTTCCAGACGGATAAAGCGGCCGGTCAACGGCTCGGCCTGTGGCTCCCTGGCCGGATGCCAGTTCAGATTGTTGCTCATCGATGCACCTCGGCTTACGGAATCTGCTTGCGGAACTGGATGAAGCCAGGGCGTTCGGCGACCTGCTCGTACAGGGAAATCGCGGTTGCATTGGTTTCGTGTGTCAGCCAGTGGACCTTGGCGCAGCCTGCTTCGGCGGCCTGGGCGTAGACGTGCTCGATCAACTGGCGACCGATACCCAGGCCGCGCTGCGTGCTCTCTACGTACAGGTCCTGCAGGTAGCAGGAGTTTTCCACGGCCCAGTTGGAACGATGGTAGATCCAGTGGACCATGCCCACCGCCTCGCCATCGACCCAGGCCAGGGCGGCGTTGGTCGGCTCGGACGGGTCGAGGAAGCGCTGCCAGGTCACGGCGCTGACCGTGTCGGGCAGGGCGGTTTGGTAGAAGCGCAGGTAGGCTTGCCACAGCGGGTACCAGGCCTCATGGCTGGCGGCGCTGACCGGGAGGATCTGTACGGTTGGCATGTGACACGTTCCTTCAGGGTTGCTGCATCAGGGCAGCGAGGTGGTTGTCCAGCGGATCGGTGCTGGCGGCCAGGCCGCTGCGCACGCCTTCGCGATCGATGGCCGAGCGGTTCTGGCTCAGTTTGCGGTTGCATTGCAGGCGTTCGATAGGGATGGCGAACCCGACAATGGCCTTGAGCATGCCGTCCAGGTAGTCGGCAGGGGCGTCGTCCACCGACCAGGGACGCTCACGGCCCTGCTCGTGGCGGTCGCTGAGGCGGCGGACGATCTCCAGCAATGGTTCTGCATCGTGGATAACTTCCGGTATGCCCCAGGCGTGCACGGCGACGTAGTTCCAGGTTGGTACGGTGCGCGGGTCCTGCGCCTTGCTCGGGTAGAAGCCGGGGCTGACATAGGCATCGGCGCCCGGGAATACCAGCAGCACCTCGGCACCGCTTTCCAGGTCACGCCACTGCTTGTTGCCGCGGGCCATATGGCCATAGAGCGTGCCTTTCGCCCCCGACTGCGGATCCAGCAGCAGCGGCACGTGAGTGGCCTGCAGGCCCTGTTCCCCGTGGGTAATCAATACGGCCAGGCGGGTGTTGCCGATATGGGCGTGCAGGCTTTGCAGATCGTCGTCTCTGAACGCGCTGGGTGTGTACATGAAGAATTTTCCTTGGCGAATGGCTTCATCCTAGGCAGGCTATTGGTTCAGTGTAAGAGCCATTTCAGGTCAGTTTTCTGGGTCCAATCGCCATGAACGAGCCGTCCGTTTCCCTGCCTTTCGATCCCTCGGGCATTGTCCTCGACCGCCGCCAGGGTCTGACCCGCCAGCTTTACCAGGCCCTACGCGCACGGGTGCTGGACGGACGCCTCGGCAGTGGCACGCGCTTGCCGGCGAGCCGTGACATGGCGGCGATCCTCGGTTTGTCGCGCAACAGCGTGGTTCGCGCCTACGACCAGCTCTACGCCGAGGGCTTCATCGAAAGCCGGGTTGGTGATGGAACCTACGTCAGTCAGCTGCCGAAGCTGTCCACGAAAGTATCCACAAAAGTGTCCACAGGGTTATCCCGGGGTTTATCAACAGGGTTATCCACATTTCTTCTGGAAAACACTGGCGATTCATCCAGTAAAGTTATCCACACTGCTCCGATTTTTCGCCTTGAAACCCACCATCTGCCTACGCCAAGAAGCGGTCCGCCCCGGGCATTTCGCGTCGGCGTACCGGCGTTCGATCTATTCCCGTTCGAGGTCTGGGCCAAGCTGCAGGCGGGTTTCTGGCGAAATCCGCAAGCGCAATCGCTCGGTTACGGCGATCCGGCGGGGGAACCGCTGCTTCGGGAACTCATCGCCGCCTACCTGCGGCGTTCGCGGGGGCTTTCCTGCACGCCTGAACAAATTGTGATCACCACCGGAGCGCAGCAGGCGATTAGCCTTTGTGCACAGTTGCTGTTGGAGCCTGGAGTAGGCGTAGCTGTGGAAAACCCGGGGTATCGGGCTGCCGGATGTGCCTTCGGATTGACGGGGGCGACGGTGCACGGTGTTGCGGTGGATAGCGAGGGACTGGATTGCACCGCACTGGCAGCGTTGCAGAACTGCCGGATGGCGTATGTCACGCCGTCGCACCAGTACCCCACCGGGGTGGTGATGAGCCTGGCCCGGCGCCTGGAGTTGCTTGCCTGGGCCGAGCGCAGCGATGGCTGGATCGTCGAGGACGACTACGACGGCGAGTATCGCTACAGCGGCGCGCCTTTGGCGCCGCTAGCGGCACTCGATCGCAGCGGGCGGGTCCTGTATGTCGGCACCTTCAGCAAGGTGGCGTTCCCGGCGTTGCGCCTGGGCTACCTGGTGTTGCCGAAGCAACTGGTGGAACCGTTCTCCCGCGCCAGGGCGCTGATGGTGCGCCATTCGGAGGCAGGTACGCAGGCGGTGATGGCGCAGTTCATGGCCCAGGGGCATTTCCAGCGGCATATCCGGCGCATGCGTCGGGCGGCCTTGAGCCGCCGCAATGCGCTGATCGCGGGCTGGCCTGTGGATATCCCCGGTGTCGGCGCATTGCCGGAAATGGTTGCTGGGCTGCATGTGAAGGTGGATGTGGATACCCCGGAACGGGAGCGCTGGCTGGTGGAAAAGGCGCTGGAGGCAGGGGTGGAGCTGAATGGGTTGGGGGATTACTGGTTGCCGGGGGCTGTGGATAAGACTGCGGGGCTGGTGCTGGGGTTTGCGGCTGTTGGGGAGAGCGGGATTGCCGAGGCTTTGGGCAAGCTTAGGAAGGTGTGGAGGGGGTGAAGATCTTTGGTGTTCTTCAGGGCCCTATCGCTGGCAAGCCAGCTCCCACAGGTCCAGCGGCGCCCGCGGACACTGTGGGAGCAACACAGGAGATCTAGGTCCCGGCCTTGATCTTGGTCCAGGCCCGGGTCCGAGCCCGTTCCGCATCCCTGGCCAAAGGCTGCAACGTGTACAGCCTGGTCATTGCCTCTGCCGTCGGGTACAGGTTCGGGTTGTTGCGGATCGCCGGCGCCACCAGCTCCGTCGCGTCCTTGTTCGGGTTCGGATACCCGACGAAATCACTGATCGGCGCAATCACCTTCGGTTGCAACAGGTAGTTGATGAACGCATGTGCATCCTCGGGATTGGCCGCGCCCTTCGGAATCGCCAGCATGTCGAACCAGATCGGTGCGCCTTCCTTCGGCAGGCGCATATCCACCACCACGCCGTTCTTCGCCTCGATCGCGCGGTTGGCCGCCTGCGAGAAGCTGCCCGAATAGCCCACCGCCACGCAGATATCGCCGTTGGCGATGTCGGCCATGTACTTGGAGGAGTGGAAGTAGGTGATGTACGGGCGGATCTTCAGCATCAGCGCTTCGGCTTTCTTGTAGTCCTCGGGCTTGCTGCTGTTCGGCGACAGGCCCAGGTACTGCAAGGCCAGCGGCATGATTTCCGACGGCGAATCGAGCAGCGCCACGCCGCATTGCTTGAGCTTGGCGATGTTCTCTTCCTTGAAGATCAGGTCCCAGCTGTCCACCGGTGCGTTGTCGCCCAGCGCGGCCTTGACCTTGGCCGGGTTGAAGCCGATCAGCACGGTGCCATACATGTAGGGCACGGCGAACTTGTTGCCCGGGTCGTTGGCTTCGATCAGCTTCATCAAGGCCGGATCCAGGTGCTGCCAGTTCGGCAGCTTGCTGCGATCCAGCGGCTGGAATACCCCGGCTTCGATCTGCTTGGCCAGGAACACGTTGGACGGCACCACCACGTCATACCCGGAGTTGCCGGTTAGCAGCTTGGCTTCCAGGGCCTCGTTGGTGTCGAAGATGTCGTACACCAGCTTGATCTGGCCGTCCTTCTGGAAGTCGGTCAGGGTCTGCGGCGTGATGTAGTCGAACCAGTTGTAGACCCGCAAGGTACGCGGTTCGGCGACAGCCTGGAGGCTGCCGGCGAGCAGGGAGGTACACAGCAGGGGGGCGAGCAGGCGCTTGAGTCGGGTCATGCTTGGGCTTCCTGTTGACTGCGTTCGAAACCTTCGAGAACGTTTACGGCATTGATGCCGATTTCTTCCACCGCGTAGCCGCCTTCCATCACGAACAGGGTCGGCTTGCCCAGGCGCGCGATACGCTCGCCCATGGCCAGGTAGTCGGGGCTGTCGAGCTTGAACTGGGAGATCGGGTCGTCCTTGAAGGTGTCGACGCCGAGGGACACGATCACCACGTCCGGGGCGTAGGCATCGATCCGCGCACAGGCCTGGTCGAGGGCGGCGCTCCAGGTGGCCCAGTCGCTGCCGGCGGGCAGCGGGTAGTTGACGTTGTAGCCCTCGCCATCGCCTTCGCCGTGTTCGTCGGCATAGCCGAGGAAGAACGGGAATTCCGCCTGCGGATCGCCGTGGATCGAGGCGAAGAACACGTCGCTGCGCGTATAGAAGATTTCCTGGGTGCCGTTGCCATGGTGGTAGTCGACATCGAGGATCGCCACGCGCTGGTGGCCCTGGTCGAGGAAGGCCTGGGCGGCAATCGCGGCGTTGTTCAGGTAGCAATAGCCGCCCATCACGTCGCTGGCGGCGTGGTGCCCTGGCGGACGGCAAAGGGCGAAGGCGCTATGGGCACCGGCCTGGATCGCGGCCTGGCCGGTCAGGGCGACCTGCGCTGCGCTGTAGGCTGCCTGCCAGGTGCCAGCGGTGATCGGTGCGCCGGCATCGAAGCTGTAGTAGCCGAGTTCGCCCAGCAGGCTGGTGGGTTTGACCGAGCGCAGGGTACGGGCCGGCCAGGTGAACGGCAGCAGGTCGCCGTCGCGCTCCAGTTCGGCCCAGCGCGCCCAGGCGCCCTCGAAGAAATTCAGGTAATCGGCGCTGTGCACCCGTTGCAGCGGGGCGCGGCCGAAATCGGTCGGGCCGCTGATGGGACCAAGGTTGCGTGCCTTGACCCGCTCAAGGACGTGGTCGGCGCGCGACGGCATTTCGAAGCAGGGCATGAGTTGCCCGTCGATCAGCTCGCAGCGGCCGTGGTGCAGGCGGTGGTCATCGGAATAGATCGTCAGCATTTGTTGTTCTCCGGAGCACTGGCGTTGATTCCCGGATGGTGCGGTGCAAAGCGGTGAGGCTGAACGGTGGAAGTGGCCAAAAGGGGATCGATATGGCCAAGGCCTGGTGGCCAGGCTTGATTCGGTGGTGCTCCCAATCGCTGGCAAGCCAGCTCCCACAGGTACTGCATACACCGGATCTGTGGGAGCTGGCGTTGCCAGCGATGAGGCTGGTTCAGGCCCTGAAATGGCTGGGGGCGACCCCGCTCCAGCGCATGAACGCATGCCGGAAACTCGCTGTTTCACTGAAACCCAGCACCTCGGCGATCCGGTAGATCGGCATCTGCCCTTCACCGAGCAAATGCTTGGCCCGTTCGAAGCGTAGCTCGTCCAGCAGTTGCTGGTAGCTGCTGCCCATCTCGCCGAGGTGGCGGCGCAAGGTGCGCGACGAGCAGTTCATCTGTCGCGCCAGGCCCTCCAGCCCCGGGGGTGCGCCCAGCTGATCGGCGAGCAACTGGCGGATCCGCCCGAGCCAGGCCTGGCGTCCGGTGAATTCCAGGTTCAGCTGCCGGCAACGCTCGCTCATGGTTCCGTGGGTTACCTGGTCTGCCAGCGGCAATGGCTGCTCAAGCCAGTTGCGATCGAATGCGAAGGCGTTGTCCACGGCATCGAAGTGCAGCGGGCAAGTGAAGGTTTCCCCGTACTGCTGGCGATAGTCCGGCTCACCATGGGCGAAACGTGCGGCGAGCAGCGGCAGGGGCTTGCCCAGCAGGTCATCGCAGATCACCTTCAGCGAAACCAGGCAGAACTCTGCATTGAACGCCGCCAGTTCCGGCTCCTCGCGGTAATCGCTGGCGCTGAACCAGACGCGTTCGCCTTCCTCGACCAGGCGCAGGCGGAAAAGTGTTCCCAGCAGCGCGGGGTAGCGCAGCGCCAGGCGCAAAGCGTCACCCAAAGTGGCACTGGACAGCAGGGCATAACCGAGCATGCCGTAGGACGAAACATGCATGCGCCGCCCGAGTTCCAGGCCGATATCCCGGCGCCGGGCCACCGCATTGGCGCACACCTGCATTTCCTGGCGCGTGGTGATGCGCGAGTCGGCACGGCCAAGGTCGGCGGTGCTGATACCGCTGCCCTGGAGCAGGGCTTCGTCGCGGAAGGTCTGCACGACCAGGGATACCGCGTGCAGCGTGGTCAGGTGGGAGTGCAGCATGCTCGGTTACCGGGCTGGTGGACTGTGCGCAAAACGAGCAATTTGCATGCCTTTACACCAGGTCCAGTTCCATCAGGCGGCGCACTTCCTCGAACGGCAGGCCGCTGCCCAGCAACCATTGCAGCTTGCCGAAAGCCGCTTCGCGGGTGAGCCCGCCACCCGATAGCACGCCGGCCTGGCGCAGGCGGCTGCCGGCCGCATAGATATCCAACTCGACACCACCTTCATGGCATTGGCTGATCGCCACCACCACGAGTTCACGGGAATGGGCCTGTTCGAGAGCGTGGATAAAGTCCTGGTCGTCGCTTGGCCCCGTACCGCTGCCGTAGCATTCCACAATCAGGCCTTGGGCGCCGCTGTGGATAACTGCCCGCAGCAGATCCGCGGAAATCCCCGGGACCAAGGGAAGCACGGCGATATCCACAGGCTGCCGTGGCTGGCGGTAGCTCAATGCGGCGGGCAAGGTGGAAGCGGTAGTGATCAGGCCATTGCGCTTGAGCGCCACGAACGGGTTTCGCCCATAGCTGCGCACTTTGGTGGTGCGCTGGGGTGGCAGCAACTCGCCATGGAAGAACAGTTGCACGCCGGCCGGCTGTCCATCGGTCAGGGCTTGCAGGGCGCCGGTGAGGTTTTCCCAGGCATCGCTGTACTGCACACCGGCCGGCAGCATCGAGCCGGTGAACAGGACCGGCGTTTCCAGCCCGAGCAGCTGGAAGCTCATGGCCGCCGCGCTGTAGGCCAGGGTATCGGTGCCGTGCAGGACCAATACGGCATCGCAGCCGCCATCCACGGCATCGATGACGGCATCGCGCAGGCGCAGCCAGTAATGAGGCGTCATGTTGGCGCTGTCGATCAGTGGCGCCATTTCCCGGAAACGCCAGGGCGCCAGGTCCGTCCTTGTGGATAACTCCTCACGCATGCGCTGCTCGAAACCGGATGCGGGGGCCAGGCCGTCGGCACTGGCCTGCATGCCGATGGTGCCACCGGTGTACAGCACCATGATGCTGCGGGCGGGACGGGGGGACGCCGGATTCATGCGCCATTCTCCATGGTCGGTCTTGTTCGTAGCCGGGCACGTTACGACATCCGGGGCGTTTCTGTCAGGCATAAAAAAAGGGCCCGGGGTGTAAGCCCTGGGCCCTCAAAGGTGAGAGGTGTCTAGTCCCTCGACCTGGTGAGACGGTTGGTGCGTGGGGTTACGCCTTCAGCGGAACCAGACGCGGAGCGATCATGTTTTCCGGACGCAGGATGTCGTTGAGCATCGCTTCGTCCAGCAGCTGTTCCTCGCGCACCAGTTCCAGCACGCCGCGGCCGGTTTCCAGGGCGACGCGGGCGATACGGGTGGCGTTTTCATAGCCGATGTACGGGTTCAGGGCGGTGACCAGGCCGATCGAGTGTTCGACCAGTTCGCGGCAGCGCTGTTCGTTGGCGGTGATGCCGACGATGCAGTGCTCGCGCAGCATGTCCATGGCGCGCTGCAGCAGGCGGATGGAGTCGAAGATCTTGTAGGCGATCAGCGGTTCCATGACGTTCAGCTGCAGTTGGCCGCCTTCGGCAGCGACGGTCAGGGCCAGGTCGTTGCCCATGATGGCGAAGGCCACCTGGTTCACCGCTTCCGGGATAACCGGGTTGACCTTGCCTGGCATGATCGAGCTGCCTGGCTGGCGCGCCGGCAGGTTGATCTCGTTGATGCCGGTACGCGGGCCGCTGGACAGCAGGCGCAGGTCGTTGCAGATCTTCGACAGCTTGACCGCGGTGCGCTTCAACATGCCGGAGAACAGGACGAAGGCGCCCATGTCCGAGGTGGCTTCGATCAGGTCGGCAGCCGGAACCAGCGGCTGGCCGCTGATGGTGGCCAGGCGCTGTACGGCCAGGGCCTGGTAGCCCGGGTCGGCGTTGATGCCGGTACCGATGGCGGTACCGCCCAGGTTCACTTCGGTCAGCACTTCCGGCGCCAGGGTGCGCAGGCGGTTCAGGTCTTCGGTCAGCGTAGTGGCGAAGGCACGGAATTCCTGGCCCAGGGTCATAGGTACCGCGTCCTGCAACTGGGTACGGCCCATCTTCAGTACGTGGTTGAACTCTTCACCCTTGGCCGCGAAGGCCTGGATCAGGCTGTCGAGGCTGGCCAGCAGGGCATCGTGACCGAGCAGCAGACCCAGGCGGATCGCGGTCGGGTAGGCGTCGTTGGTCGACTGCGCCATGTTCACGTCGTTGTTCGGATGCAGGTACTTGTACTCGCCCTTCTGGTGGCCCATGACCTCCAGCGCGATGTTGGCGATCACTTCGTTGGCGTTCATGTTGGTCGAAGTGCCAGCACCGCCCTGGATCATGTCCACCACGAACTGCTCGTGGAAGTCGCCACGGATCAGACGGGCGCAGGCCTCGCTGATGGCGGCGTGCTTGGCATCGCTCAGGTGACCCAGCTCACGGTTGGCGTCGGCAGCGGCCTGCTTGACCATGGCCAGGGCCACGACCAGCTTCGGGTAGTGCGACAGCGGAACACCGGACAGATGGAAGTTGTTGGCAGCGCGCAGGGTCTGGATGCCGTAGTAGGCGTCGGCAGGGACTTCCAGGGTGCCAAGCAGGTCTTTTTCAATGCGGAACGATGCAGCAGCGGACATGATGGATATCATCTCGAATTAACCCGGCACATGCCGGAATGGCGCTAATCCTAGGGGCGAGCCCCCTTTTGCGGCCAATGCTGTTGCACGCTAACCTATGCACAAACGGCATAACGCCCCATGTGACGTTTTGTCGAGATCGAGCGTGTTCCATTTTGGTGCATGCTTTCGGAGAGAGTTTCATGAACCTTGAAAGCAAATGGCTGGAAGACTTCAGTGCGCTGGCCGCTACCCGCAGCTTTTCCCAGGCCGCCGAGCGCCGTTTCGTCACCCAGCCGGCGTTCAGCCGGCGGATCCGCAGCCTTGAGGCGGCGCTCGGGCTGACCCTGGTCAACCGCTCGCGCACGCCCATAGAGCTCACCGCCGCTGGGCAGTTGTTCCTCGTTACGGCACGTACCGTTGTCGACCAGTTGAGCGAAGTTCTCCGCCATTTGCATCATCTTGAAGGGGGGCAGGGTGAGGTCATCCAGGTGGCTGCCGCGCATTCCCTGGCCCTGGGTTTCTTCCCGCGCTGGATCGCCCAGTTGCGCAACGACGGGCTGAATATCGCCACGCGCCTGGTCGCCACCAACGTCGGCGATGCCGTGCATGCCCTGCGCGAAGGCGGCTGCGACCTGATGCTGGCGTTCTACGATCCGGATGCGGCGCTGCAGATGGACGCGGAGATCTTCCCGTCCCTGCATATGGGCCACACCGAGATGTTGCCGGTGTGCGCCGCCGGGCCCGACGGCAAGCCCTTGTTCGATCTTGAAGGCGAGGGCAGCGTGCCGTTGCTGGCGTACAGTGCCGGCGCGTTCCTCGGCCGCTCGGTGAACCTGCTGCTGCGCCAGCGCAACCTGCGTTTCACCACGGTCTACGAGACGGCCATGGCCGATAGCCTGAAGAGCATGGCCCTGGAAGGCCTGGGGATCGCCTGGGTCCCGCGCTTGTCGGCACGAGCCGAGCTGGAGCGAGGTGAGCTGGTGATCTGCGGCGGTCCCCAGTGGCATGTGCCACTGGAGATCCGCCTCTATCGATGTGCCTTGGTGCGCAAGGCCAACGTGCGGTTACTTTGGCGCAAGCTGGAGTCGGGCTTGCAGGAGCAGGCACCGGTCAGTTCCCCGAACGCCTGAGGTAGCGGGCGATGTTGGCGCGGTTTTCCTCGGAATAGCGGTAGCAGTTGGAGCGCACGTTCAGACGGGTTGGGAACATGTAGGTTTCGCAGAACCAACCGTTGAAATTGACTTCGGCCGCCTCGTGGGTGGCGCTGAGCGTATGGCCCAGCTCGTGGCCAGGGGTGGCGTAGGAGTGTATCGAAGCGATCGCGGCGTGGCCGGTCTGGTGGGCCAGGCCCAGGGTTTCGTTGCCGGGATCCAGCGGCAGGCGGGTCAGCAGCAGGTACTTGTTGTGCAGGACGCCGCCTGCCGCGTTCTGTTGCCGGCGCCATGTCCAGGCGGCATCGGACCAGGCCGCGAGGGACTGGGAGGGATCGTCGGCGTGATAGTCGAGGTCGGTCAGGCCGGGAACGTTGCGCTGAAAACGGATTTGCACGGGCAGATCGGTGATTTCGCGCATCTCTGCCAGCCAGGGTGCGAAATAGTCCAGCCGGAGCTGTTCGTTGGAAATGTCCACCAGTTCATCATGGGGAAACACCCAGACGGTCAACGCGCTGTCGGCATTGACGAAGGCGGCGTGGTACAGGGCGGCGAAGGCCAGGGGCAGGGTGGTACGTATTCGTTTGCGCATAAGGACATCCTTGGCGTTTGGGGGTAGTGCGCCTCGACAGTAGTCCCCAAGGCTGGTGCCCGAGCATCTGGAAGTCTCTCAGCGGGCCATCGCCCGACCTTACCAACGGGGCTGGGCGGCTTTGCCCCGACTGCGCTATAATCCCGCGCCTTCGGCCGACCCGGTCGATTCAGAATCCGTATGACGAGCCACGCCGGTCTTCCCGCGTGGCTCGTTGCTTTTGGCGCGTCACAAGACGCTTGCAGGAGAGACTCGACGATGAGTGCACTGGTTGGCGTGATCATGGGCTCCAAGTCCGATTGGTCCACCCTTAGCCACACCGCCGATATGCTGGAAAAACTCGGCATTCCCTACGAAGTGAAGGTGGTTTCCGCCCACCGCACCCCGGACTTGCTGTTCCAGTACGCCGAAGAGGCGGAAGGTCGCGGGATCGAGGTGATCATCGCCGGAGCCGGTGGCGCTGCACACCTGCCGGGCATGTGCGCGGCCAAGACCCACCTGCCGGTGCTGGGCGTGCCGGTGCAGTCGTCGATGCTGTCCGGTGTCGACTCGCTGCTGTCCATCGTGCAGATGCCCGCCGGCATCCCGGTTGCCACCCTGGCGATCGGCAAGGCCGGTGCGATCAACGCGGCATTGCTCTCGGCGAGCATCCTCGGTGCCAAGCATCCGCAATTCCACACTGTGCTGAAGCAGTTCCGCGCAGAACAGACAGACAGCGTTCTGGACAATCCAGACCCGCGCCAGGCCTGAGGTCGCTGCCATGAAGATCGGTGTAATCGGTGGCGGCCAGCTCGGCCGCATGCTGGCCCTGGCGGGCACTCCGCTGGGCATGAACTTCGCCTTCCTCGACCCCGCGCCGGACGCCTGCGCCGCGCCGCTGGGCGAGCACCTGCGTGCCGACTACGGCGACCAGGACCACCTGCGCCAGCTGGCCGATGAAGTCGATCTGGTGACCTTCGAGTTCGAAAGCGTGCCGGCGGAAACGGTCGCCTTCCTCTCGCAGTTCGTCCCGGTCTACCCGAGTGCCGAAGCCCTGCGCATCGCCCGTGACCGCTGGTTCGAAAAGAGCATGTTCAAGGACCTGGGCATCCCGACCCCGGCCTTCGCCGATATCCAGTCGCAAGCCGACCTGGACGCCGCCGTGGCCAGCATCGGCCTGCCGGCCGTGCTGAAAACCCGCACCCTGGGCTACGACGGCAAGGGCCAGAAGGTCCTGCGCAGCGCCGCCGATGTGGTCAACACCTTCGCCGAGCTGGGCAGCGTGCCGTGCCTGCTGGAAGGCTTCGTGCCGTTCACCGGTGAAGTCTCGCTGGTCGCCGTGCGTGCCCGCGATGGTGAAACCCGCTTCTACCCGCTGGTGCACAACACCCACGAGAGCGGCATCCTGCGCCTGTCGATCGCCAGCAGCGAACACCCGCTGCAGGCGCTGGCCGAGGACTACGCAGGGCGTGTGCTGGAGAAGCTGGACTACGTCGGCGTGCTGGCCTTCGAGTTCTTCGAGGTCGATGGCGGCCTGAAGGCCAACGAGATCGCTCCGCGGGTGCACAACTCCGGGCACTGGACCATCGAAGGTGCCGAGTGCAGCCAGTTCGAGAACCACCTGCGCGCCGTGGCCGGCCTGCCGCTGGGCTCGACCGCCAAGGTCGGCGAAAGCGCCATGCTGAACTTCATCGGTGAAGTGCCGGCGGTGGACAAGGTCGTCGCCATCGACGATTGCCACCTGCATCACTACGGCAAGGCCTTCAAGGCCGGGCGCAAGGTCGGTCATGCCACCCTGCGCTGCGCCGACATGACCACGCTGGAGCAGAAGATCCAGCAGGTCGAAGCCCTGATCACGGGTTGAACCTCTCCCGCCCGGCAGCCCTCTGATGGCAGGACACCGAAGCGCTGACTAGGCTTTTGGTGGTGGACTCACTCAGAGGGATTGCCATGGGAATCATCGGAACCATCTTCATCGGCCTGATCGTCGGACTCGTCGCGCGCTTCCTCAAGCCCGGCGATGACAGCATGGGCTGGATCATGACCATTCTGCTCGGCATCGGCGGCTCGCTCGCGGCGACCTACGGTGGCCAGGCCCTGGGCATCTACCAGGCGGGTGAGGCGGCCGGTTTCATCGGCGCGGTGGTGGGCGCGATCATCCTGCTGGTGATCTACGGCCTGATCAAAAGAAACTGATTGCGGGATAGAATGCTCGGCAACTTTTCCTACGGTTGCCGAGCTTTTTCATGCGCGCGCTTTTCCTGATCCCATTGCTGTTGTGCAGCACCCTTGCCCGGGCCGAACTGCCTGAAACCGACTGGCTGGAGCTGATGCCCAGGTCAGACCAGAAAGCCCTGGAAGAAATGCCCGAGATCGACCACAACTCGCCCGAGGCCCAGGGCACCTTCACCGCCAAGGGCGGCCTGAAGCAGAGCAAGGGGCTGCCTGCGGTGATGTACTCGACCAAGACCGTGCCCGGCATGAACGGCAAGTCCATCCGTTTGGGTGGCTATCCGGTACCGCTGGAGGCCGATGCCAAGGGCAACAGCACCCTGTTCTTCCTCGTGCCTTACCCGGGCGCCTGCATCCACGTGCCGCCGCCGCCGCCGAACCAGCTGGTGCTGGTGCGTTATCCGAAAGGTGTGAAGCTGGCGGATATCTACACGCCACTGTGGGTCAGCGGGACCTTGAAGGTCGAGAAGGTCAGCAATGACCTGGCGGATGCGGCCTATGCCATGGATGCGGCGAAGGTGCGGGTTGTGGAGGACTCAGACCTGTAGAGCTTTCAGTAGCCCATTG
>NZ_JAOECN010000021.1:0-96831 GCF_029836855.1 Pseudomonas sp. GD04058
AGTCCGGCTTCCCCTGGGTGGATGAACTGTCCGACGACAACGCCCTGGCACAGATGCAGTTGAACAACCCGGACGCCAGCGGCGGCCTCCGCCCGCCCGAGCGCCTGTGCGCCGGGCAGACCCTTCTGTGCAAGGCCCTGGGCCTGAAAGTGCCGAACTGGGACGCCAAGCGCTTCGATCCGCAACAACTGTTCGTCGAGGATTGCGGAATCATCGTGCAACAAATAATCCAGACCACACGGCTGGGCATCCCTCAAGGCCGCGACGAACATCTGCCGCTGCGCTTCGTCGATGCCGAATACGCACGGTACTGCACGCGGAACCCGCTGCGCCGCGGCCAAGTCGAAGGCCGCGATTTCTTCTTTCTGACACAAGGAAACTGAGACGATGGGCCCATGGCTCGACAGCCTCACCGGCTGGCTGACGATGAACCCGCAATGGCTGGGTCTGGCGATATTTCTGGTGGCCTTCGTGGAGTGCCTGGCGATCGCCGGGATCATCGTGCCCGGCACCGTATTGCTGTTCGCCGTGGCCGTGCTGGCCGGCAGCGGCGCCCTGTCGCTGCATGAAACCCTGATCCTGGGCTACCTCGGCGGGTTGCTGGGGGACGCGGTGTCCTACACCCTGGGCCGACGCTTCCATCAGAACATCCGGCGCCTGCCCCTGCTGCGCCATCACCCGGAATGGATCGGCAGCGCGGAAACCTATTTCCAGCGCTATGGCATCGCCAGCCTGCTGGTCGGCCGCTTTATCGGGCCGCTGCGGCCGATGCTGCCGATGGTTGCGGGCATGTTCGACATGCCGCTGCCGCGCTTTATCGCGGTCAGCCTGATCGCCGCCGCCGGCTGGTCGCTGGCCTACCTGCTGCCCGGCTGGGCCACCGGCGCGGCCATGCGCCTGCCGCTGCCGGAAGGCTTCTGGCCGCAGGCCGGGGTGGTCGCAGCCGGCCTGGCCATCCTGGTCGGGGTGAGCATCAACAGCTCACTGCGCGCCCAGCCCCGCGGCACCCGCTTGATTGCAGCGGTCAGCCTGGTGATGCTGGCGGCAATCTTCTTCGGCTGGCCCTACCTGACCCATCTCGACCAGGGGCTGATGGCGCTGGTCCAGGAACATCGCAGCGATTACCTGAACAGCATCATGGTGCTGATCACCCGCCTTGGCGATTTCCGTACTCAATTCGTTGTCGCCGCCGTGCTGGTCGCCCTGCTCCTGCTGACCCGGCAATGGCGCCCGGCATTCTTCGCCGCCGCCACCCTGGGCGGTACGGCGATCTGCAACGCCGGCCTGAAGTGGTTCTTCGCCCGCGCTCGCCCGGAAGTGCTGACCGAACCGCTGACCAGCTACAGCATGCCCAGCGGCCACAGCTCGGCCTCCTTCGCCTTCTTCCTGACCCTGGCGGTACTGGCCGGGCGCAGCCAGCCGCCGCGCATGCGCCTGACCTGGATCCTGCTGGGCTGCCTGCCGGCGCTGTCGATCGCCATGTCGCGGGTCTATCTCGGCGTGCACTGGCCGACCGATGTCCTTGCCGGCGGGCTGCTGGCCTGCTGCGTATGCGCGGTAAGCCTGACGGTGATCCAGTATCGCGAACCGCTGTATGCCATGTCGCTGCGGGTGTGGTGGCTGATCCTGCCGGCCTGCGTCGGCGTGCTGGCGTTCTTTGCCCTGCACGCCCTGCCCCATGCGCTGCAACGCTATTCCTATTGAGGCTCAGGCGAAGAGTTCGCCCTGGATGCGGTCCAGCAGCGACTGGATCGCCACCAGTTTCTGGGTAGGAGAATCGATGGCCAGCAGCTTGAGCTTGTCCTCGTCATCGAAGGGCAGCAGGTAGGCCAGCTGGTTGGCCAGGGCCTGCTTGCCGGTGATCTGGCTGGCCATGTCGAGGCCGGAGACCATGGGGTGCTCGGCCAGGGCCATCAACAGCGCCAGCAGGTCGTCATCGTCCTCGTCGAGGGGCAGGTCGGCCTGCTCGTCGAGCCAGCGCACATCGGCCACCAGCAGGTTGTCCTTGCGCACTTCGAAGTCATCGACCATGAAGCGCCGCTCGCCTTTCACCCGGATACCCAGAAGACCGTTGTCCTGCTGCTGGAAATCCTCGATCAGCGCCTGGCAGCCTATTCCCGCGAAGGATTCCGGCGCCCTGCCGACCTGTTCGCCCTCCAGGATGCAGACCACGCCAAAGCCGCAGCCCTGCTTCATGCAGCGGCCGATCATGTCCAGGTAACGGGCTTCGAAGATCTGCAAATCCAGGTTGCAACCGGGGAACAGCACGGTATTCAGGGTAAACAGGGGCAAACTCATTGCAGCTCCTCTAGGCAACCAGGCTGACCGCCAGCGGCAGGAATACCGCAGTAGCCACGCCCATCAGGCTCATCGCCAGGGCTGCGAAAGCCCCGCACTCTTCACTTTCCTGCAAGGCCACCGACGTGCCCACCGCATGGGCGGTCAGGCCCAGGGCCATGCCCCGGGCTTCGGGGCTGCGCACGCCAAGCGCGGTCAACAGCGCCGGGCCGAAGATCGCCCCGATCACCCCGGTGATCAGCACGAACACCGCAGCCAGGGCCGCCACGCCGCCGATCTGCTCGGCCACCAGCATGGCGATGGGCGACGTCACCGACTTCGGCGCCAGGGTCATCAGGATCATGTGCTCGGCCCCGAACCACCAGCCCAGCAGCAGACAGATACCGGTGGCGAACACGCCTCCGACTACCAGCGTAGTAAAAGTCGGCCAGAACAGTTGGCGAATGCGCCGCAGGTTGAGATAGAGCGGCACGGCCAGGGCCACGGTGGCCGGGCCAAGCAGGATGTTCATGATCTCGGTGCTCTTGCGGTATTCGGCGTAGGTCAGGCCGCAGCTCAGCAGCACGCCCACCACCACCAGCATGGACACCAGCACGGGCTGGAGGAAGATCCAGCGGGTTTTCTCGTAGGCGGCGATGACGATCTGGTACGCCGCCAGGGTAACGCCGATGCCGAACAGCGGATGATGGATCACCGCCTGGGTCGCGCCATGCCAGTCGAGCATCATGGACGCTCCCCGGAGTGCTTGCCGCGATTGATCATCTTCTGCATCAGCACGCCACAGAAGGCCATGGCCAGCACCAGCGACAGTACCAGCGCCCCGGCGATGGCCCAGAAGTCGGCGACGATATCGGCGGCATAGACCATCACCCCCACCGCCGGCGGCACCAGCAACAGCGGCAGGTAGCGCAACAGGCTGGACGACGCTTCGCTCAGCGGCGCACCGACTTCGCCACGCACCATCAGGAACACCAGCAACAGCACCAGGCCGATGATCGGCCCGGGCAGGATCGGCACCAGCAAGTGATTGACCGCCGTTCCGAGCAACTGGAACAGCACGAGCCACGTCAAACCGCGCAACAACATCGCATACCTCCCCTCGAACCTGGCGGCCATTATAAGCACGCTATCGACCTGCCTATAACCCGACATTC
The DNA here is from genome assembly GCF_029836855.1 of Pseudomonas sp. GD04058. Lineage (NCBI taxonomy): Bacteria > Pseudomonadati > Pseudomonadota > Gammaproteobacteria > Pseudomonadales > Pseudomonadaceae > Pseudomonas > Pseudomonas sp. GD04058. The sequence goes on from NZ_JAOECN010000021.1 coordinate 3,453, forward strand.
GCCCGAGGCATAGGCACTTGACCAGGCTTTCATCGCGTGCTGATCTTAGACGCTCGTATCTTTGCTGGTCACAAATCATTCAAGGACAGTCAGGAGAGTCGCGATGCCCTATGTACCCGTTGCAGAGCTGTCGCAGTACGTTGGTAAGGAACTGGGACGTTCCGAATGGCTGAAGATCGATCAAGAACGCATCAACCTGTTCGCCGAGGCCACCGGCGACTTCCAGTTCATCCATGTGGACCCGGTGAAGGCGGCAAAAACGCCATTTGGTAGCACCATTGCCCATGGCTTCCTCAGCCTGTCGTTGATCCCCAAGTTGATGGAAGACATCCTCGTCCTGCCCGAAGGGCTGAAGATGGTGGTGAACTACGGACTCGACAGCGTGCGCTTCATCCAGCCGGTCAAGGTCGATTCGCGGGTGCGCCTGGCGGTGACCCTCACGGACGTCACCGAGAAGAAACCCGGCCAGTGGCTGCTCAAGGCAACCGCCACCCTGGAAATCGAAGGCGAAGAAAAACCCGCCTACATTGCCGAACCGCTCTCCCTCGCCTTCCTCTGACCCTGCACGTGCGAAACGGCCTGCCGGGCCGTTTCACCCTCGCCCGGCTTCTGCGGCATACTCGTGGGCCTAGACCGCCCGGACCCCGCCATGCGCCATTTCGTTCCATTTGCCTTGATTCTTTTGCTCGCTGCCTGCGGCGACGGTGAATCGCTGTCGCCGCCCGATGCCCGACTGCCCGATGGCGGCCGCTACCGGGGAGAGGTGGTGGACGGCCTGCTGCAGGGTGAGGGTCGTATCGACTATCCCAACGGCAGTTGGTACGCCGGGCATTTCAGCAACGGCCAGCTGGATGGCCAGGGCGAGTGGCACGGCAGCAATGGCGAGGTCTATATCGGCCAGTTCCAGCAGGGCCTGTTCCACGGCCAGGGTAAACTGACCACCGCCACCAGCAGCTACAGCGGCGGCTTCAAGCTGGGCCGGCGCGATGGCGAGGGAACCTTGCGCGACGGCGCCCAGCATTACAGTGGCCAGTTCAAGGACGACCAGTACAGCGGCGCGGGCAAGCTGGTGCTCGCCGATGGCAGCCAGTACCAGGGCCAGTTCGCCAAGGGCAAGCCCAACGGCGAAGGCGTGCGCAGCGACACCAGCGGCAATCAGTTCAGCGGTCGCTTCGTCGATGGTGAACTCAACGGCACCGGCACCTTCAGCAGCGCCGAGGGCGATCAGTACATCGGCGACTTCAAGGCCAATCGCCTGGAAGGGCGCGGCCGTTACGAGAACGTCGATGGCGATGTGTGGATCGGCGAGTTCAAGGACGGTTCCCTGACCGGCCCGGGCGAACTCTTCGCGGTCGATGGCAGCCACTACAAGGGCGGCTTCCGGGAATGGCGCTTTGCAGGAAAGGGCCGCCTGCAACTGGCCGACGGCAGCGTCTATACCGGCGGCTTCGAGAACGATGCCTACCAGGGCAGCGGACGGCTGGTGCTGCCGGACGGCAAGGTCGAGGACGGCCACTGGATCAACGGCCTGCGGGTTCGTGACGAAAAAGGCCGGTTGCTGCCCGACCCGCTGGAGCAGGCGTTGCTCAACCAGGGCGCGCTGCTGGAACAGGAGCTGGCCCGCGTGCCGGCGTCCAGCGGCTCCATCGACCTGTACAGCCTGACCCTGGCCGGGGACGGCAACCAGAGCGTGTTCATGCGCGAAGCCGACTATGTCAGCGACATGCTCAAGACCCGTTTCGGCGCGGTCGGCCAGATCACCCTGGTCAACCATCGCGACCACCTGGCCGATCGCGTCATGGCCACCCGCGAGAACCTGGCCCGCTCCGCCCGCCGCCTGGCCGAGCGCAGCGGCCCTGACGACCTGGTATTCATCTACCTGACCAGCCACGGCAGCCACGAACATGAACTGGTGCTGGACCAGCCGCGCCTGCAACTGGCCGACCTGCCGGCAGACGAACTGGCGGCGGCACTCGCCCCGCTCAAGGAGCGTGACAAGGTAATCGTCATCTCCGCCTGTTATTCCGGGGGCTATATCGAGGCGCTCAAGGACGACCGCACCCTGATCATGACCGCCTCGCGGGCCGACCGTGTCTCGTTCGGCTGCTCGGAAGAAGCGGACTTCACCTATTTCGGCGATGCCCTGTTCGCCCAGGCGCTGAACCAGACCGACGATCTGCTGCAAGCCTTCGAACTTGCCAGGGCGCATGTGGCCCAACGTGAACAAGCCGAGGATTTCGAGGCATCCGAACCGCAGATCTGGGCCCCGAAAGGGGTAGTGGCACATTGGCAAAAACTGCGCCAGCAACAAGCCCGCAAGGCCCTGCAAAGCAACGCTGCGGTTGAGGAAAAAAGCCCAGCCAGCCGCTAAGCTGGAGCCTATGCAAGGGAGAAACATCATGTACCTGACGCCGCAGCACATCCTGCTTGCCGGAGCCACCGGCCTTACCGGTGAACACCTGCTCGATCGCCTGCTCAGCGAGCCGACCATCAGCCGGGTGCTCGCGCCAACCCGCCGCCCACTGGCCGAACACCCGCACCTGGAAAACCCGGTGGGGGATCCGGCGGTATTCCTGCCGCAGCTCAGTGGTCGGGTGGACATCGCTTTCTGCTGCCTGGGTACCACGATCAAGCAGGCGGGCTCGGAGAATGCCTTCCGCGCGGTGGATCTGGACATGGTCGTGGCCTTCAGCAAGCGCGCCCGCGAGATGGGCGCACGGCACCTGCTGGTGGTAAGCGCGATCGGCGCAGACCCGAAATCGTCGATCTTCTACAACCGGGTCAAGGGCGAGATGGAAGAAGCCCTCAAGGCCCAGGACTGGCCGCAATTGACCATCGCCCGGCCATCGTTGCTGCTCGGGGAACGCAGCGAACCACGCCTTGCGGAAAAGGTGGCGGGCAGTCTGTCGAAGCTGATTCCGGGCAAGTACCACGGGATCGAGGCGTGCCAACTGGCCAGGGCGCTATGGCGGCTGGCGCTGGAAGAGCAGGATGGGATTCGGATCGTGGAGTCCGATGAGCTGCGCAAATTGGGGAAATGATCTTATTGCCTCATCGCTGGCAAGCCAGCTCCCACAAGGTCCCTGTGGGAGCTGGCTTGCCAGCGATAGGGCCCTAGAGTCCGCCGGAAGCCTGGAGCCCCACCCCTAGAACGGTCAACACCGACAACGGCAACAACACCGTATCCAGCACCATGCTCCCCGGCAGGTCCAGCCCCGGGTACTTCGGTGCTTCGGCACCAAAGCGATCCGCCGCACAACACCCACCCTGCATCGCATACAGATCCAGCCGCGTTCCGGAATACACCAGCGGCGCTCCCGGCTTGGCTGCATCCAGCGTTCGCACCGTGGCGCAGCCCGTCGCGCAGAGCACCACCAGCAGCGCGAAGACCAGCGCCCTCACTCCTCGCCTCCGAAGTGATGCTCGCCCCAGCGTGGCAGCATGTCCTGCGGAATATCCAGCAGGTTGAGGATCCTCGCCACGACGAAGTCCACCAGGTCATCGATGGTCTGCGGCTGGTGATAGAAACCCGGCGCCGCCGGCAGGATAACCGCGCCCATCTGCGACAGCTTGAGCATGTTTTCCAGGTGGATCGTGGAGAACGGCGCCTCGCGCGGCACCAGGATCAACTGGCGGCGCTCCTTCAGGGTGACATCCGCCGCCCGCTCGATCAGGTTGTTGCAGGCGCCGGTGGCAATCGCCGAAAGCGTGCCGGTGGAACAGGGCACCACCACCATCGCCGCCGGCGCGCCGGAGCCGGAGGCGACCGGCGACATCCAGTCTTCCTTGCCATAGACCCGAATCTGCCCGGCCGCGGCGCCGGTGTATTCGGTCAGGAATGCCTGCATGCCCTGTGGCTTGGCAGGCAGGACGACATCGGTCTCGGTAGACATCACCAGTTGCGCCGCCTTGGAAATCAGGAAGTGCACCTCGCGGTCCTCGCGTACCAGGCAATCCAACAGGCGCAAGCCGTACTGGGCCCCGGACGCGCCGGTCATGGCCAGGGTGATGCGCTCCGGCCCGCTCATCCGCGCAGCGCCTCGGCCAGCTTGCCATGCAGGCCGCCAAAGCCGCCGTTGCTCATGATCACCACCTGGGTGCCGGTGCGGGCCTGGCCCTTGACCCGCTCGATGATGGCCTCAAGGCTGTCCGCCACCACCGCCGGCACCGTGCATTGCGCAGCGGTGGCGGCCAGGTCCCAGCCGAGGTTGGGCGGTGCGTACCAGATCACCTGGTCGGCGTCCTTGACGCTTTCCGGCAGGCCGTCGCGATGGGCGCCGAGCTTCATGGAGTTGGAACGCGGTTCGATCACCGCGATCACCGGAGCATCGCCAACCCGCTTGCGCAGGCCGTCGAGGGTGGTGGCGATGGCGGTCGGGTGGTGGGCGAAGTCGTCATAAATGGTGATGCCGTTGACCTCGGCAACCTTTTCCATCCGCCGCTTGACGCTTTTGAACGCGCTCAGCGCCGCGATGCCCAAGGCCGGGACGACGCCGACATGGCGTGCCGCCGCCAGGGTGGCCAGGGCGTTGGCAACGTTGTGCTGGCCGGTCAGTTCCCACTCCACCAAACCCTGCACTTCGCCCTCGAAGCTGACTTCGAAGCGCGAGCCGTCATCGCTGAGCAGGCGCACCTGCCATTGGCCGCCGACACCGGTGGTCTGGACCGGGGTCCAGCAACCCATTTCGATGACCCGCTTGATCGCCGGTTCGGTAGTCGGATGAATCACCAGCCCCTCGCTGGGAATGGTCCGTACCAGATGATGGAACTGACGCTCGATGGCCGCCAGGTCAGGGAAGATATCCGCGTGGTCGAATTCGAGGTTGTTGAGGATCGCGGTCCGTGGACGGTAATGGACGAACTTCGAGCGCTTGTCGAAGAAGGCGCTGTCGTATTCGTCGGCCTCGACCACGAAGAACGGCGTACCGCCCAGCCGCGCCGAAACCGAGAAGTTCTGCGGGACGCCGCCGATCAGGAAGCCCGGGCTCATCCCGGCGTGCTCTAGGACCCAGGCCAGCATGCTGCTGGTCGTGGTCTTGCCGTGGGTGCCCGCCACCGCCAGGACCCAGCGGCCCTGCAGCACATGGTCGGCCAGCCACTGCGGGCCCGAAACGTAGGGCAGGCCCTTGTTCAGCACGTATTCGACTGCCGGGTTGCCCCGCGACAGCGCATTGCCGATCACTACCAGGTCGGGAGCCGGGTCCAGTTGCGCCGGATCATACCCCTGGGTCAGGGCGATGCCCTGGGCTTCGAGCTGGGTGCTCATGGGCGGGTAGACGTTGGCATCGGAGCCGGTGACGTGGTGGCCGAGCTCCTTGGCCAGTACCGCCAGCGAGCCCATGAAAGTGCCACAGATACCAAGAATGTGAATGTGCATGGTCAACCTCGGAAAACGTGCAGGCAGGGTAGCCCAGAGGGGGGAAAAACTCACCCGGTGTTTGCTTCAGGCCCCCTTGGACAGCCCATGCTTGCGCAGTTTCCGATACAGGGTGTTTCTACTTATGCCGAGCTGCGCCGCAACCTGGGTCATGTGCCAGCGTTTTTCCTCGAGCACCGCCAGCAAGGCCTGGCGCTCGGCATCGTGCAGCGGGTGCGCCGGGTTATCCACAGGCGCGACCGCGGCCAAGGGCGCAGTGCGCACCAGTGCTGGCAGGTCGTGCACACCGATCCGGCCGTCCTCGCACAGCGCCACCAGCGTACGCAGGACGTTACGCAATTGCCGCACGTTGCCCGGCCAGGCGAAGTCCAGCAGCAGCCGGCGGGCCGCCGGATCAAGCTGCACCGGCTGGCGCCCCGCCTCCCGGGCGAGGATGAAGTCCAGCAGCTGCGCCTTGTCAGAGCGCTCGCGCAATGCCGGCAATGCCACCTCCAGCCCGTTGAGCCGGTAGTAGAGGTCTTCACGGAAGCTGCCATCGGCGACCCGGTCAAGCAGATTGCGGTGGGTGGCACTGATGATGCGCACATCCACATCCTGCGGCTCGCCGCCGATCGGCACCACCTGACGTTCTTCCAGGACACGCAGCAGCCGGGTCTGCAGGCCCAGCGGCATGTCGCCGATCTCGTCCAGCAGCAAGGTGCCGCCATCGGCCTGTTGCAACTTGCCGCGCATGCCTTCCTTGCGCGCGCCGGTGAAGCTGCCGCCGCGATAGCCGAACAGTTCGCTTTCGATCAGGCTTTCCGGGATAGACGCGCAGTTGAGCGCGATGAACGGCTTGCCGGCGCGCTGGCTGGCCTGGTGCACGGCCTTGGCGAAGGCCTCTTTGCCCGAACCGGTCTCGCCGTTGAGCAGCAGCGGCACATCCCGTTCGAACACCCGCACTGCACGACGGAAATCGTTTTGCAGCGCCGGGTCGAGCAAACAGATGTCGTCCGGCTTCGCAGCAGCGACGCTCGGAGCAGACAGCGGCCGCACCTGCTGCCCGCGCACGCTGGCGAACAACCGACGACCATCGCGGGTCCGTAGCGGCCAACTGGTGCTGGCCAGGGCAGTGGCGCGCCCCAGCAGATCGTCCAGCCGGCAATCGAAGAACATCTCCACCGGTTGCCCGAGCAACCCGCCTCGCAGGTTGCCCAGCAGGTTCAGGGCACTCTGGTTCACCGCACGGATCCGCCCTTCGCCATCGAAAGCCAGCAGCCCCTCACTGAACAGCCCGACCGACTCGGCCTGCAGATGGAAGCGCAGCAACCAGTGATTGTCGAAACAACGCAGGAAATAGCAGCTCTCGATCATCTTCGCCGAGAGATTGACCAGCGCCATGGTGTGGAACTGGCTCTGCCGCGAAGCATCGGCCCGCGCCGATGACACGTCGAGCACCGCCAGCAGTTCGCCGTGAGGATCGAACACCGGGCTCGCCGAGCAGGTCAGCCCGGTGTGACGACCGCGAAAGTGTTCATCCTGATGAATGGTCAGGGCCTGGCGCTCGACCAGGCAGGTGCCGATGCCATTGGTGCCCTCCCGCGCTTCGCTCCAGTCGGCGCCCAGCCATAGCCCGGCGCGCTCGAAGATGCGCCGCTCGCTGGGCGCGGTCACGCAATTGAGGATGACCCCGCGCGCGTCGGTCAGCAGTACCGCGTGGCCGGCACCGGAAAGTTGCTGATGCAGGCTGTTCATCTCGCCGTCGGCGATCTGCAGCACCTGGCGCAGGCGGTCGCGGCTTTCCAGCACACGCTCATGCTCGAGCACCGTCGGCGCCACGGCCAGGGCCGGGTCGAGGTGGTAGTCCTCCAGGCAGCGCAGCCAGGAGCGGGCGATCGACGGGTCGCTGCCAGGGCCCTGCAAGCCACCCTTGCCCTGCGTCACCGTCAGCACTTGCCGGGCATGCCGGCTCAGATGATTACCCTGCACTTTTTATTGTTCTCCGCGGGTGAGAGAAAGCCAGCATCCTCCAGGCGCTGGCGCATTGCAATGCCGGCTTGACCGCCGGGTCACGGGCTGTACCGCCAGCGGTACAAAGTGTCACCCAGGCTGTGCCGCATCCCTCACAAAACGCCGCGCAGATCCCCGGAAAACTGCGCCAGATCATCCATCCAGCGCCCTCTGCGGGCACTGGCCCGACCTTTGCTCTACGCTCCATATCCTCCCCAACAAAACACATAAGCCAGGAGAGACACCATGCGTTACGCACATCCGGGTACCGAAGGCGCAAAGGTTTCGTTCAAGAGCCGCTACGGTAACTACATCAATGGCGAGTTCGTGGCTCCGGTCAAAGGCGAGTACTTCACCAACACGTCGCCGGTGAACGGCCAGCCAATCGCCGAATTCCCCCGCTCCACTGCCGAAGACATCGACAAGGCCCTGGACGCCGCCCATGCCGCAGCCGACGCCTGGGGCCGCACCTCCGTACAGGACCGCTCCAACGTTTTGCTGAAGATCGCCGACCGCATCGAGCAGAACCTCGAAGTCCTGGCCATCACCGAGACCTGGGACAACGGCAAGGCCATCCGCGAAACCCTGAACGCCGATATCCCGCTGGCGGTGGACCACTTCCGCTACTTCGCCGGCTGCATCCGTGCCCAGGAAGGCGGCGCCGCCGAGATCAACGAAGGCACCGTGGCCTATCACATCCACGAACCGCTGGGCGTGGTCGGGCAGATCATCCCGTGGAACTTCCCGATCCTCATGGCCGCCTGGAAACTCGCCCCGGCCCTGGCCGCCGGCAACTGCGTGGTGCTCAAGCCTGCCGAGCAGACTCCGCTGGGCATCACCGTGCTGGTCGAACTGATCGGCGACCTGCTGCCACCGGGCGTGCTCAACATCGTGCAAGGCTACGGTCGCGAAGCCGGCGAAGCCCTGGCCACCAGCAAGCGCATCGCCAAGATCGCCTTCACCGGCTCTACGCCGGTGGGTTCGCACATCATGAAATGCGCCGCCGAGAACATCATTCCCTCCACCGTCGAGCTGGGCGGCAAGTCGCCGAACATCTACTTCGAAGACATCATGAAGGCCGAGCCGTCGTTCATCGAAAAGGCCGCCGAGGGCGTGGTGCTGGCATTCTTCAACCAGGGCGAAGTGTGCACCTGCCCGTCCCGGGCCCTGGTCCAGGAATCCATCTATCCGCAGTTCATGGAAGTGGTGATGGAGAAGGTCAAGAAGATCAAGCGCGGCGACCCGCTGGATACCGACACCATGGTCGGCGCCCAGGCCTCGCAGCAGCAGTTCGACAAGATCCTGTCCTACCTAGAGATCGCCGAGAAGGAAGGCGCCGAACTGCTCACCGGCGGCCAGGTGGAAAAACTCGAAGGCAGCCTGGCCACCGGGTACTACATCCAGCCGACCCTGCTCAAGGGCAACAACCGCATGCGCGTGTTCCAGGAAGAGATCTTCGGCCCGGTGGTCAGCGTCACCACCTTCAAGGACGAAGCCGAGGCCCTGGCCATCGCCAACGACACCGAGTTCGGCCTGGGTGCCGGCGTCTGGACCCGGGATATCAACCGCGCCTATCGCATGGGCCGCGGGATCAAGGCCGGCCGCGTGTGGACCAACTGCTACCACCTGTACCCGGCCCATGCCGCGTTCGGTGGCTACAAGAAGTCCGGTGTCGGCCGTGAAACCCACAAGATGATGCTCGATCACTATCAGCAGACCAAGAACCTGCTGGTGAGCTACGACATCAATCCGCTCGGGTTCTTCTAAACCCTTATCGCTGGCAAGCCAGCTCCCACAAAGACCGCGTTCACCGCCACCCTGTGGGAGCTGGCTTGCCAGCGATGAATACGACGCGCTCCCACAGACAAAAACCAGTGCCAAGCGCTCTGGCCCGCTTCCTGCAGCACGCTCACCACTCAAAAAAAGACAACAGGTGACTCCCCATGCCAAGCGATCATTCCGCCGGATCCCCGGCAGGTTCTTCCGTAGATTTCGAAAAGGTCGGTTCCGACTATTTCCAGCAACGTGAATTGAAAAAAGGCGCCGCCGGCTGGGTCCTGCTGGTCGGCCTTGGTGTCGCCTACGTGATTTCCGGCGACTACGCCGGCTGGAACTTCGGCCTGGCCCAGGGCGGCTGGGGCGGGATGTTCCTCGCCACCCTGCTGATGGCCACGATGTACCTGTGCATGTGCTTCTCCCTGGCCGAACTGTCCTCGATGATCCCCACCGCCGGCGGCGGCTACGGCTTTGCCCGCAGTGCCTTCGGGCCTTGGGGCGGCTTCCTCACCGGCACGGCGATCCTGATCGAGTACGCCATCGCCCCGGCCGCCATCGCCGTGTTCATCGGCGCCTATTGCGAGTCGCTGTTCGGCATCGGCGGCTGGATGATCTACCTGGCCTTCTACATCGTCTTCATCGGCATCCATATCTTCGGTGTCGGCGAGGCGCTAAAGCTGATGTTCATCATCACCGCCGTCGCGGCCATCGCCCTGGCCGTGTTTCTGCTGGCGATGGTGCCGCACTTCGATGCGAAGAACCTGTTTGACATAGCGCCCACCCAGGCAGCCGGCGCCAGCAGCTTCCTGCCGTTCGGCTATGTTGGTGTGTGGGCGGCGATTCCCTACGCGATCTGGTTCTTCCTCGCCGTCGAAGGCGTGCCGCTGGCCGCCGAAGAAACCAAGAACCCCAAGCGCGACCTGCCTCGCGGCCTGATCGGCGCCATGCTGGTGCTGCTCAGCTTCGCCTTGCTGATCCTGGTGATCGGCCCGGGCGGTGCCGGTGCCGAAGCCCTGAAAAGCTCCGGCAACCCGCTGGTCGAGGCGCTGGCCAAGGCCTACGGCGGCTCGACCTGGATGGGTGGCTTCGTCAACCTGGTCGGGCTGGCCGGCCTGATCGCCAGCTTCTTCTCGATCATCTACGCCTATTCCCGGCAGATCTTCGCCCTGTCCCGCGCCGGCTACCTGCCGCGAGCGCTGTCGCAGACCAACAAAAGCAAGGCTCCGGTGCTGGCCCTGATCATCCCCGGGATCATCGGCTTCGCCCTGTCGCTGACCGGCCAGGGCGACCTGCTGATCCTGGTGGCGGTGTTCGGCGCTACGCTGTCCTATGTACTGATGATGGCCGCGCATATCACCCTGCGCATCAAACGCCCCAAAATGGAGCGTCCTTATCGCACCCCGGGCGGCATCCTGACCTCGGGCGTGGCCCTGGTGCTGGCCTGCATCGCCGTAGTGGCGGGCTTCCTGGTGGATCCGCGGGTGGTGATCGGCGCTGCGATCATTTATGGCGTGCTGATTGCGTACTTCGCCCTGTACAGCCGTCACCACCTGGTGGCCGGCACGCCGGAAGAAGAGTTCGCCGCGATCCAGAAGGCCGAAGAGGCCTTGCACTGACCGAAATACTGCGCCGCCGGTCAAACGGCGGCGCTCTGGAGATTGCACATGGCAAGTTTCGTACACACGGCAGGCCAGCAGACCTACCGCTTCGACAGCCTGAAGGAAGTGATGGCCAAGGCCAGTCCGGCCCGCTCCGGCGACTTCCTCGCCGGGGTCGCCGCCAGCAACGACGGTGAGCGGGTCGCGGCGCAGATGGCATTGGCCGACATCCCCTTGAGCCACTTCCTCAACGAAGCGCTGATTCCCTACGAGGACGACGAAGTCACCCGGCTGATCATCGACACCCATGACAAGCAGGCCTTCGCCGCGGTCAGCCACCTCACCGTCGGCGGCCTGCGCGACTGGCTGCTCAGCGATCACGCCGATGAAGCCAGCCTGCGCGCGCTGGCCCCGGGCCTGACCCCGGAAATGGCCGCCGCGGTATCGAAGATCATGCGCGTGCAGGACCTGGTCCTGGTGGCGCAGAAGATCCGCGTGGTCACGCGTTTTCGCGGCACCATGGGCCTGCGCGGGCGCCTGTCCACCCGCCTGCAGCCCAACCACCCCACCGACGAGCCGGCCGGGATCGCCGCGAGCATCCTCGACGGCCTGCTCTACGGCAACGGCGACGCCATGATCGGCATCAACCCGGCCACCGACAGCATCGCTTCGATCTGCGCCCTGCTGGAAATGCTCGACGCCATCATCCAGCGCTACGACATCCCTACCCAGGCCTGCGTGCTGACCCATGTCACCACGTCGATCGAGGCGATCAACCGCGGCGTACCGCTGGACCTGGTGTTCCAGTCCATCGCCGGGACCGAGGCGGCCAACGCCAGTTTCGGGATCAATCTGAATGTGCTGAAGGAAGGCTATGAAGCGGGCCTGAGCCTGAACCGCGGCACCCTGGGCCAGAACCTGATGTATTTCGAAACCGGCCAGGGCAGCGCGCTGTCGGCCAACGCCAACTTCGGCGTCGATCAGCAAACCTGCGAAACCCGTGCCTATGCCGTGGCCCGGCATTTCAAGCCGTTCCTGGTGAACACCGTGGTCGGTTTCATCGGCCCGGAGTACCTGTACAACGGCAAGCAGATCATCCGTGCCGGCCTTGAAGACCACTTCTGCGGCAAGCTGCTCGGCGTGCCCATGGGCTGCGACATCTGCTACACCAACCACGCCGAGGCCGACCAGGACGACATGGATACCCTGCTGACCCTGCTGGGTGTGGCAGGCATCAACTTCATCATGGGCATCCCGGGCTCCGACGACATCATGCTCAACTACCAGACCACCTCCTTCCACGATGCCCTCTACGCCCGCCAGACCCTGGGCCTCAAGCCGGCGCCGGAGTTCGAGGCGTGGCTGGCCCGTACCGGCATCTTCACCCAGGCAGACGGCCGCGTGCGCTTCGGCGACAACCTGCCGCCGGCCTTCCGCCAGGCCCTGGCGCAATTGGGATAAGCGAGCGAACCATGGACAAGCAACCGACGCCCACCGACAACCCCTGGCTGGAACTGCGCCGCCTGACACCGGCGCGAATCGCCCTGGGACGCACCGGTACCAGCCTGCCGACCCAGGCCCAGCTGGACTTCCAGTTCGCCCATGCCCAGGCCCGTGATGCCGTACACCTGCCATTCGACCACGCCGGCCTGCGCGAGCAACTGCAGGAACGCGGGCGCGATAGCCTGCTGCTGCGCAGTGCCGCGCAGGATCGTCACCAGTATCTGCAACGCCCCGACCTCGGCCGGCGCCTGCATGAAGACTCCGCCGAGCTGCTGCGCGAGCATGCGCGGAGCAATCCGGGGGGCGTGGACCTGGCCATCGTTGTAGCCGATGGCCTGTCCGCGCTCGCCGTGCATCGCCATACCCTGCCGTTGCTCAATCGCCTGGAAGAACAGATCGCCACCGATGGCTGGTCTACCGCGCCAGTGATGCTGGTGGAGCAGGGCCGGGTCGCGGTAGCCGACGAAATCGGCGAGCTGCTGGGCGCCCGCATGACCGTGATCCTGATCGGCGAACGCCCCGGGCTCAGTTCGCCGGACAGCCTTGGCCTGTATTTCACCTGGAACCCCAGGGTCGGCCTGACCGACGCCTACCGCAACTGCATCTCCAATGTGCGCCTCGAGGGCCTGAGCTATGGCATGGCCGCGCACCGCCTGGTCTACCTGATGCGCGAAGCCTGTCGGCGGCAGCTATCAGGGGTGAATCTGAAGGACGAGGCCCAGGTTCAGACTCTGGAAACGGAAACGAACCCGCAGCAAAACGGAAACTTCCTGCTTGGAAAGTCCTGACTAAGGGCTACTTTTTCGTCGATTGCGCTTTTTTTCCGCTTTAGGCAGCATCTGGGGCGACGGCTGCCCGAGATTCGCCGCCATTCCCTACGAAACACGAGGCCTGCTTATGCGAATCATCCAAGCAACCCTTGAGCACCTGGACCTGCTCGCCCCGCTGTTCGTCAAATACCGTGAGTTCTATGGCGAACTGCCATATCCGGATACCTCCCGCGCCTTCCTGCAAAAACGCCTGGAACGGGGCGAGTCGGTCATCTACCTGGCCTTGCCGGACGATGACGACAGCAAGCTGATGGGTTTCTGCCAGCTCTACCCGAGCTTCTCCTCGCTGTCGCTGAAGCGGGTTTGGATTCTCAACGATATCTACGTGGCCGAGGATTCCCGGCGCATGCTGGTGGCCGACCACCTCATGCGCGAAGCCAAGCGCATGGCCAAGGAAACCAACGCCGTGCGCATGCGGGTCTCGACCAGCAGCAACAACGAGGTGGCGATGCGCACCTACGAGTCCATCGGCTTTCGCGAGGACACCGAGTTCAAGAGCTACGTCCTGCCGATCAACTAGTCACGAGCACGACACGGACCCTGTGGGAGCTGGCTTGCCAGCGATAGGGCCGGCAAGGGCAATGAGGTTGTCAGATCGGGCCTCATCGCTGGCAAGCCAGCTCCCACAGGGATCAGTGGAACTCGAAAGTCTCCGCACATTCAGCTACAAACTGCGTAAGCAGAATCCCCTCACAGCCGTATAATGCCTCCCTTCAGACTGTGTGAATCGTTACCCAGGCCTGTGGGCAAAAACCTCACACTCCGCACTGCCAGCCATCGCATGCCCGTAAAGCCGGGTCCTGAACAAGGTGCTGTACATGGATTTCAACCCGCTGGACCTCATTCTGCATCTCGATGCCTACCTCGATCTGCTGGTCAACAACTACGGTCCCTGGATCTACGCGATCCTGTTCCTGGTGATCTTCTGTGAAACCGGCCTGGTGGTGATGCCGTTCCTGCCGGGCGATTCCCTGCTGTTCATCGCAGGCGCCGTGGCCGCGGGCGGCGGCATGGACCCGGTGCTGCTGGGCGGCCTGCTGATGCTGGCGGCGATACTGGGCGACAGCACCAATTACGTGATCGGACGAACCGCCGGGGAACGGCTGTTCCGTAACCCCGACTCGAAGATCTTCCGCCGCGACTACCTGCAGCAGACCCACGATTTCTACGAGCGCCACGGTGGCAAGACCGTGACCCTGGCGCGCTTCCTGCCGATCCTGCGCACCTTCGCGCCGTTCGTCGCCGGCATCGCGAAAATGTCCTACCCGCGTTTCTTCGGCTTCAGCGTGGCCGGCACCATCCTCTGGGTCGGCGGCCTGGTGACCCTGGGCTACTTCTTCGGCAACGTGCCGTTCATCAAGCAGAACCTGTCGCTGATGATCGTCGCCATCATCCTCCTGTCGCTGGTCCCGGTGATCATCGGTGTGGTCCGTGGCCGCCTGGGCCGCAGCCAGGCCAAGGCGCACTGACCGGCGATCATGTGGAGCTTCAGCGCCTGGCGTCGGCGCCGCACCCTGGAACGCCATCCGGTCGATCCACAGCTGTGGCAGCAGGTGCGCGAGCGCCTGCCGATCCTCGACGGCATCAGCGACGCGGAAGACCGCTGGCTGCGTGAAGCCTGCGTGCTGTTTCTCAGCGACAAGCACCTGACCTGCCTGCCCGGGGTCGAGCTGGACGACGGCGAACGCCTGTTCCTCGCGGCCCAGGCGCAGTTGCCGTTGCTGCACCTGGGCGCGCTGAACTGGTACCAGGGCTTCCACGAACTGATCCTCTACCCCGACGACTTCCTCAGCCCGCAGCGCCACCGCGACAGCAGCGGCATCGAACACGAGTGGGACGCCGAGCACAGTGGCGAAGCCTGGCAACAGGGCCCGGTGATCATGGCCTGGCCCGGCGTGCTCTCCAGCGGTGGCTGGGAAGGCTACAACCTGGTCATCCACGAGCTGGCACACAAGCTGGACATGCTCAACGGCGACGCCAACGGCTTGCCGCCGCTGCACAACGACATGCGCGTCGGTGACTGGGCCACGGCCATGCAGCAGGCCTATGACGACCTCAACGCCCAACTGGACCGCAACCCCGACGCCGAGACCGCTATCGATCCCTACGCAGCGGAAAACCCGGCGGAATTCTTCGCCGTCACCAGCGAATACTTCTTCAGTGCGCCCGACCTGCTGGCCCAGGCCTACCCCCAGGTCTACGCCCAGTTGCGCGGCTTCTATCGCCAGGATCCCCTGGCCCGCCTGCAACAGCTGCAGGCCACGCATCCCGGCTACAAAGAAGCCGCGGAGTGAATCGGTCAAGCATCGGGGCGGGCGTGGCAAGGGCCTTGGAATGTGCCTATAATCGCGGCCAATTTTTGGTCAAACACGGGGGCAACGCCCAATGAGCTACAGCAAGATCCCGGCTGGCAAAGACCTGCCGAACGACATCTACGTCGCCATCGAGATCCCGGCCAACCACGCGCCGATCAAATACGAGATCGACAAGGACAGCGACTGCCTGTTCGTTGACCGCTTCATGGCCACCCCTATGTTCTACCCGGCCAACTACGGTTTCATCCCGAACACCCTGGCCGACGACGGTGATCCTCTGGACGTGCTGGTCGTTACCCCGTATCCGGTCGCTCCAGGCTCGGTGATCCGTGCCCGTCCGGTCGGCGTCCTGAACATGACCGACGATGGTGGCGGCGACGCCAAGATCATCGCCGTACCGCACGACAAACTGTCGCAGCTGTACGTAGACGTGAAGGAATACACCGATCTGCCAGCGCTGCTGCTGGAGCAGATCAAGCACTTCTTCGAGAACTACAAGGATCTGGAGAAAGGCAAATGGGTCAAGATCGACGGCTGGGGCAATGCTGACGCCGCCCGCGCCGAGATCAGCAAGTCGGTCGCTGCCTACAAAGGCTAAGTCCGGTTGCGTAAAAAGCCCCGCATTCGCGGGGCTTTTTTATGGACACTGGTATGGAAACCATTCGATCAAATGGCCCTATGCAGAATTAGCGAAAATTCCTACAAAAATATGGGCAGCAGCTGTAATCACGCCTCCATCATTTCCCCGAAACATCTCAACTCAATGTTTATAGGAAGCCTTGCGCTTGGGTTCTAGACTCGACGCCCATGAATACTTCCGGTGATCGATTGAAGGCCCTGCTGAGCGAGTGCAACCTGAGCGCTTCGGACTTTGCCGCGCAACGCAAGGTAACCCCCCAGCATGTAAACAACTGGTTCCACCGCGGCGTGCCCCAGGCCCGCCTCGATGAAATCGCCGAACTGCTCTGCGTACGGGCCAAATGGCTGCGTACCGGCGAAGGCCCCAAGCACAGCTCGCCGCTACCGCGGGTCAATCGCAGCCGCAACGGCCCGTTGCGCAGTGAACCACCAGAGCACAGTGCCCTGAGTTGCCACGGCGAAAACGACGTCCGCCTGCAGTTCCATGTACTGCGCGCACGCCAGCTCGAGCCCATCGACCAACGCTACCTGCGCCTGCCGCGCCACGCCCTTGACCGCCTCGGTGTCGATCCCGGCCAGGCGATCGCCCTGAGCATGCCCGACTACAACATGACTCCGCTGATTCCCTACGGCGCCCCCCTGGCCATCGACCGCGGCCTGACCCGGGTGGTGGACGGCGAACTCTACGCCGTACTGCACAACGGCCAATTGCGCATCAACAGCCTGAGCAAACGCAGCAACGGCGCCCTGCGCCTGCACAGCCACGACAGCGAGGGTTTTCCCTGCGAGAACTACGGAGTCGGCCAATCCCGCGGCCACCAGCTGGAAGTGCTGGGCTGGGTGTTCTGGTGGGCGCAATATCGCAGCGAAAGGCCGGACTGAAGCGCCGGAGTGCATTTTTTGCTGGGCATTGCGAGTCATTCCCAGTATGCTGTGCGCCACCTCAGCCCTGAGTGCCGCTTGCACCTCACGGGCCGGGCGAGGTCTCACACAGCCCTCGCTCATACGGCACCACCCTGCGGTGCCGTCCAACGATTTGAAGGCGGTTGCGGCTTGCCAAAAGCCAGCCAGAACTGTCCCCGAGAAGCCGGCCACAAGCCGGCTTTTTAATTTCCGTTATTGCAGCTTCCCTCTCCAACCCGCCTGCCCCCCGTCAGCGCCAGAAACGCATTCATCTGCCCATACGGCGCCCGATATACACCCAGCGCATTCAGGTACTTCACGCTGATCGCCGCCAGTTCCCAGGCCATGGGTTCGTCGTCGATGGAGAACGCCTGCTCCGAGACGAACAGGTCCAGCCCGGTGAGATCACCCAGGGCCTTGAGCGGCGCTGATCGTTCACGGTGCCGGGGCAGCAGCGTTTCGTTGCTCCAGGCCCAGCGCCAGGTGTTTTCATTGCCGGCATGGCTGCCGATGGGAATGACATCGGCCTCGACCACCTTGTTGTCGTCGAGGTCGTACATTTCGAGTAGACCGGCCTCCTGGTCGAAGGACCATCGGGCGTGGCCGGCGAGGTGGTGCTCGGTTTCGAGCAGTTGCTGTTTTTCCTTGAGTTCGTCCTTGGCAGACCGCAGGAAGCGGTCGAAATGTTCGTTGATCATGAGGTTTCCTGAACGCTGCGGATGGCGTGGCCGGAACGATCAAGAGTAGCCGCGATTTGCCAGACCGCGGCAAATACACCTCACCCCCGCGGGGACGGCGGCGGCAGCAGCTCCAGTACGCGATCGCGGCCGCCCTCGGCCACCAGGTAAGTGCCACGCCCGGTAGCCACGATGGATTGCGGCGCCTTGAGGAAGGACAACACCGTGCGTTGCTCGCCCTGCGGATCCACCAACAGCAGGCGGGCGCGGTGGGTGGAGTCCTCGCTTATCCACAGGCCACGCTGGTCACACATCAGGAAGGTGGGCTGGTTGAGGCCGCTGAGAATCACCGGGTCGCTGCGGTCCTCGGTCAACTGGCGGACCAGGCCGGTTTCCTTTTCGCTGTACAGCAAGCGGCCATCGCTGCAACGGGTAATCGACTCGGTTTCAGTGAGACCATTCCTCAGCACGGTCAGCGAGCCGTCACTCCAGCGGTAGCGCATCAGGCGACCGTCACCCTTGCGATCCTCGATGGCGTAGAGATCCTCGCCGTCGTTCCACAGGCCTTGGACATTGTTGCCACTGAACAACGGCGTCACCTGGCCGTCCTTGAACAGGCTGACCGGCGCGTTGCCCACTTCCTGGCTGAACACCCAGCCACCGAGCGCGGGGGTCATGCCGTCGGGCTTGGACAGCCCGCCCACCAGGGTTTCGCGCTGGCCGTCGCGCTGGATGCGCACGATGCTGCCTTTGCTGCCTCGCAGTTCCTGGCTGACCAGTAACGAGCCGTCCGGCAAGGGCGCCAGGGAGGCCGCCTTGGGCACGGCGCGGTAGGCGACCTGGAAGCTCCAGTCGCCAGAAGCCTGCACCGGGTAGAAGCTCTGCCAGGCAAAGAAACCCAGCGCGGTGAGGACCAGCACAGCGCCGGCAAGCACTAGCTGACGCAATACAGAGAAGCTTCGAGTCATGGATCAGACCGCCGTCAGGTGTTCATAAAGGATGGCCGCGCCCACCAGCATCAGCACCACGCCACCGGCGATCTCGGCACGCTTGCCGACGACCGCGCCGAGCACGCGGCCAAGCATCACGCCGACAGTCACCATCACACCGGTAGCCATGCCGATTGCCGCTGCCGCGACCAGGATGTTCACGTCGACGAAGGCCAGGCCCACGCCCACCGCCATGGCATCGATGCTGGTGGCGAACGCGGTCACGGCTAGGATGAAGAAGGAATGCTGGCTGGCTTTTTCTTCGGCTTCGTCCTCGTGCTTGAGACCGTTGTAGATCATGTGAAGGCCAAGTGCCAGTAGCAGGCCGAATGCGATCCAGTGGTCCCAGTTTTCCACGTATCGCACCGCTGCCTGGCCGATGCCCCAGCCGACGACGGGGGTGATGGCCTCGATCACACCGAAGATCAGGCCGGTGCGCAGGGCTTCGCTGAAACGCGGTTTATGCAGGCTGGAGCCTTTGCCGATGGCGGCGGCAAACGCATCGGTGGACATCGCCATGGCGAGGAAGAAAAGGGAAATCGGGTTCACGGTTTCTATCCAGTCGGGCTATGAGTCAACGACGCAACCACACGCCCGACTCCAGGCATGGCTGCATCGTTGGTCTCGCCAACCAGAAGGTGTTCACGCCACGGCTGCTGCCGAGAATGTTGACGCGAACGCTCATGACCGAGGGTCAGGAGCAGGCTACTCCCCAACAAGGGTCGCCAATATAGTGGCCCGGATGTGAAAAAAACATCAACCGGAAACGACTTTTCCTACTCGAGGCGTCTGGACGGGCCTCATCGCTGGCAAGCCAGCTCCCACAGGGATCTGCTGTGGGAGCTGGCTTGCCAGCGATGAGGCACTCAAGAACACCTCAAAGGTTCTGGTCGAGGAAGGTGACTACAGTCCCCATGCACGCCACCCGCTCTTCCACGTGCGGCATATGGCTCGAATTCTCGAACAGCGCCCAACGAATGCCGGGGATCAGGTCCAGGTATGGCTTGACCACCAGCGGCGTGGCTTCGTCATAACGCCCGGAAATCAGCAGGCTTGGCACATTGATGCGCGGCAGGCGATCAACGATGGTCCAGTCCTTGGTGCTGCCGATCACGTGGAATTCGTTCGGCCCGGTCATGGCGTGGTACACGGTGGGGTCGGCGTCGACCTGGGCGAAGGTCCGAGCCACTTCGTCCGGCCAGGGGTTGAGGCGGCAGACATGACGGTCGTAGAAGACCCGGGTCGCGGCGATGTAGTCGGCGGCGGTGAAGTCACCAGCGGCCTCGTGGCGCAGCAGAGTGTCCTGCACGTCCTGCGGCAGTTCCTCGCGCAGGCGGTTGGCTTCCTTGACCCAGGTGCGCATGTCTGCCGGCGAGTTGGCGATCACCAGGCAGCGCAGCCCGGCCGGGCGCCGTACCGCGTGCTCGCTGGCGAGCATGCCGCCCCAGGACTGGCCGAGCAGCGCGTAGCGGTCGCGAATGCCCAGATGGTCGAGCAGGTTGTCGAGTTCTTCGAGGAACAGGCTCACGGTCCAGAATGACGGCGGCATGTCCGGCAGATGGGTCGAGCGCCCGTTGCCGAGCTGATCGTAGTGGATGACCGGGTAGCCACCGGCCGCGACATCCTTGTAGGCATCGACGTAGTCATGGGTACAACCCGGGCCGCCATGCAGGATGACCAGCGGGGTGCGCCCGCACTCCAGGTCACCGGTGACGCGATACCAGGTTTGATAACTACCGAAAGGGGCAAAGCCTTCACGCGATTTGATGAGTTCCATTTCATCGGGCTCCGTGCGGATCGTAGGGCATACCATAGCCGCCACGTGCCTCGGGCATAACTAGAGAATTCTCTAGGTTTTCGCGATTTTTCCGCTATCAGTCCTCTAAAAGCCGGTAGTGCACGGCACGGGCTACCGCCTGGACACGATTCTTGGCACCCAGCTTGTGCATGGCCGAGGTCAGATGCAGGGAGATGGTGGCCAGCGAGCGGTTCAATTGCTCGGCGATCTGCGCCGCCGTCAGGCCCTCGGCGGCCCAGCGCAGGCACTCGCGTTCGCGGCGGGTCAGGCGGATGACCTGCGGCGAGCATTCCTTGTCGAGCAGGGGGTAGGCGGCTTCCTGGAGCGCGTGGGCGACCAGACTGAAGTCAGCGAGATGCTCGCGGGCCTCGTCGAGGTCACGCCTGCTGGTCTGCGGGCGCAGGCCGGTGAGGGTGGCGAAGCCGCCGCGAGGCAGGTGGATCGGCACGGTCACGCCACAGGCCAATTGCGCATCCTGCAGATAGCCGACCACCGGCGCATGCCGACTGTCGATGAAACGCTGGAGGATGGTGTCGCCCTTGGGCTGGTAGGACCAGACGAACGGCGAAATGCTCGTCAGCGCAAGGTGCTGCACCGGATCGATCTGGTAATAGCCTTCGGCGCACCAGAGGTCCTGCCAGTCCTGCGGGGTGTTGCGCACCCGCAGGATCGCCGGGGTGATGAGTTCGCCGACGTGGTCCAGTGGAACGGGACTGTAGTCATAGACCAGGGCTTCGAAGCCCAGGTCCGCTGCCACGTCGGCAACGCTGTCCATCTGCTCGTCCAGGCTCCTGCCAGACAACAGACGATGGTCGAGATCAGCCAGTTTGGCCTGCATTCCTTGCACTCCTGCGTATTACCCCTGTTGGATTTCCATCTTGAAGTCCGACAAGTAGAATGCCACGGCCCGGCGCCGGACTGCCACCACAAACCTATAGGAAATACTAGCTTGTGGGCACTGCCGTCTCCTGCGCAGGGTATAGCTGCAAGCCAATGCCAACAGGAGAGTAGCGATGTGGCGTGAGATGCAACCGGACCAGCAGTTCGACGTGACGGTCGATGGCCACAATCTCGTGGTGTACAGCTATGGTGAAGGCGACGAGGTGCTGCTGCTCCTCAATGGCGGCCCCGGGCTACCCTGCGATTACCTTCGCGAGGCCCATTCGTGGCTCAAGGACAAGGGTCTGCGCGTGGTCACCTTCGACCAACTGGGAACCGGCAAGTCCGCCCGCCCCGAAGACCCGTCCCTGTGGAACATCACCCGCTACGTTGCCGAAGTGGAAACCGTGCGCCAGGCCCTCGACCTCGGCCGTGTGCACATGCTCGGGCATTCCTGGGGCGGCTGGCTGGCGATCGAGTACGCCATCCATCATCCGCAGGCACTCAAGAGCCTGATCCTGGAAAACACCGTCGGCGATATTCCGCACCTGTCCAGCGAGCTGGAACGCCTGCGCGGCGCCCTTGGCAGCGAAACCGTGGCGATGATGCAGCGCTTCGAGGCCCTGGGGCAGCTCGACCATCCGCAGTACCAGGCAGCGATCACCCTGCTCAACTACCGGCATGTCTGCCGTCTCGATGAATGGCCGGCGCCGATCCAGCGCTCGCTGGGCGACTGGAACATGGGCCCGTACACCGCCATGCAGGGGCCAAACGAGTTCCTCTATATCGGCAACCTCAAGGATTGGAACCGGCTCAAGGAAATGGGCGACTTCAGCATGCCGGTACTGATCACCACCGGGCAGCACGACGAACTCACCCCGGCCTGCGCCATGCGCATGAAGCTAGCCCTGAAAGACGCCGAACTGCATGTGTTTCCCAACAGCAGCCATATGCCGTTCTACGAGGAACCCGAGGCGTACTACCCGGTATTGCTGGATTTCCTGCAGCGCCACCGGGGTTGATCGATGAACCTGGCGCGCTACCGCTTCGTCCTGACCCGCCCGCTGCAACTGCTCCCGGTTTTGCTGGGCATCAGCCTCATCACCTTCGTGCTGGTGCGCTCGATCCCCGGTGACCCGGCGCGGGTACTGCTCGGCGCGCGCAGCACGCCGGACGCGATCCAGAAGATCCGCGCCCAGTTCGGCCTGGACGAGCCGATCTGGGTGCAATACCTGTATTTCCTGAAGAACCTGCTCAACGGCGACCTGGGCCAGTCCCTGCTGTATCGGGTCGATGCGCTGAAGCTGATCGCCACGCGGATCGAGCCGACCCTGATGCTGGTGTTCGGCAGCGTGCTCCTGGCATTGCTGATAGCCGTGCCGCTGGCGACCCTCGCGGCGCGCAACAAGGGCGGCTGGATCGATAACCTGATCCGCGTGTTCACCACGGCCGGGCTCGGGTTGCCGGCGTTCTGGCTGGGCTTGATGCTGATCCTGCTGTTCAGCGTGCATTGGGGCCTGTTCCCGGTTTCCGGCTATGGCCGGGAGTGGCCGGAAAAACTTCACCACCTGGTGCTGCCCTGCCTGACCATCGCCCTCGCGCTGTCGGCGGTACTGGTGCGCAACCTGCGCGCCAGCATGCTGGTGGAAATGCAGTCCGACCAGGTCACCGCCGCCCGCGCCCGCGGTCTCTCCGAGAACGCGGTGTTCCGCCGCCACGTGCTGCCCAACTCGATGGTGCCGACGGTCAACCTGCTGGCCGTCAACATCGGCTGGCTGATCAGCGGCACCGTGGTCATCGAAAGCCTGTTTTCCCTGCCCGGCATCGGCCAGTTGCTGGTGCGCGGCATTTTTACCCGCGACTACATGGTGGTGCAGGGCGTGGCCATGGTGCTGGCCTGTGCCACGGTAGCGGTGAACTTCATCGCCGATATCGTCACCACGGCCATCGACCCGCGGGTGAAGATCCAATGAGCAGCCCCAGCATCGCAATCCCGAGCCGCTGGCGCCTGCGCTGGAACCTGGGCGATGGCCGCCTGACCCTGTATTTCGGCCTGGCCATCGTTCTTGGCTGGGGCCTGCTCGCCCTCCTCGCTCCATGGGTCGCCCCCTACGACCCGCTGCTGCAGAATGGCGACCTGCGCCTGATGGCACCGAGCCTGGCGCACCCTTTCGGCACCGACAACTTCGGCCGCGACATCCTCTCCCGGGTCATCTGGGGCGCACGCATCGATTTGCAGATGGCCCTGGTCGGGGTGATCGTCCCCTTCCTGCTCGGCACCTGCATCGGCGCCATCTCCGGCTATATCGGCGGACGCCTGGACGCAGTGTGCATGCGCCTGATCGACATCGTCCTGGCCTTCCCCTTCCTGGTCCTGATGCTGGCGATCATGGCGATCCTCGGCCCCGGACTGGGCAGTTTCTATATCGCCATGGCCCTGGTCGGCTGGGTCTCCTATGCGCGGCTGATCCGCTCGCAGATTCTGATCCTCAAGGAAAGCGATTTCGCCCTCGCCGCCCGCAGCCTCGGCTTCAGCCACCGGCGCATCCTTTTCGGGCACCTGATGCCCAACGCTCTATTCAGTTCGGTGGTGTTCTGCATGTCCGACGCGGTGCTGGTGCTGCTCAACGGTGCGGCGGTCAGCTACCTGGGCCTCGGCGTGCAGCCGCCCACTGCCGAATGGGGCACGATGGTTGCAGAAGGTCAGAGCTTCATCACCAGCGCCTGGTGGATCTGCACCTTTCCGGGCCTGGCCGTGGTGACCCTGGCGATGGGCTTCAGCCTGCTCGCCGACGGTGTCGCCGAACGCCTGGGAGACCGCTCATGAGCACGCCGCTGTTGCAGGTCGAGGACCTGAGCGTGATCGTTCGCAATGATCAACGCGATATTGCCGTGGTCGATCGCCTGTCCTTCAGCCTTGGCGAAGGCGAGATCCTCGGCCTGGTGGGCGAATCCGGCTCAGGCAAGACCATGGCCTGCCGCGCCCTGATGCGCTTGCTGCCCTCGCCGAAACTGCGCGTCGAAGGCACGGCGGTGCGCCTGGGCGGAACCGACCTGCTGCAACTGGACGATGCCGGCATGCGCCGCATGCGTGGCCGCGAACTGGGGATGATCTTCCAGAATCCGAGCAGCCACCTCGATCCACTGATGCGCATCGGCGAGCAGATCGCCGAGGGCATCCGACTGCACCAGGGGGCCTCGCGCCGGGAAGCGCGGGCCGAAGCCATCGAGGTGCTGCGCCAGGTCGGCATTCCCGACCCGCAATCCCGCGTGGACAACTACCCGCACGAATTCTCCGGCGGCATGCGCCAGCGGGCGATGATCGCCGTGGCCCTGGGCTGCAATCCGAAGGTGCTGATCGCCGACGAGCCGACCACGGCGCTGGATGTCACCGTGCAGGCGCAGATCCTCCGGCTGCTCCTGGACCTGCGCGACCGCCGCGGCCTGTCGATGATCCTGATCAGCCACGACCTCGGCGTGGTCGCCCAGACCTGCGACAGCATCGCCGTGATGTATGCCGGACGCTTATGCGAGCACGGCAGCAAGATGCAGATTCTCAAGCGCCCGCAACACCCCTACAGCGCCGGCCTGCTCGCCTGCCATCCGGCGGCGGACAGCGGCCAGCGCCTGATGAACACCATCGGCGGGCAACCACCGCTGCTCGGCGACATGCCCGGGGGTTGCCGCTTCGGCCCACGCTGCGGCCTGGCGTCGCCGATGTGCCGCGAGCACCTGCCACAGTTGCGGGAGATTTCGCCCGGCCACCGCCTGGCCTGTCATACACCGCTGCTGCACGGAGTCGCCCCATGAGCACGCTGTTGCAGGTCAACGACCTGCAGGTGCAATTTCCCGCCGCTGGCAGCGGCCTGTTCAGCCTGCGTCCGCGCAAGGTCAGCGCGGTCAATGGTGCGTCGTTGCACCTGGCCGCCGGGGAAACCCTCGGCCTGGTGGGCGAGTCCGGCTGCGGCAAGAGCACCCTGGCCCGGGCCATCCTGCACCTGAACCCGGTGGCCGGCGGGCAGGTTCTCTTCGACGGCATCGACATGGCCCAGGGCAGCCAGGCCGATATCGCCCGCCTGCGCCACGAGACCGCGATGATCTTCCAGGACCCGTACACCGCCCTGAATCCGCGCCAGCGCATCGGCGACATCATCGCCGAGGTACTGCGGGTGCAGCGCAAGGTGCCCGAGGCACAGGTACCGGAACGGGTCGCCGAACTGCTGAGCCTGGTCGGCTTGCGCCCGGAACTGGCCAGGCGCAAGCCGCGCTCGCTGAGTGGCGGCCAGTGCCAGCGGGTCGGCATCGCCCGCGCCCTGGCGGTGGAACCGCGGCTGATCATCGCCGACGAATGCGTCGCCGCCCTCGACGTGTCGATCCAGGGCCAGATCATCAACCTGCTGCTGGAACTGCGCGAGCGCATGAACCTCGCCATGCTGTTCATCACCCACGACCTCACCGTGGTTCGCCGCCTGTGCGACCGGGTGGCGGTGATGTACCTCGGGCGCATCGTCGAGGAAGGCCCGGTGCACGAGGTCTTCGACGCGCCACGCCACCCCTATACCGCTGCACTGATCCAGTCCATCGCCGATATCGACCCGGCCCGCCGCCTGCCCGAGCAACCGCTGCCGGGCGAGCCGCCGAGCCCGCTGCACCTGCCCACCGGCTGCGCCTTCCATCCCCGTTGCACACGCGCCCTGCCCGCCTGCCGGGAAAGCCAGCCGCCAACCCATTCCCTGGGTACACGACGCCATACCTGCGTCCACCCGGAGCCGCTGTCCTGACCTAACGTCCTTTCATCAAATGGAGCTTGAGCATGAAACCCGGAGCATTGAAGTTACTCACCGCCGCCCTGCTGGCCGCCAGCGCCTTGACCACCGGCGTCGCCCACGCCGCAGGGGTGCTGACCATCGGCTGCCGTGAGGAAAGCACCACCTTCGACCCGATCAAGACCGCGCAGAACCGCGACAACTGGGTCTTCGCCAACGTCTACGACGTGCTGGTGCGGGTGGACAACAGCGGCACCAGGCTGGTCCCCGGCCTGGCGGAAAGCTGGGTCATCTCCGACGACGGCCTGACCTACACCTTCAAGATCCGTCCCGCGAAGTTCTCCGACGGCTCGCCATTGACCGCCGAGGACGCCGCCTTCTCCCTGCTGCGCATTCGCGATAACCCCGGCTCGCTCTGGGCCGACTCCTACAAGATCATCGACACGGCCGTCGCCAAGGATCCCCACACCCTGGTGGTGACCCTGCACAGCAAATCGGTGCCCTTCCTCGCGCAACTGGCCACGGCCAACGTATCCATCGTGTCCAAGGCAGCCATCGAAAAGCTCGGCGAGGAGGAATACGCGCAGAATCCGGTGGTATCCGGGGCATTCAAGGTCAAGGAGTGGCTGCGCGGCGACCGCGTGATCCTGGAAAAGAACCCGCAATACTGGGAAGCCGACAAGGTCAGCCTGGATGGCGTCGAGTGGATCTCCATCCCGGATGACCGCACGCGCATGCTCAAGGTCCAGGCCGGCGAGCTGGACTCGGCCATCTTCGTGCCCTTCTCCCAGGTCAACGACCTGCAGAAGGACAAGAAGGTCACCGTCCACATCGACCCGTCGACCCGCGAAGACCACCTGCTGATCAACCACGAGAAAGGCCTGCTGGGCAAACAGGAAGTGCGCGAGGCCATCGACCTGGCGATCGACAAGAAGGCCCTGGTGGAAACCGTCACCTTCGGTCATGGCGAGCCGGCCTATTCGTACATTCCCAAGGGTGCGCTGTACCACAACGCCAACAACCTGCAGCGCCCCTACGACCCGGCCAAGGCCCGCGAACTGCTGAAGAAGGCCGGGGCCGAAGGGCTCAAGGTCAATTACGTGGTCAATGCCGGCAACGAAGCCGACGAGCAGATCGCCGTACTGGTGCAGAAGCAACTGGCGGATGTCGGCATCACAGCCAACCTGCAGAAGGTCGATCCGACCCAGAGCTGGCAGATGCTGGTGGACGGCGACTACGACCTGTCGGTGATGTACTGGACCAACGACGTGCTCGACCCCGACCAGAAGACCACCTTCGTGCTCGGGCATGACAGCAACCAGAACTACATGACCCGCTACAGGAACGACAAGGTCAAGGACCTGGTGGCTGCGGCGCGGGTCGAGACCGATCCGGTCAAGCGCGGCCAGATGTACGAAGAACTGCAGAAACTGGCCAAGCAGGACGTACACTGGATCGACCTGTACTACAGCCCGTACATCAACATTTCGCGCAGCAATATCCAGAACTTCCTGCAGAACCCGCTGGGGCGCTTCACCCTGGAAGAAACGGTGAAGCTGGAGCCTGGCGTGAAAACCGCGCAGAACTGAGTCGTGCGCTCGGCCTTACCGCTGGAATGCCGGCGGTAAGGCCGTTGCCATGCGACCAAAGAACCTGCCACCAATTTGCCCCGGATGCCCTGCTCTGCTAGTGTCGCGCCGTTCAGAACCGCCACCGAGACAGACGCCATGGCCCGAAAAAAAGCCGCCATCGATTTCGAGCAATCCCTCGCCGACCTGCAAGCCCTTGTCGAGCGCCTGGAGAACGACGAGCTGTCGCTGGAAGACTCGCTGACCGCCTTCGAGCAAGGCATCCGCCTGACCCGCGACTGCCAGGGCGCCCTGACCCAGGCCGAACAGAAGGTGCAGATCCTTCTGGAACGCGACGGCGAACTGGCTGCAGAGCCCTTCGACGCGGAACAGGCGGAATGATCCGCGCCTACCAGACCGCCTGCCAGGCACGGGTCGATGCTGCCCTGGAGCCGCTGTTCCAGGCGCCTTCGGTGGAACTCACCCGGCTCTACGAAGCCATGCGCTACAGCGTGATGAACGGCGGCAAGCGCGTCCGTCCGTTGCTCGCCTATGCCGCCTGCGAAGCCCTGGGCGGCACAGCCGAACAGGCCAATGGCGCGGCCTGCGCGGTCGAGCTGATCCATGCTTATTCGCTGGTGCATGACGATCTGCCGGCGATGGACGACGACGACCTGCGGCGTGGCCAGCCGACTACCCACAAGGCCTTCGACGAGGCCTGCGCGATCCTGGCCGGCGATGGTTTGCAGAGCCTGGCGTTCAGCGCCCTGCTAGACCCGCGCCTCAGTTCGCAGAGCGATGCCACCCGGCTGGCCATGGTGCAGACCCTGGCCAAGGCGGCCGGGCCTGCCGGCATGGTCGGCGGCCAGGCCATCGACCTCGGTTCGGTAGGCCTCAAGCTGGACCAGGCCGCTCTCGAATTCATGCACCGGCACAAGACCGGCGCGCTGATCGAAGCCAGCGTGCGCCTCGGCGCCCTGGCCAGCGAACGCGCTGGCGACGCCGAACTCAAGGCCCTGCAGCAGTATGCCCAGGCCATCGGCCTGGCCTTCCAGGTGCAGGACGACATCCTCGACGTGGAAAGCGATACCGCCACCCTGGGCAAGCGCCAGGGCGCCGATATCGCCCGCGACAAACCCACCTATCCCGCGCTGCTCGGGCTCGACGCGGCCAAGGCCTATGCCCTGGAACTGCGCGACCAGGCGATCGACGCCGTGCGTCCATTCGACGCAGCCGCCGAACCGCTGCGGGCGCTGGCGCGCTACATCGTCGAACGCCGCAACTGAGCGGTGCCCCAATCGCTGGCAAGCCAGCTCCCACAGAGACTGCATGCACCGCCTGACCTGTGGGAGCTGGCTTGTCGGACCGCCGCACCGCAGCGATGAGGCCCTGACAGTCACCCACAAAATGTGCAGTCTCTCCCCAATGGGGTAAACTGCCGCGTCTTCAAACCTATAACGACTCGCCTGATGCCCACGACGTTTCAAGAGATCCCACGCGAACGCCCGGTCACGCCGCTCCTGGACCGTGCCGCCACGCCTGCCGGTTTGCGGCGCCTGGCCGAAGCCGACCTGGAGAACCTGGCCGACGAACTGCGCCAGGAGCTGCTCTACAGCGTCGGCCAGACCGGCGGTCACTTCGGCGCCGGCCTGGGCGTCATCGAGCTGACCATCGCCCTGCACTATGTCTTCGACACCCCGGATGATCGCCTGGTGTGGGACGTCGGGCACCAGGCCTATCCGCACAAGATCCTCACCGGTCGCCGCGAGCGCATGAATACCCTGCGCCAGAAGGATGGCCTGGCCGCCTTCCCGCGACGCAGCGAGAGCGAATACGACACCTTCGGCGTCGGTCACTCCAGCACCTCGATCAGCGCTGCCCTGGGCATGGCCATCGCCGCCCGCCTGCGCAACGAGGCGCGCAAGTCCATCGCGGTGATCGGCGACGGCGCCCTGACCGCCGGCATGGCCTTCGAGGCGTTGAACCATGCCCAGGAAGTCAACGCCGACATGCTGGTCATCCTCAACGACAACGACATGTCGATCTCGCGCAATGTCGGCGGGCTGTCCAACTACCTGGCCAAGATCCTCTCCAGCCGCACCTACGCGAGCATGCGCGAGGGCAGCAAGAAGGTCCTGTCGCGGCTTCCCGGCGCCTGGGAAATCGCCCGCCGCACCGAGGAATACGCCAAGGGGATGCTGGTCCCCGGCACCCTCTTCGAAGAGCTGGGCTGGAACTACATCGGCCCGATCGACGGCCACGACCTGCCGACCCTGATCGCGACCCTGCGCAACATGCGGGATCTCAAGGGCCCGCAGTTCCTGCATGTTGTGACCAAGAAGGGCAAGGGCTTCGCCCCGGCCGAGGTCGATCCGATCGGCTACCACGCCATCACCAAGCTGGAACCCCTGGATGCCCCTGCCGCCGCGCCGAAAAAGGCCGGCGGGCCGAAGTATTCCGCCGTGTTCGGCCAATGGCTGTGCGACATGGCCGCCGCCGACGAGCGTCTGGTGGGCATTACCCCGGCAATGAAGGAAGGCTCCGACCTGGTGGCCTTCAGCGAACGTTATCCACAGCGCTACTTCGACGTGGCCATCGCCGAGCAGCATGCGGTGACGCTGGCCGCGGGCATGGCATGCGAGGGCTCCAAGCCGGTGGTGGCGATCTACTCGACCTTCCTCCAGCGCGCTTACGACCAGTTGATCCATGACGTCGCGGTACAGAACCTCGACGTGCTGTTCGCCATCGACCGCGCCGGCCTGGTGGGCGAAGACGGCCCGACCCACGCCGGCAGCTTCGACCTGTCCTACCTGCGCTGCATCCCCGGCATGCTGGTGATGACCCCGAGCGACGAGAACGAACTGCGCCGCATGCTCAGCACCGGCCACCTGTACAACGGCCCGGCGGCGGTGCGCTACCCACGCGGCAGCGGCCCGAATGCGCCGATCGAAGACAGCCTGGATCCGCTGGAAATCGGCAAGGGCGTGATTCGCCGCCAGGGCAGCAAGGTCGCCTTGCTGGTGTTCGGCGTACAACTGACCGAGGCACTGAAGGTTGCCGAAACACTGGACGCCACGGTGGTGGACATGCGCTTCGTCAAGCCACTGGACGAGGCTCTGGTGCTGGAGCTGGCCGGCAGTCACGACCTGCTGGTGACCATCGAAGAGAACGCCATCATGGGCGGTGCCGGTGCGGCGGTGGGCGAGTTCCTGGCTCGCGAGGCCGTGCTCAAGCCTTTGCTGCACCTGGGGCTGCCGGACGTGTATGTCGAGCATGCCAAGCCGGCGCAGATGCTCGCCGAGTGCGGGCTGGATGCCGCGGGCATCCAAACTTCGGTGCGCAAGCGCATGGAGCTTCTGGGCCTGTAAGGGCCTCATCGCTGGCAAGCCAGCTCCCACAGGTTCAGCACAGGCCTTAAGACTTGTGCAGGACCTGTGGGAGCTGGCTTGCCAGCGATTGCCGTGTATCTTCCGTGCATCAGGCCAATTGGCGGGGAAGACGGTAGAGATACAGGATGACCACGCTGGAGATCGCCAGCAGGATCTGCGGCACTGCCTCCAGACCGACGAACACCGACAGCGCGGCGACCCAGGCCGGCAGGCAGGCGAACAGCATGCCCAGGCGGCGAACCCTGGCCAGTTCGACCCAGGCAGCAGGTTCGGCCTCGCTATCGAGCGCCTTGCCGGTGGCGATCAGGGCGTGCTTGTACACGCCGAAACGCGGCAGGGTCAGGAACATCGAAGCAATGCCGCCAATGAACATCGGCATGGCCAGGACCGGGATGAGCGGGTCCATGCCACCGAAAGCCCAGGCGAAGACAATCAAGGGCGCCAGCGCCACCGCCAGGTATTGCCACCAGGCCAGGGCCAGGCGAGTCCGTACCTGGCTGCGGGTCACGCGCGACCGGCCTCGCCCTGGTGCTCGTTGCCCATCATGTGGCCGAGCTTGCCGGCCTTGGTGGCCAGGTAGTGCTTGTTGTGCGGGTTATGCCCGGTATGCAGCGGCAAGCGCTCGGCAACGACGATACCCATGTCGGTCAGCGCCTTCACCTTGCGAGGGTTGTTGGTCATCAGGCGCAACGAACCAACGCCCAGGTGTTCCAGCATCGGCCGGCACATGCCGTAGTCGCGCTGGTCGGCGGCGAAGCCCAGGCGCTCGTTGGCCTCGACCGTGTCGGCACCGCCGTCCTGCAACTCGTATGCGCGGATCTTGTTCAGCAGGCCGATGCCACGGCCTTCCTGGCGCAGGTAGAGCAGTACGCCGCGCCCTTCCCGGGCGATGGCTTGCAGGGCTGCTTCAAGCTGCGAACCACAATCGCACCGCTGGCTGAACAGGGCATCGCCCGTCAGGCATTCGGAATGCAGGCGGCCCAGCACCGGCTGGCCGTCGGCGACATCACCGAGGCTGAGCACGACGTGCTCGCGGCCGGTGGCTTCGTCGAGAAAACCGTGCATGGTGAAGGTCGCGAAAGGAGTAGGCAGCTTGGAGGCAGCAACGAAAACGACGGGCACCTTGTGCTCCTGAATATGCATGAAAATTGACGTGGGCCGATTGTAACAGCAGCTTGCCACAGCTGCTTATGCTGAATTGCTGAGGCAAAAGATCGAAAAGTTCGATGGTGGATGACCTAGCGCACAGGCTTTTCGAAGGGGTAAGGCTGCTTCCAGCGCTCGAAAATCGGCTTCAGTGCGCCACTGGGCACGAGTTCGTCCATGCGCTTGTCGAACAGGTCGCGCAACGCCTTGCCTTCGGGCGTATCGCCAAATGCCAGATATAAAGGCAGTTCCGCCACATGGGTACTGCGGAAGTCCTCCGGGTGCTCGGCCTGGGCGTGCACATGGTTGACCTCGGTCTGGGCATCGATATAGAAGTCCACCCGCTCGCGCTCGAGCATCGGCAGGATACCGTCGCGACGCTGTACTTCGCGGTAGTAGCCGACGTTGGCCAGGTAGCGCTGGTAGTCGTAGCCGCGCACCCAGGACAGGCGGAACTGGCCAAGGTTGGCCGGAGTCGGCTGCGGCTTGCGGGCCAGGCCCAGGGCGTAGATATGATCGGAGTCGAAATTCCAGCGTGGGTACAGGTTGCCGGACATTTCCTCTTGATAGGAGCCGACCCAGGCATCCGCCTCACCGCGATTCACCAGGCCGATGGCCCGGGTGTAAGGCGCGCTGAGCACCTTGACCTTGACCCCGGCCGGCTCGAACACCCTGCGCAATACATCCCAGGCCACGCCGGTGCCATCGGCGTTGGTGTAGTCCTGCCAGGCCTCGCTGGCCAGACGCACCTCCGCCGGCAGGCCTTCGGCCCGCGCCACGCCCAGCATCCCGGCCAGCATGGCGACCAGCAACAACCACTTGCGCATCGTGCGACTCCCTTTAAACCAGGCTCCAGACCAGCACTTGCATGGCCAGCCAGGCGAAGACCCCGGCCAGCACATCATCGAGCATGATGCCCACGCCGCCATGCACATGCCGGTCGATCCAGCGAATCGGCCATGGCTTGAGGATGTCGAAGAAGCGGAACATCAGGAATCCGGCCAGCAGCCACAGCCAGCCTTCCGGCACCAGCCAGAGGGTGATCCACATGCCGACCATCTCGTCCCAGACGATACCTTCATGGTCGTGGACCTTGAGGTCATCGGCCACCTTGCCGCACAGCCAGAAGCCGAACAGCATGGTCAGGCCGAGCATCAGCCAGTAGCCCCAGTCCGGAAGCATCTGCCACAGCGGCACGAACGGCAGCGCCACCAGCGAGCCCCAGGTTCCAGGGGCCTTGGGCATGGTGCCCGAGCCGAAGCCGAAAGCCAGGAAATGCCACGGATTGCGCCAGACCGAAGGCGGAACGTTTTCCGCTGGCACCTGGTTGGGGTGGTCGGTCACGGTGTCTCCCTAAAATGTTGATAGCCGCGCACGGCAGGAGTGATATCGCGGCCCTGGGCATCGTGCAGGCTGACGCCGCTGCCGGCTTCGACCCGACCCACCACATGCACTGGCCAGCCCTCGGCCAGCAGACCGGGCAGCTCGGCAGGCGGCAGGGTGAAGGCGATCACGTAGTCGTCTCCACCGGTCAGCGCCGCCTGTCGTGCCCCCTCGAGACCGAGAAACGCGGTCAGCGCCTCACCCAGCGGCAGGCGCTCCACTTCCAGGCGCAAGGCAACGGCGGAAGCCGTGGCGATATGTCCGCAATCGGCCAGCAGACCATCGGATACGTCCAAGGCCGCCGTGGCCTTGCCACGCAGTGCCTGGCCCAGCGCAATCTGCGGCGAAGGCGACCAATACTGGGACAGTAGCGGTTCGGCCCGGGTTGCATCGGCCTGACGTTCACCCAGCACCAGGGGCAAGGCGCCGGCGGCATTGCCCAGCTCGCCACCGACGCAGACCAGGTCACCGACCTGCGCACCGCCCCGGGTCAGCGCCTGCCCGGCAGGCACGCGACCGAGCACGGTCATGGTCAGGCTCAGGGGGCCGCGGGTGGTGTCGCCGCCGACCAGGGTCAGGCCGCACTGCCGGGCCATCCGGCTGAGGCCGCGGGCGTAGTCGCGCAGCCAGTCCGGATCGGTCTCGGCCAGGGTCAGGGCCAGGGTGAAGGCCAGCGGCGTGGCGCCCATGGCAGCCAGGTCGCTGGCGGCGACCGCCAGCGAGCGCTGGCCGAGCAGGAAAGGATCGCTGACGACAGGGAAATGCACCCCGGCCACCAGCGTGTCGGTGGAGATCGCCAGCTGTTCGCCGGGCCCCGGCGCCAGCAG
Organism: Pseudomonas sp. GD04058; assembly: GCF_029836855.1. Taxonomy (NCBI): domain Bacteria; kingdom Pseudomonadati; phylum Pseudomonadota; class Gammaproteobacteria; order Pseudomonadales; family Pseudomonadaceae; genus Pseudomonas; species Pseudomonas sp. GD04058. Next base: position 37,805 of record NZ_JAOECN010000021.1, read on the forward strand.
CGCGCAATCGTCACCGATGCCCAGGGCGATACCTTCGCCGCCCTGCGCACAGGGCGCGACGGCGAAGAACTGGCGGATCAGCTCGAACTCACCCATGGACAGGCAGCGCCACGATCAGCGCTTGAACGCCTTCACTTCGGCTTCGCGAAGCACGGGTGCAAGCTTGTCGAGAACACCGTTGACGAACTTGTGGCCGTCGGTGGAACCGAAGACCTTGGCCAGTTCGATGCCCTCGTTGATCACCACGCGGTACGGCACGTCGTGGCGCACCAGCAGTTCCCAGCCGGACAGGCGCAGCACGGACAGCTCGACCGGGTCGAGTTCTTCCAGGGCCATGTCCAGGCAAGGCTTGAGGGCGTTGTCGATTTCGGTCTTCTTGGCCGGCACCCCGTGAAGGATCTCGCGGAAGTAGGCACCGTCGACATCGCTGAAATCGTTATCGACCCGGAACTGCGCTTCGATCTCGTTCAGCGAATGCTGGGCCATGTGCCACTGGTAAAGGGCCTGGGTCGCGAGCTTGCGGGCTTCGCGACGCTTGGCGCTTTTCGAGGGTTTGCCGGCATCGGCGGGTTTCGGATCGCGCGGGTTGAAACGATCGCTTTCGTCGCTAATCACTTGGCCTCCAGCTGCGCCAGCAGACTGACCATTTCCAGAGCGGACAGCGCGGCTTCGGCGCCCTTGTTGCCGGCCTTGGTGCCGGAACGCTCGATGGCCTGCTCGATGGAATCGACGGTCAGCACACCGAAGGCGACAGGAATACCGAACTCCATGGACACCTGGGCCAGGCCCTTGGTGCATTCGCCCGCAACGTATTCGAAGTGCGGAGTACCGCCACGGATCACGGCGCCCAGGGCGATGATCGCGGAGTACTCACCCTGTTGGGCGACCTTCTGCGTGACCAGGGGGATTTCGAACGCGCCCGGGGCACGGATGATGGTGATGTCGCTTTCGCTCACGCCATGACGAACCAGGGCGTCAACGGCACCGCTCACCAGGCTTTCGACGACGAAGCTGTTGAAGCGGCCAACCACCAAAGCGTAGCGACCTTTGGGGGCAATGAAGGTACCTTCGATGGTCTTCAGGGACATTGCGGGATTCTCATCTTAAAGAGCCAGGCCGCAAGAACGCGGCCTGTGGGAGTTTTGGTCACGAACGGGCAACGGTCAAACACCGTCGGCTCATTCGGAGGGCACGTATTCTACAACTTCCAGATCGAATCCGGATATCGCATTGAACTTCATCGGCGAACTCATCAGGCGCATTTTGCGCACGCCGAGGTCGCGCAGGATCTGCGAGCCGGCACCGACGGTGCTGTAGGTGGTCGGCGCCTTGGTCGGAGCATCGCCCGCACTTTCGCGGATATGCGCCAGCAGCACATCACCGTCCAGCGGATGACCGAGCAGCAGCACCACGCCGCTGCCGGCCTCGGCCACGGCGGCCATGGCCGCGCGCAGGCTCCAGCGGCCCGGCTGCTTGACCAGCAGCAGGTCGCGCAGCGGGTCCATGTTGTGTACGCGTACCAGGGTCGGCTCTTCCGCGCAGATCTTGCCCAGGGTCAGGGCCATGTGCACGTCGCCTTCCACCGCGTCACGGTAGGTGACCAGGTTGAATTCGCCCAGCTCGCTCTCGATCGGCTGCTCGGAAATCCGCTGGATGGTGCGCTCGTGGATCATGCGGTAGTGGATCAGGTCGGCGATGGTGCCGATCTTCAGGCCGTGTTCAGCGGCGAAGACTTCCAGCTCGGGACGGCGCGACATGGTGCCGTCGTCGTTCATCACCTCGCAGATCACCCCGCTTGGCTCGAAGCCGGCCATGCGCGCCAGGTCGCAGGCGGCTTCGGTGTGGCCAGCGCGAGCCAGGGTTCCGCCGGGCTGGGCCATCAGCGGGAAGATATGACCGGGGCTGACGATATCCTCAGCCTTGGCGTCCTTGGCGGCGGCAGCCTGTACGGTGCGGGCGCGGTCGGCGGCGGAGATGCCGGTGGTGACGCCCTCGGCGGCTTCGATCGAGACGGTGAACTTGGTGCCGAAGCCGGAACCGTTGCGCGGCGCCATCAGCGGCAGCTTCAGGGTTTCGCAGCGCTCGCGGGTCATCGGCATGCAGATCAGGCCGCGGGCGTGCTTGGCCATGAAGTTGATGTGCTCGGGCAGGCAGCACTCGGCTGCCATGATGATGTCGCCTTCGTTTTCGCGGTCTTCGTCATCCATCAGGATGACCATTTTGCCCTGGCGGATGTCTTCGACCAGTTCTTCGATGGTGTTGAGCGCCACGCGGCACCCCCTTCTCAATTCAGGATTTCAGGTAGCCATTGGCGGCCAGGAAGCTTTCGGTAATGCCGCTGCCTTTGCTCGGCTCGGCGGCTTTGTCACCCAGGAGCAGGCGCTCCAGGTAACGGGCAAGCAGGTCGACCTCGAGGTTGATCCGACGACCCGGGCGGTAGTCGGCCATGATGGTTTCGGCCAGGGTGTGCGGGACGATGGTCAGCTCGAATTCGGCGCCATCGACTTCATTGACCGTCAGGCTGGTGCCATCGACGGTGATCGAGCCCTTGTGGGCGATGTACTTGGCCAGTTCCTTGGGCGCGCGCACGCGGAACTGGATGGCGCGGGCGTTATCGGCGCGGGAGATGATCTCGCCGACGCCGTCGACATGACCGCTGACCAGGTGACCGCCAAGACGGCTGCTCGGGGTCAGGGCCTTTTCCAGGTTGACCCGGCTGCCGGCCTTCAGGTCGGAGAAGGCGGTGCAGTCCAGGGTTTCCCGGCTGACGTCAGCCCAGAAGCCGTCGCCCGGCAATTCCACGGCGGTCAGGCAGACGCCGTTGACGGCGATGCTATCGCCGAGCTTGACGTCGCTCAGGTCGAGCTTGGCGGTTTCGACATGGACACGCACATCGCCGCCCTTGGGAGTGATGGCGCGGATGCTGCCGATGGATTCGATGATGCCGGTGAACATGGGGTCCTCCTCGGAGACCAGGGCCGCGCCAGGCGCAAGCCGCGAATTATACGCCTGGGGCAGGCGCGGGGACGGCAGTGACTCGCCAGTCATCGCCGACCGCGCGCATTTCGATGATTTTCAGGGCCGGTGCCTCGCTCATCCGCGCCAGCGGCCAGTCGAGCAGCGGGCGCGCGGTGGAGCCAAGGAACCTGCCAGCGATGAACAGCTGGTATTCGTCGATCAGGCCAAGCCGGGCGAACGCGCCGGCGAGACCGGGGCCGGCTTCCACCAGCACCTCGTTGATATCGCGGCGGGCCAGTTCCACCAGCAACTGGTGCAGGTCGACCTGGCCGTTCTCGCCAGGTATGCGCAGCAGTTGGTGACCGGCGGCGGCGTAGCGCGGATCGTCTTCGGCCGCAGTGACCACCAGCGTCGCGCCGGCCTGGAAGAACGGCGCGTCCAGCGGCAGGCGCAGCCGGCCATCGATCAGCACGCGCAGTGGCGGACGCGCCAATGCCAGGGCGGTGGTCTCGGGATCCAGGCCCAGTTCATCGCCGCGTACGGTCATCCGTGCGTTATCGGCGATCACGCTGGCGGCACTGGTCAGGACCACACTGGAGCGGGCGCGCAGGCGTTGCACGGCAGAGCGCGCCGCCGGGCCGGTGATCCACTGGCTTTCGCCGCTGGCCATGGCGGTGCGACCATCCAGGCTCATCGCCAGCTTGACCCTGACGAACGGCAGGCGATGCTCCATGCGCTTGAGGAAACCGGGGTTGAGCGCCCGGGCTTCGGCTTCGAGCACACCGCTGGCGACTTCGATACCGGCGTCGGCCAGACGCTTGAGGCCATTGCCAGCGACCTGCGGATTGGGGTCCTGCATCGCCGCGACCACCCGGCTCACCCCGGCGTTGACCAGCGCTTCGGCGCAAGGCGGCGTGCGTCCGTGGTGGCTGCAGGGCTCCAGGGTCACGTAGGCACAGGCACCGCGCGCCAGCTCGCCGGCCTCGCGCAAGGCGTGGACTTCGGCATGGGGTTCGCCGGCACGCACATGCCAGCCCTCGCCGACGATGCGCCCGTCACGCACGATCACGCAGCCTACCCGCGGATTCGGATGGGTCGAATACACGCCCTTGCGCGCCAGCTCCAGCGCGCGGGCCATGTAGTGAGCGTCGAGCACGGCGCGTTCTGTGGACATGTTCACTCTTTGGACGGCTCTCGGGCCAGGCGGTCGATCTCTTCGCGGAACTCGTCGAGGTCCTGGAAGCGTCGATACACGGAAGCGAAGCGGATATACGCCACTTCATCGAGCTTTTGCAGTTCGGCCATGACCAGCTCACCGACCACCAGCGACTTGACCTCGCGCTCGCCCTTGGCCCGCAGCTTGTGCTTGATATGGGCCAGTGCGGCTTCCAGGCGCTCGACGCTGACCGGACGCTTTTCCAGCGCGCGCTGCATGCCGGCGCGCAGCTTGTCTTCGTCGAAGGGTTGGCGGGTGCCGTCCTGCTTGATCAGGCGCGGCAAGACCAGTTCGGCGGTCTCGAAGGTGGTGAATCGCTCGCCGCAGGCCACGCATTCGCGGCGGCGGCGCACTTGCTCGCCCTCGGCGACCAGTCGCGAGTCGATGACTTTGGTGTCGTTGGCACCGCAGAAGGGACAGTGCATGGTGGCAGGCAACAAAAAAAGGGAGGGCCATGGTAGCGCATCCGACTGGCAAGACAAGCCAAAGGGGTTACCATCCAGTGAGGAAATACGCCCCCTAAGGAATTTATCCATGTCGTTTCGAGCGCTCGCCGTGCTCGGTTTCGCCACCCTGCTGACCGCCTGCAGCAGCGAAACCCCCAAGCCAGTACCGCCCCAGGCCCCGGCCAAGCCCGTGGCCAGGCATGTCCATGTGCCGACGCCGCTGCCTGCCTACCAGCGCGAACTGAGCGGCAGCTTCACCAATATTCCCCGGGGCGCCGAAGTCGAGGTCGCCCTGCTGGTGATCGACGAGCGCGGCCGCCCGCAGCGCCTGCTGGCCAGCGATACCTACGACGGTACCGGCCAGGCCCTGCCGTTCCAGTTGCGCTTCAATCCGGAGGTCTTTCCAGCCGGTGGGCGGGTGGAGTTGCGTGCCCGCGCCAGCCAGTCCGGACAACTGATCCTGCACCTCAAGCCGGTCAGCGTGCCCCGTGCCGAAACCCAGGCCTTCGGCCCGCTGCAACTGGAAAAGGCGCCCTAGATGGCGCCCATTCAACTGGAGGCCGCGTTGAGCGGGTTGCTGGGCGATGCGCGCCTGGTGGCCAGCGAATTGCCGGACTGCCCGCTGAAACTCTGGTTGATCGACGCCGATAACATGGATCGCGCCTTCAGCCCCGAGGAAACCCGGCGCATTCTCGACGAGCCGCCATACTGGAGTTTCTGCTGGGCCAGCGGCCTGGCCATGGCCCGCTACCTGGCCGAGCGCCCGGAGTGGGTCGCGGGCAAGCGGGTCCTGGATTTTGGCGCCGGATCCGGGATTGCCGGGATCGCGGCGGCGAAGGCCGGTGCCCTGGAAGTGGTTGCCTGCGACCTCGATCCGCTGGCGCTGCAGGCCAGCCGGGCGAACGCGGAACTCAATGAGGTGCAGCTGAGCTATTCCAGCGACTTCTTCGCCGAGGACGATCGCTTCGACCTGATCCTGGTCGCCGACGTGCTCTACGATCGTGCCAACCTGCCGCTGCTCGACCAGTTCCTCAGCCGTGGCCGGCAGGCCCTGGTAGCCGACTCGCGGGTGCGCGACTTCCAGCATCCGCTCTACCGCCGGCTCGATACCCTGCATGCCCTGACCCTGCCGGACCTGGCCGAGCCCCACGAGTTTCGCCAGGTGAGCCTGTACCACGCCAGCCGCGGGGCCTTATAGTGGCGTCATTCATGCGTTCGCGAGAGTCGAGATGAGTCAGGAATCGCCGTACATTTTCGATACCACCGTTGCCAACTTCGATCAGGTGGTGATCGCCAACTCCCATCACAAGCCGGTGCTGGTGGACTTCTGGGCCGACTGGTGCGCGCCGTGCAAGGCGTTGATGCCGATGCTGGCGAAGATTACCGAGGAGTACCAGGGCGAACTGCTGCTGGCCAAGGTCAACTGCGATATCGAACAGGACATCGTCGCCCGCTTCGGTATCCGCAGCCTGCCTACCGTGGTGCTGTTCAAGGATGGCCAGCCGGTGGACGGCTTCGCCGGTGCCCAGCCGGAATCGGCGGTGCGCGCCATGCTCGAACCCCATGTGCAACTGCCCGCACCGGCCGCGGCCGATCCGCTGGAGCTGGCCCAGGCGCTGTTCAACGACGGGCGCTACAGCGAGGCCGAAGCCGCGCTCAAGGCACTGCTGGCCGAGGACAACAGCAACGCCGCAGCGCTGATCCTCTATGCCCGCTGCCTGGCCGAACGTGGCGAGCTGGTGGAAGCGCAGACCGTGCTGGACGCCGTAAAGAGCGACGAGCACAAGGCAGCGTTGGCCGGCGCCAAGGCCCAGTTGACCTTCCTGCGCCAGGCCAGGGACCTGCCGGAAGTGGCCGAACTGAAATCGCGCCTGGCGCAGAATGCCGAGGATGACGAGGCGGCTTACCAGTTGAGTATCCAGCAATTGTCGCGCCAGCAGTACGAGGCGGCGCTGGAAGGCCTGCTGAAGCTGTTCAAGCGCAACCGCGGGTACGAAGGCGGATTGCCGCACAAGACCTTGCTGCAGGTCTTCGAGCTGCTGGGCAATGACCACCCGCTGGTGGGGACCTACCGGCGCAAGTTGTTCGCAGCCCTTTACTGAGTCAGTTCCGGCCTCATCGCTGGCAAGCCAGCTCCCACAGGATCCTGGGAGCTGGCTTGCCAGCGATGAGGCCCGAAAGAGCACCTAGCCAATCCAGTGGTACACCGGCGCATCCGCCCCGCTTTCCACCTTCACCTCGGCACTGTGCCGCAGCCGCACCAGCAGGCGCTTGCCCGCCGCCGTGCTCCCGGCCAGGCCTTCAAGCAACTCCAGCAACGCCGGCCCCTGCATTTCCCCCGCCTTGCGCAGCAGTTCCTTCGCCGCCAGCCACAGAGTGTCATCCGGCCGCGCCTGCGCTACCGGCGCTGCACTGCTGACCGGCGTCGCCGCCGGCTCGCCCGCCCGCGCCAGGCTAGCCCATTCCTCCGGCCCCAGCTCGATGGTCAGATCCACCGGCCATTCGCCGATATGTCCTCGAATTCGCACGTCGCGTCCTCCGTTTTCAGGCGGCCATGCTCCCATGCCGGTCGAAGAACGCCAAGGGAGACTGGCGAGCGGATTCTACTTTGTTATAACATTTCAAAATCTTTCCAAACCCTCCCCGGAGTTCCGCCCATGCGTCGCCTGCTGCTTGCCTTGCCTTTCGCGCTGCTGCCCCTGGCCTTCACCGCCTACGCGCATTCCGACCACGATCATGATCATGAGCACGACCACGCCCATGGCGCACTGGGCGCCCACGAACACGGCGTCGCCCACCTGAACGCCGTGCTCGACGGCAATACCCTGGAACTGGAACTGGAAAGCCCGGCGATGAACCTGGTGGGCTTCGAGCATGCGGCCCAGAGCGATGCCGACAAGGCCAAGGTGGCCACAGTGCGAGCCCAACTGGAACAACCACTGAAACTGTTCGGCCTGACCGCCGCTGCCAATTGCAAGGACAGCGACCAGGAACTGCAAAGCCCGCTGTTCGGGGATGCCCCGGCCAAGGATGACGACGGTGATGGCGACGAGCATGAGCACGGCCACAGCGATATCCACGCCCACTACCGCTTCGAATGCGCCAAGCCGGATGCCTTGCGGAGCCTGGACCTGGCCCCGCTGTTCAAGACCTACCCTTCGACCCAGAAGATCCAGGTCCAGTTGATCGGGCCAAGTGGCCAGAAAGGTGTCGAAGCCACGCCGGCAAACGCTACGATCAACTTCTAAGCCACCTATCCAGTGAAGCGCCCGGGGCAACCCGGGCGTCGATTTATGAGCCAGGCACTGATTGAACTGACCGACCTGGGCTTCGCCTGGCCGGGCCAACCACCGCTGCTGGACATCCCGGCGCTGCGCCTCGACGCCGGTGAATCGCTGTTCCTCAAGGGCCCCAGCGGCAGCGGCAAGACCACCCTGCTGGGCCTGCTCGGCGGTGTGCAGAAAGCCGACCGCGGCAGCATCCGCCTGCTCGGCCAGGACCTTGGCGAACTGAGCCAGAGCGCCCGCGACCGTTTCCGCGTCGACCACACCGGCTACATCTTCCAGCAGTTCAACCTGCTGCCGTTCCTGTCGGTGCGGGAGAACGTCGAGCTGCCTTGTCGTTTTTCCAGGACGCGCGCCGAACGTGCTGCTCAACGCCATGGCAGCGTCGCCGAAGCCGCCAGCGTGCTGCTTGCCCACCTCGGCCTGAACGACCCGACCCTGCTCGCCCGTCGCGCCGACAGCCTGTCCATCGGCCAACAGCAACGCGTTGCTGCAGCCCGGGCGTTGATCGGCCAGCCGGAGCTGGTGATCGCCGACGAGCCCACCTCGGCCCTCGACGCCGATACCCGCGAGGCCTTCATCCGCTTGCTGTTCGCCGAATGCCGCGACGCCGGCTCCAGCCTCTTGTTCGTTAGCCATGACCAAAGCCTGGCGCCGCTGTTCGACTGCCAGTCGTCCCTTGCCGAACTCAACCGCGCGGCCCGCCCTGCCAGCGATACGGAGGTCTGATGTACCTGCTCCGCCTTGCCCTGGCCAGCCTGGCCAACCGCCGTTTCACCGCTTTTCTCACCGCCTTCGCCATTGCCCTGTCGGTGTGCCTGCTGCTGGCCGTGGAACGGGTCCGAACCGAAGCCCGCGCCAGCTTCGCCAGCACCATCAGCGGTACCGACCTGATCGTCGGCGCCCGCTCCGGCTCGGTGAACCTGCTGCTGTATTCGGTCTTCCGCATCGGCAACGCCACCAACAACATTCGCTGGGACAGCTTCGAACACTATGCCAACGACCGTCGGGTGAAGTGGGCGATCCCGATTTCCTTGGGCGATTCGCACCGCGGATACCGGGTGATGGGCACGACCCAGGCGTACTTCGAGCACTACCAGTACGGCCATCGGCAGAACCTGGAACTGAGCCAGGGCCGGGCGTTTGCCAGCGATCCATTCGAGGTGGTGCTGGGCGCCGAGGTTGCCGAAGCCCTGCATTACAAGCTCGGCGACAAGCTGGTGCTGGCCCATGGAGTGGCCGCCATCAGCCTGGTCAAGCATGACGACAAGCCCTTCACCGTGGTCGGCGTGCTCAAGCGCACCGGCACCCCGGTAGACCGCACCTTGCACATCAGCCTGGGTGGCATGGAGGCGATCCATATCGACTGGCACAACGGTGTGCCGGCGCGTGGCAACGGGCGTATCAGCGCCGACCAGGCGCGCAACATGGACCTGACGCCGACGGCGATAACCGCCTTCATGCTCGGCCTCAACAGCAAGGTGGCGACCTTCTCGCTGCAACGGGAAATCAACGAGTTCCGCAGCGAGCCGCTGCTGGCGATCCTGCCCGGCGTCGCCCTACAGGAACTGTGGAGCCTGATGGGCACGGCGGAGCAGGCGCTGTTCGTGGTATCGCTGTTCGTGGTGCTGACCGGGCTGATCGGCATGCTCACGGCCATCCTTACCAGCCTCAACGAGCGCCGCCGGGAAATGGCCATTCTGCGCTCGGTAGGCGCACGACCGTGGCACATCGCCGGGCTGCTGGTGCTGGAGGCCTTTGCCCTGGCCCTGGCCGGGATCGGCGCAGGGCTGGGACTTCTGTACCTGGGCATCGCCGCAGCCCAGGGTTACGTGCAGGCCAACTATGGGTTATACCTGCCGCTGGCCCTGCCGAGCAGCCACGAATGGACCCTGCTGGCGATCATCCTCGGGGCTGCGCTGCTGATGGGCAGCATCCCCGCGTGGCGGGCCTATCGACAGTCGCTGGCCGATGGCCTGTCCATTCATCTGTGAGTATCCGTGGAATGCGCCGTGCCCTGTTGTTGTTGCTGTTTTGCGCCCTGCCCGCCTGGGCCGGTGAGCCCCGGACCCTGGAATGGCCGCAGTTGATTCCCCCCGGCGCGCCGGTGATCGAGCCGCAACTGGCACCGCTGCACAACCTTTCGCAACTCTCCAACCTGGGGGACGCGCTGGCGGCCGAAGCGGCGCCGGCGGCGCACCAGCAGGTGCCGGACGCGCCGGTGGTCAAGGAACTCGACGGCCAGCAGGTCAAGCTGCCGGGCTATATCGTGCCGCTGGAAGTCGGTGAGGACGGGCGCACCACGGAGTTTCTCCTGGTGCCGTACTACGGCGCCTGCATCCATGTCCCTCCGCCACCGTCGAACCAGATCGTGCATGTGGTCAGCGAGATCGGCATCAAGGTCGAGGAGCTGTACCAGCCCTACTGGATCGAAGGGCCCATGCGTGTCCAGTCGTCGTCCAGCGAGCTGGCCGAGGCCGGATATCAGATGGAAGCCGAGAAAATCTACGCTTACGAACTACAATGAATGGCCTCGCCACAACGCCTTCGCTTTCATTGAGCTGAATCAAGTATCGCCCCGTGGCAGCTCCTTAACATTGGAACCATCGAATCCAAATGTCCCCTGGGAGCTTCCATGAACAAGTCCTTGCTCGGCGCCTCGCTGATCGCCCTCGCGCTCGCAGCGCCTGCCGCCTACGCCCACAAGGCCGGTGATTTCATCGTCCGCGCCGGTGCAGCCACCGTCGCCCCGAACGAAGACAGCGGCAACCTGAAACTCGACGGCGTAAAGGTCGCCGGCACCAAGGCAACCGTGGACAGCGACACCCAGCTGGGCCTGGCCTTCGCCTACATGGTCACCGACCACGTCGGTATCGAACTGCTGGCCGCCACCCCGTTCCAGCACCAGGTGAACGTGAAAGGCCTCGGCCCTGCCCTCGATGGCAAGCTGGCCGACATCAAGCACCTGCCACCCACCCTGTCGGTCCAGTACTACCCGATGGATGCCGGCTCGAAGTTCCAGCCTTACGCCGGTATCGGCCTGAACTACACCCTGTTCTTCAACGAAGACCTGACCAGCGAACGCAAGGACCAGGGCTTCAGCAACATGAAAATGAAAAACTCCGTGGGCCTCGCCGGCCAGTTGGGCATGGACTACATGATCAACGACAACCTGCTGGTCAACGCCTCGGTCTGGTACGTGGATATCAACACCGAAGCCAGCATCGACGGGCCGAGCGCACTGGGCGTGGGCAAGACCAAGGTCGATGTGGATATCGATCCATGGGTCTACATGGTGGGTATCGGCTACAAATTCTGAATGCAAAAAAGGGCCGCGCAAGCGGCCCTTTTTTTATGGCGGCCTTCAGGGCCTCATCGCTGGCAAGCCAGCTCCCACAGGGGCCTGAGCTGGCTGATACGGCACTCAGCGGCCTAGCAGTCGGCTCAGGCCCACCGCCAATGGCGTGACCTCAGGCAACCCGAACCGCTCCAGCAGCCGGCGGTTATCCGCCCGCGAGTGGCGAATATCGCCGCTGCGCGCTACCCCGTAACTCACTGCCGGCAAGTCTCCCAGCACACTGCGCAATGCCTCCAGCAACTGGTTCAACGACGTCGCCTGGTTCAGGCCGATATTCACCGCCCCCTCTTCCACCCGTGGCATTTCCAGCGCTTGCACCATCACCGCGACCAGGTCGGAGACATAGAGGAAATCCCGGGTCTGCTCGCCATCGCCGAACACGGTGATCGGCGTGCCGCTCAGCGCGCGCTCGCAGAAGATGCTGATCACCCCGGAGTAAGGCGAGGACGGATCCTGGCGCGGGCCGAAGATATTGAAGAAGCGGAATACCACGGGCTCCAGGCCATGCTGGCGACGGTAGAAATCCAGGTACTGCTCGCTGGCAAGCTTGTCCGAGGCGTAGGGTGTCAGCGGTGCCTTGGCAATGTCCTCGCTGATCGACTCGCCTTCACCATTGTTGCCGTAGACCGCCGCGCTGGAAGCGAACAGCACGCGCTTGACGCCGGCCAGGCGCATCGCCTCGCAGACATTCAACGTGCCGATGAAATTGCTCTGGTGGGTCTTCACCGGATCATCCACCGAGGCCTGTACCGAGGCCACCGCCGCCAGGTGCACCACGGCCCGACAGCCTTCGACAGCGCGCTTGACCAGCTCTGCATCGGCGACGTCGCCTTCGATCAGTTGCAGCCCGGGGTGGCCGAGTTGCAGGTTGTCACGCTTGCCGGTGGACAGGTCATCCAGCACACGCACCGAATGGCCCTTCTGCAGCAGGGCGTCACACAGGTGGGAACCGATGAAGCCAGCGCCACCGGTAATCAGAATGGGGGCATCAGCCATGACGATAGAATCGATCCAGTAAGGTCGGCAGGCCGGAGCGCCAGGCACGCGGCTTGATGCCGAAGGTGTGAAGGATTTTCTTGCAGGCCAGCACCGCGTGTTGCGGTTCTTCGGCAGCATCGGGACGCGCGGCGTGGGCCTGGGCGGTGGGGGCCTCGACCGCGAGCTGGCGCAATTGCGAGGCTTCGCCGAGGATCGCCTGACCCAGCGCCAGCGGCGTGGTCGCCTCGTTGCCGGCGTAGTGGTAGGTACCCCATAGCGGCGCGGCGCAATCCAGTTGCTTGAGGACCGAGAGAATGACCCGGGCGGCATCGTCCACCGGGGTCGGGTTACCCCGCCGATCGTCGGCCAGGAACAGCTCGTTGGCAGTTTCCGCCCGGGTCAGGAAGCGCCCGAGGATACCGTCGGGGCTGTCGTCCAGCACCCAGCCGAAGCGCAGCAGTACATGCTGCGGACAGATGGCCCGCACACTCTGCTCGATGCGCCACAGCGCCTGGCCACGCAGGCCCAGGGGCACCGGCTCGTCCTTTTCGCTGTAGGCCGTCGCGCGCGAGCCATCGAACACCCGGTAACTGGACGGTTGAACGAGAATGATGTTGTGGTGCTGGCACAGCTCGGCGAGCCGCTCTGCCGAGCGCTCCTGGGAGGCCAGGCGCTGCTCGCTGACCGACTCGGCCTGGAACCAGTCGAAGTAGTAGGCCAGGTTGACCAGGGCGCCGGGCCGGGTGTCATCGAGCAACTGGGTCAGGCTCGCGGCATCCCAGCCCTGTTCGGGCGGGCGTGGCGCGAGAAAGCCGATGTCCTCCTCGGCCCCGAGACGAATCAGCGCTTGCCCAAGGGCATTTCCACCACCCAACAGCATCAGGCGCATTCGCATAGGTTCAGCAGGTCCGCTCAGGTTGATTGAAGGCAAGCACGTAGTTTGCGGTTTCCGCCGAGGGAAGTCCAACCGCCCGAGCCCACGAAATGTTTAGCCGCGCAGGTCAAGCAGGGCGGTTTCCCACACTCTCAAATAGGAATCCGCTTACACCGGCAAAAGAACCAACTGACTTCGGCGACCGAAAAAACCACCTTCAATATCTACCTTGCCGGCTACCTGTTGCGCAGTCAGGAGCCATCGTGGGGCAAGGACGCCCCGAATCCTCTATTTGCTAAGGAAGGTTGCCCATGAAGGACTGCGAAATCGCCACCCTCACCCTCGATAACGACCAGCTCGACCAACTGCACAAGGCCAGCCTCGACCTTGCCCGCCACGGAGGCCCTCAGGCGCCAGGCGCCGCGCTCAAGGCGCGCTTGTGGGCACGTTTGCTGGAAGCCAGCCTGCAACCGGTGCAGCAGGCCACGGTGAACCTGTTTGCCGACGGTAAGCTCGCCGCTTTGCTATTCGCCCGCTTGCGCGCGCCCAAGGACGACCCGCTGCCTGAGCGGCTGCCGGAACTGGCGGCGCTGGAGCAGGACTTCACCTGCCTGTACCTGGGCTCGCGCAACCAGGTGCTGCTGGAACTGGTACGCCATTGCGCCTTCGCGTTCGATATCGACAACGATGGCAAGCACCTGCGCCTGGTCGACAACTTCAAGGGCGGCGGGCGCTTGCCGCGCCACGATGAAGACCGCCGCAAGCCGGTGGAGCTCAGTTCCCACGCCGGCCTGCGCCTGGGCCCGCACACCGAGGCGCCCTATCACTGCTCGGTGGTCGCCCGCGACGGACACTCCCCGGCGCCTTCGGCCCTGGTCCTCAGCGCCCGCTGGAACCCGGCCGGCGAGCCAACCCGCATCGTCCCGCTGCGCAGCGTGATCGAAGGGCTGGGCAGCCTTGATGTGCTGGCGTTGAGTTCACGCTCGTTCGACTTCACCCGCAGCGAATGCTTCGTCGATGGTCACGGTGCTGGCGGCGCAGCCACCTCCATCATCGACTTCGACGAGCAAGGTGGTTTTAGCGTGCGCTACAACGCCTACCGCTTTTCCCTCAACGAGCAAGCCAGCGATGCCGCCGCCCGGGCCTTCGACGCCTTCCAGTCGCGCCTGGCACAGACCCGGCCGGTGGATTTCGTGCTGCAGCCGGACACCGTGCTGCTGGTCAACAACACGCGCGCCCTGCATGGCCGCGAATCGTTGTGCGACAACCGTCGCCTGCTGATACGGCTGTTCGGTTATTCGCGCTTCGCCCGCCCGCTGATCCTCAAGCAAGACCCGCTGCTGGTGCGCGGTTGATAGCCCTGGAGTAACCATTCAATGCTGGAAATCGATTTATCCCTGCTACTGATACTCGCCACCGTCGCGCTGCTGGCCGGGTTCTTCGATGCCATCGCCGGAGGCGGTGGGCTGATCACCCTGCCGGTGCTGTTCATCGCCGGCCTCGATCCGCTGGCGGCGCTGGCCACCAACAAGTTCCAGGCCGCCAGCGCCACGGTCTCGGCGACCTGGGCCTTTGCCCGGCGCGGCATGCTGGACTGGAACAGCGGCCTGCCCATGGCCTTGATGGCGTTCGTCGGTGGTGCGCTCGGTGCACTGTCGGTCAGCCTGGTCCCCCATGACTTGTTGCAGGCCGGGGTGCCGGTGCTGCTGATCCTGGTGGCCGCTTACTTCGCCTTCAGTCCGCGCCTGGACGACCAGCAACTGCGCAAGCCACGGATACCGCCGGGCCTGTTCTGCCTGCTGATCGCGCCGCTGCTGGGGTTCTACGACGGCGTGTTCGGCCCGGGGGTCGGTTCGTTCTTCATGCTCGCGTTCATGCTATTGCTGGGCCAGGGCATGCTCCGCTCGGTCGGTAACAGCAAACTGCTTAATGCCGCGTGCAATCTCGGCGCCCTGCTGGTCTTCGCTGCCAGCGGCAAGCTGCTCTGGCCCCTGGCACTGGTGATGGCCCTGTGCGCCATGCTTGGCGCGCAACTGGGGGCACGCTGCGCCGTGCATTTCGGCCCGCGCCTGATCCGCCCGCTGGTGGTGTGCGTGTGCACGGTCATGGCAACCAAGCTGCTGATGGACGTCGGCAATCCGCTGGTGGAATGGGTGGCAGACGAGTGGCCTTGATTCATTCGATCTCGAACAGGCCGTTGCGGATCGGCCCGGCGGTGAGGCGCTCGCGCACATCATCGTCGATACGCGGATCGTCCGGTCGATACAGCTTCACCTGGCGATAGGCATTAATGCGGTTGATTTCCGGACCGAGATATTCCCAGACCACCCGGGTGCAGGCCGGGGTGCGCCGATCACCGCTGGAAACCCCGGTCTTGAGGCCGTTGAGACGGGTGATCCGGCTCTTGAAACTGGGGATCAGCACAGTCTGGCTCATCTCGTTGACGGTGAGCGACTCGTAATCCATCAGGAACACCCGGTCCTGCAACTGGAAGGCCGCGCCCAGGTAGCGGCAACGCACCCAATCCTCGGCCTGCACGTCGGTACTGCTGGAGCGCTCCTGACGCTCCTGGCGCTCGAAAAGGTAGTTGCCATTGTCTTCGTACAGATGCACCAAGGACAACAGAATGCTGCCCGGTACCGACATGCAGTTGGAGTATTCGAAGTAGTACCCGCAGTAGCGCGACAGGTTGCCGGCGTGCTCGCGCAGCGGGCGCAGCAGCTCAAGCAAGGGATCGTTCTGCACGGGGTTCGCCACCGTGGCGCCACGCGCGCCGATCAGCCGGGCGAACTGCTCCGGCGGCATGCCAAGTTCGTAATCCTCGACCCCGAAGAAATCGCCAATGCGCTTGAGGTTGTACGCCGTCGGCTGGCTCTGCCCGCTGAGGTACTTGTTGAATTGCGCCCGGTTGATCGAGAGCTGGCGGCAAACCTCCGAGATAGAGCGATAGTGGCTGCAGGCCAACTTGAGGTTGATACCGAGGTTTTCACTCATGGAAACGGATCCGGCTGATGCAACAGGCGCCAGTTTAGCATCAAGTCGCACCAAAACAGAGCAAGTGGCGAAATTGTAACCGTAGTTGTCATGGCCAAACATGCGCGCCATGGACCTGGTGCTTGCACGCCGTCCTATCTGTCTTTCATGCAAAGAATAAGAATCCGAGGTCACTTCCATGCTCGAAGCGCTCAACGATTTCCTTTCGGGGAAACTCCTCATCGTGCTCATCGTCGGACTGGGTAGCTATTTCACCATCCGCTCCCGTTTCGTCCAGTTCCGCCATTTCGGCCACATGTTCGGTGTATTCAAGGAATCGTTGCGCGGCCAGGCTGGCCAGCTGAGCTCTTTCCAGGCATTGATGCTGAGCCTGGCCGGCCGGGTCGGTGCGGGTAACATCGCCGGTGTCGGTATCGCCGTGACCCTGGGCGGCCCGGGCGCCGTGTTCTGGATGTGGGTCACTGCCCTGGTCGGCATGTCCAGCAGCTTCTTCGAATGTACCCTGGCCCAGGTCTACAAGCGCGCCGATGGCGATGGCCTGTACCGTGGCGGTCCGGCGTACTACATCCAGCATGGCCTGAAGCTGAAGGGCATGGCCGTGGTGTTCTCCCTGCTGCTGCTGGTCACCTACGGCTTCGCCTTCAATGGCCTGCAGTCCTACACCGTGACCCACTCGCTGCAAAACGCCTTCGGCTTCGCGCCGAACCACACCGGCATCGCCCTGGCCATCCTGCTGGCGATCGTATTCGTCGGTGGCATCAAGCGCATCGCGGCAGTTTCCGACCTGCTGGTTCCAATCAAGACCCTGGCCTACATCGGCGTCACCCTGTACGTAATCGGTACCCAGATCGACCACGTTCCGGCCATGCTCGAAACCATCTTCAAAAGCGCCTTCGGCCTGGATCCAGCCTTCGCCGGCCTGCTGGGCAGCGCCATCGTCATGGGCGTGAAGCGTGGCGTATTCGCCAACGAAGCCGGCCTGGGCAGCGCGCCTAACGTCGCCGCCGTCGCCGCCGTGAAGCACCCGGGCGCCCAGGGCGTTGTGCAGGCATTCAGCGTATTCCTCGACACCTTCGTCATCTGCACCTGCACCGCACTGCTGATCCTGCTGTCGGGCTTCTACACGCCGGGCTTCGAAGGCGACGGCATTGTCCTGACCCAGAACTCCTTGGCCGCAGTAGTCGGTGACTGGGGTCGCATCTTCGTCAGCGTCGCCCTGTCGCTGTTCGTCTTCACCTGCATCCTCTACAACTACTACCTGGGCGAAAACAGCCTGCAGTTCCTGACCCGTAACCGCATGGTACTGATGGGCTACCGCGCCCTGGTCCTGGCGCTGATCGTCTGGGGTTCGGTGCAGAACCTGGGCACCGTGTTCGCCTTCGCCGACATCACCATGACCTGCCTTGCCTTCGTCAACCTGATGGCCCTGGCCCTGCTGTTCAAGGTCGGCCTGCGGGTGATGCGCGACTACGACGAGCAACGCAAGGCTGGTATCTCGCAGCCGGTGTTCGACTCGGCCAAGTTCGCCGACCTGGACCTGGACCGTGCCGCCTGGCCGGAAGGTGTCAAGGCTGAAGCCGCCGACAGCAGCGTTGCCGGCGCAGCGCAAACCCAGCGCTAAGTTCGACCCGCTTCTCGCTTCAGAAAGAGAGCCGCCCCTTCGCGGGCGGCTTTTTTTTGCCCGATTTTTCTGTTTTTGCTTTGGAAATCCCCTTATGCGCGCAGTCAAGAATCTCCTCGTCCTCTATACCGGCGGCACCATCGGCATGCTGCAAACGCCCGAGGGGCTGGCCCCGGCGGGCGGTTTCGAGGCGCGCATGCGTGCCTGGCTGGACGCTCACCCCGAGGCGCCACGCCCCGACTGGCGCTTGCAGGAAATGTCGCCGCTGCTCGACAGCGCCAACATGCAGCAGGGCAACTGGCTGGCGATGCGCGACGCCATCGTCGAAGCGGTGAAGCAAGACGGTCACGATGGCGTGCTGTTGCTGCATGGCACCGACACCCTGGCCTACAGCGCAGCGGCCTTGTCGTTCCTGCTGCTGGGCCTGGACGTGCCGGTAGTGCTGACCGGCTCGATGCTGCCTGCCGGCGCCCCGGACAGTGATGCCTGGGACAACCTCGCCGGTGCGCTGGCGTTGTTCAGCCAAGGACTGGAGAACGGCGTGCAGTTGTTCTTCGCTGGCAAGCTGATGTCTGGTGTACGCGCCAGCAAGCTGCGCAGCGAGGCCTTCGATGCATTCGCCGCCCTGCCCCGTCATCGCGAAGGCGAACGGGCGGCGGAATTGCCGACCACGCTCAGCTACTGCCAACCGCGCTCGCCGGTGAACCTGGCCGTGCTGCCAATGTACCCGGGGATCCAGGCGGCCCATGTGCGAGCGCTGCTGGAGACTGGAATAAAGGGCCTGCTGCTGGAGTGTTACGGCAGCGGCACCGGACCGTCGGATGATGAGGCGCTGCTGGACGCCTTGCGCGATGCGGGCCAGCGCGGAGTGCTGGTGGCGGCGATCAGCCAGTGCATGGAAGGCAGCGTAGTGTTCGATATCTATGAGGCCGGGAGCCGACTGCGGGATACCGGGCTGGTCTCCGGCGGCGGCATGACTCGGGAAGCGGCGCTGGGCAAGATGTTCGGCCTGCTCGGGGCCGGGCTGGACCTGGCGACGGCGCGGCATTGGTTTGCACTGGATATGTGTGGGGAGCGGGCTTAACGCAGGGCCTCATCGCTGCACCGCTGGACCTGTGGGAGCTGGCTTGCCAGCGATGAGGCCCTCAAAGACAAAGCAATTTCCAGGCTGAAATGAAGAAGGCCCAGTCTCCTCAGGAGACTGGGCCTTCTTCATTTACTGACGCGGCAGTAGCGAATCAGAACGGAATATCATCATCGAAGCTGTCGAAATCCGGGGCCGGCTGCGGCGCTGGCTGCTGAGGAGCAGGACGCTGCGGAGCCTGTTGCGGACGCTGGGCCTGCTGGCGTGGAGCCTGCTGCGGCGCCTGGTTGTAGTTGTCACGCGGGGCACCACCGTCCTGGTTCTGCGGACGACCGCCAAGCAGCTGCATGGTGCCCTGCATGTCGACGATGATTTCGGTGGTATAGCGCTTGATGCCGTCTTTTTCCCACTCGCGAGTCTGCAGCTTGCCTTCGATGTAGACCTGGGAACCCTTGCGCAGGTACTCGCCAGCGATCTCGGCGACCTTGCCGAACATCGAGACGCGATGCCATTCGGTGCGCTCGACCTTCTGACCGGTCTGCTTGTCGGTCCACTGCTCGCTGGTAGCCAGGCTCAGGTTGGTGACTGCGTTACCGTTCGGCAGGTAGCGAACTTCAGGATCCTGGCCACAGGTGCCGACCAAAATAACTTTGTTAACCCCACGGGCCATAACGTTCTCCTAGGCTTCACTCGCCGCGGACGCCGGATTGACCAGGCGTTCCAGGGTCGAGCGATCCAAAATTTGTGTATCAAGTTTGATGTAGATGGCAGCTTCATCAGCAACCACCACTGCGTCGGTCACACCCGGCACGGCCTTCAGGCGCTCGGACAAGCCCGCTTCGCGCAGCGCCTCGGGCGACAACGGCATGCGCAGGCTCGTTACATAAGGTGGTTCGTTCATGGTAACAGCAACCACGAGCCAGATCGCGCACAAAGCTGCACACCCCAGGAATACGGTTACCAACCCACCATGCTGGAACAGCCATCCACCGAGAATCCCGCCCAGCGCCGCCCCGAGGAACTGGCTGGTGGAGTAGACCCCCATCGCCGTGCCCTTGCCGCCAGCGGGCGACACCTTGCTGATCAACGAAGGCAGCGACGCTTCCAGCAGGTTGAAGGCGGTGAAGAAGATGACGGTTCCGATCACCAGCGCCGACAGGCTGTTCCCCACCTCCCAGAAAAACAGCTCCGTCAGGAGCAAGACACTGACCGCGCCCAGAAGGACGCGTTTCATCTTGCGCTTTTTTTCACCATAGATAATGAACGGAATCATTGCGAAGAATGAAATCAGCAGTGCCGTCAGGTACACCCACCAGTGTTGTTCCTTGGGCAGCCCGCCACGCTCGACGAAGGCCAGCGGCAGCGCGACGAAGCTGGCCATGAGGATTGCGTGCAGGACAAAGATACCCACATCCAGGCGCAGCAGATCAGGATGGCGCAGCGTCGGACCAAGCGCCTGCCTGGCTACACCGGACTCGCGATGATGCAGCTGGGTGTTGGACGTCGGAACAACGAAGGCGATCAAGGCAATCCCGACCAGTGCCATCGCCGCCGTCGCCAGGAACAGCCCCGAAAGACCGAACGCGCGGGTCAGCAACGGCCCGACGACCATCGCCACGGCGAACGAAAGACCGATGCTCATGCCGATCATGGCCATGGCCTTGGTCCGATGCTGCTCGCGGGTCAGGTCCGACAGAAGCGCCATCACCGCCGCGGAGATCGCCCCGGCACCTTGCAGGATGCGTCCGGCGATCACGCCCCAGATCGAATCGGCCTGGGCCGCCAGCACACTCCCCAGCGCAAAGACCACCAGTCCGAGATAGATCACCGGGCGTCGGCCTATGCGGTCGGAGATGATCCCGAAAGGAATCTGCAGGACCGCCTGGGTCAGGCCGTAGGCGCCGATCGCCAGGCCAATCAGGGCCGGCGTGGCACCGGCCAGGTCCATGCCATAGGTCGCCAGCACCGGCAGGACCATGAACATGCCCAGCATACGGAAGGCGAACACCAGGGCCAGGCCGCCTGCGGCGCGGGTTTCGCTGCCGCTCATGCGTTCGCTGTGGGGATCGTGCATGGATATACCTCGTGTGAACCGGCGGCGATTCTACCAGTCCCATCGGTTAACGGCATCTACGCGACGCTTTGCCGCGTAATGGCCACGCCCCGTATACTTCTGCGTTTATGCCCGCCAAGCGAGGCCGTAGTGGACAAGATCCTGATTCGTGGGGCTCGCACCCACAACCTGAAAAACATCGACCTGACTCTGCCTCGCGACAAACTGATCGTGATTACTGGGCTGTCCGGTTCCGGCAAGTCGTCCCTGGCTTTCGATACGCTCTATGCCGAAGGCCAGCGGCGCTATGTGGAGTCGCTGTCGGCGTACGCCCGGCAGTTCCTGTCGATGATGGAAAAGCCCGACGTGGATACCATCGAGGGCCTGTCGCCAGCGATTTCCATCGAGCAGAAATCCACCTCCCACAACCCGCGCTCCACCGTCGGCACCATCACCGAGATCTACGATTACTTGCGCCTGCTCTACGCCCGCGTAGGCACGCCACGCTGCCCGGATCACGATATTCCGCTGGAGGCCCAGACCGTCAGCCAGATGGTCGACCTGGTCCTGGCCCAGCCCGAAGGCAGCAAGCTGATGCTGCTGGCGCCGGTGGTGCGCGAGCGCAAGGGCGAACACCTGGCGGTTTTCGAGGAACTGCGCGCCCAGGGCTTCGTGCGTGCGCGGGTCAACGGCAAGCTGTTCGAGCTGGATGAATTGCCCAAGCTCGACAAACAGAAAAAGCACAGCATCGATGTGGTGGTGGATCGGTTCAAGGTCCGTGCCGATCTGCAGCAGCGCCTGGCCGAGTCCTTCGAGACCGCGCTGAACCTGGCAGACGGTATCGCCCTGGTCGCGCCGATGGACGACGAGCCTGGCGAGGAAATGATTTTCTCCGCACGTTTCGCCTGCCCGATCTGCGGCCACGCCATCAGCGAGCTGGAGCCCAAGCTGTTCTCCTTCAACAACCCGGCCGGTGCTTGCCCGACCTGCGACGGTCTGGGGGTCAAGCAGTTCTTCGACGTCAAGCGCCTGGTCAATGCCGAGCTGACCTTGGCGGAAGGTGCCATCCGTGGCTGGGATCGACGCAATGTCTATTATTTCCAGATGCTCGGGTCGCTGGCCGCGCACTTCGGTTTCAGCCTGGAAAAGCCCTTCGCAGAGCTGCCTGCGGACCAGCAGAAGACCATCCTGCACGGTAGCGGCAGCCAGAACGTGGACTTCAAGTACCTCAACGATCGCGGCGATATCGTCAAGCGCTCGCACCCCTTCGAAGGCATCGTGCCGAACCTGGAGCGGCGCTACCGCGAAACCGAGTCCGCCACCGTTCGCGAGGAACTGGCCAAGTTCCTCAGCACCCAGCCCTGCCCGGATTGCCGTGGCACCCGCCTGCGCCGTGAGGCCCGGCATGTGTGGGTTGGTGAAAAAACCTTGCCGGCAGTCACCGGTCTGCCGATCGGCGAGGCCAGCGATTACTTCGGCGGATTGAAACTGACCGGTCGCCGTGGAGAAATCGCTGACAAGATTCTCAAGGAAATCTGTGAACGCCTGCAGTTCCTGGTGAACGTCGGACTCGATTATCTGACCCTCGACCGTAGTGCCGACACCCTGTCCGGTGGCGAAGCCCAGCGCATCCGCCTTGCCAGCCAGATCGGTGCCGGCCTGGTCGGGGTGATGTACATCCTCGACGAGCCCTCCATCGGCCTTCACCAGCGCGATAACGACCGCCTGCTGGCAACCCTCAACCACCTGCGCGATATCGGCAACACGGTGATCGTGGTGGAACATGACGAAGACGCGATCCGTCTGGCCGACTATGTGGTGGACATCGGCCCGGGTGCCGGTGTGCATGGTGGGCAGATCGTGGCCGAAGGCACTCCGGACGAGGTCATGGCTCATCCTGATTCGGTGACCGGCATGTACCTGTCCGGTCGCAAGAAGATCCTCGTTCCGGCCAAGCGCACACCACGCAACAAGAAGCTGTCGATCAAGCTCAAGGGCGCGCGGGGCAACAACCTGCAGAACGTCAACCTGGAGATCCCGATCGGCCTGCTGACCTGTGTCACCGGCGTTTCCGGCTCGGGCAAATCGACCTTGATCAACAACACGCTGTTCCCGCTGGCCGCGACTGCCCTCAACGGGGCGTCCACGCTGGAGGCGGCCGCTCATGACAGCTGCGACGGCCTGCAGCACCTGGACAAGGTGGTGGATATCGACCAGAGCCCGATCGGTCGTACTCCTCGTTCCAACCCGGCGACCTACACAGGATTGTTCACCCCGATCCGCGAATTGTTTTCCGGGGTGCCGGAGTCTCGCTCCCGAGGCTACGGTCCGGGACGTTTTTCCTTCAACGTGAAGGGCGGCCGCTGCGAGGCGTGCCAGGGCGATGGCTTGATCAAGGTGGAGATGCACTTCCTGCCGGACATCTATGTTCCTTGCGATGTCTGCAAGAGCAAGCGCTACAACCGCGAAACCCTTGAGATCAAGTACAAGGGCAAGAACATCCACGAAGTGCTCGAGATGACCATCGAGGAAGCACGGGAGTTCTTCGATGCGGTGCCGGCGCTGGCGCGCAAGCTGCAAACGCTCATGGACGTCGGGCTTTCCTACATCAAGCTCGGGCAGTCGGCCACCACCCTGTCCGGGGGCGAGGCGCAGCGGGTCAAGTTGTCCCGCGAGCTGTCCAAGCGTGATACCGGCAAAACCCTGTATATCCTCGACGAGCCGACCACCGGCCTGCACTTCGCGGATATCCAGCAATTGCTGGACGTGCTGCACCGTCTGCGCGACCACGGCAACACCGTAGTGGTGATCGAACACAACCTGGACGTGATCAAGACCGCCGACTGGCTTGTAGACCTGGGTCCCGAGGGTGGCTCCAAGGGCGGTCAGATCATCGCTTGCGGTACGCCGGAGGAGTTGGCGAAGATGGAACAGTCCCACACCGGGCACTATCTCAAGCCATTGCTGGAACGCGACCGCGCCTGAGTGCAACACCTAAAAAAAGCCCCTGTCGTGTTGAGCGACAGGGGCTTTTCATTTGCGCCGGGAATTACATCTGCGATTGCAGGTAGTTTTCCAGGCCCAGGGACTTGATCAGGCCTTGCTGCTTTTCCAGCCAGTAGGTGTGATCTTCCTCGGTATCGGCCAATTGCTGGCGCAGGATATCGCGGCTGATGTAGTCCTTGTGCAGTTCGCACAGTTCGATGCCTTTGCACAGCGCGGCCCGAACCTTGTATTCCAGGCGCAGGTCAGCAGCGATCATGTCCGGTACGCTGGTACCGACATCCAGATCATCAGGACGCATGCGCGGAGTGCCTTCGAGCATGAGGATGCGTCGGATCAGGGCATCGGCGTGTTGTGCCTCTTCTTCCATCTCGTGGTTGATACGCTCGTAGAGCTTGCTGAAGCCCCAGTCCTCGTACATGCGCGAGTGGATGAAGTACTGATCGCGTGCCGCCAGTTCGCCCGTCAGCAACGTGTTGAGGTAGTCGATTACGTCCGGGTGACCTTGCATCGTCCCGCATCTCCCTGTTTGAAAGTCGATAGTGTGAACCAGGATGACCGGCAGGTCACTGGAAAATGCGCAAAAATACGTAAAAAAGCCGGTGAACAGTAGTGATTTTCATTGAAATACCCGCCAAATGAGGCGAGTTCTTCTTATCATTTCGACTTTGCCGCAAGAGTGCTTTTCATTCTCGAAATGCTGAAAACAAAAAACCGGGCACTAGGCCCGGTTTCTTGTAGAAGACTGTTCGTCTTACTCAGCGGCTTCTACCGAGCCACCGACTGGACGATCAACCAGCTCGACGTACGCCATAGGTGCGTTATCGCCAGCGCGGAAACCGCACTTGAGGATACGCAGGTAGCCGCCCTGACGGGTGGCATAGCGCTTGCCCAGATCGTTGAACAGCTTACCAACGGCTTCTTTCGAACGGGTACGGTCGAAAGCCAGACGACGGTTAGCAACGCTGTCTTCTTTAGCCAGGGTGATCAGCGGCTCGGCAACGCGACGCAGCTCCTTGGCTTTTGGCAGGGTGGTCTTGATCAGCTCGTGCTCGATCAGCGACACCGCCATGTTCTGGAACATGGCCTTGCGGTGAGAGCTGGTACGGCTCAGGTGACGTCCACTTTTACGATGACGCATGATTCATTCCTTACCAAACACTACGTTCGGTGATTACGACGATCAGGCAGTCGCCTTGTCGTCTTTCTTAAGACTTGCAGGCGGCCAGTTGTCGAGGCGCATGCCGAGGGACAGACCACGGGAGGCCAGAACGTCCTTGATTTCAGTCAGGGACTTCTTGCCGAGGTTCGGAGTCTTCAACAACTCTACTTCGGTGCGCTGAATCAGATCGCCGATGTAGTAGATGTTCTCCGCCTTCAGGCAGTTGGCCGAACGTACGGTCAATTCCAGATCGTCAACCGGACGAAGCAGGATCGGATCGATCTCGTCTTCCTGCTCGACTACCACGGGCTCGCTGTCACCTTTGAGGTCGACGAATGCAGCCAGCTGCTGTTGCAGGATGGTTGCAGCACGACGGATCGCCTCTTCAGGATCCAGGGTACCGTTGGTTTCCAGATCAATAACCAGCTTGTCCAGGTTGGTACGCTGCTCGACACGGGCGTTTTCCACCACGTATGCGATACGGCGAACCGGGCTGAACGAGGAATCGAGCTGCAAGCGACCGATGCTGCGGCTTTCATCCTCATCGCTCTGACGCGAATCGGCCGGTTCATAACCACGACCACGAGCTACGGTGAGCTTCATGTTCAGGGCGCCGTTGGACGCCAGGTTAGCGATTACGTGATCGGGATTAACGATCTCGACATCATGATCCAGCTGAATATCGGCAGCGGTAACCACCCCCGAACCCTTCTTCGACAAGGTCAGCGTAACTTCGTCACGACCGTGCAGTTTGATAGCCAGGCCTTTCAGGTTCAACAGGATTTCAATGACGTCTTCCTGTACACCTTCGATCGCGGAGTACTCGTGGAGTACGCCATCGATCTCGGCCTCGACTACTGCACAGCCAGGCATGGAGGACAACAGGATGCGGCGCAGCGCGTTGCCCAGGGTATGGCCGAAACCACGCTCGAGAGGCTCGAGCGTGATTTTAGCGCGGGTTGGACTGACGACCTGCACATCGATATGGCGGGGCGTCAGGAACTCATTTACCGAAATCTGCATGGATGCACCTATTTTCTAGCCCTTACTTGGAGTAGAGCTCGACAATCAGGTTTTCGTTGATGTCGGCAGACAGGTCGCTGCGAGCAGGAACGTTCTTGAAAACGCCCGACTTCTTGGCAGCATCCACGTCAACCCACTCAACGCGGCCACGCTGAGCACACAGTTCAAGGGCTTGAACAATGCGCAGCTGGTTCGCCGATTTCTCGCGAACTGCGACCACGTCACCCGGACGAACTTGGTAGGACGGAACGTTTACAGTCTTGCCGTTGATGCTGATCGCTTTGTGCGAAACCAGCTGGCGGGATTCAGCACGGGTAGCGCCGAAGCCCATACGGTATACGACGTTATCCAGACGGCATTCGAGCAGTTGCAGCAGGTTCTCGCCGGTAGCGCCTTTCTTGGCCGCTGCCTGCTTGTAGTAACCGCTGAATTGACGCTCGAGAACGCCATAGATACGACGGACTTTTTGCTTCTCGCGCAGCTGGGTGCCGTAGTCGGACTGACGGCCACGGCGCTGGCCGTGGATACCTGGGGCTGCTTCGATGTTGCACTTCGATTCCAGAGCGCGAACGCCGCTCTTCAGGAACAGGTCGGTGCCTTCACGACGAGACAGTTTGCATTTTGGACCAATGTAACGTGCCATTTATCTGTCTCCTGATTACACGCGACGCTTCTTCGGCGGACGGCACCCGTTGTGCGGGATTGGCGTCACGTCGGTGATGCTGGCGATCTTGTAGCCGCAGCCGTTCAGTGCACGAACAGCGGATTCACGACCCGGACCTGGGCCCTTGACGTTTACGTCGAGGTTCTTCAGGCCGTATTCCAGCGCAGCTTGACCTGCACGTTCAGCAGCTACCTGAGCAGCGAACGGGGTCGATTTGCGGGAACCACGGAAACCCGAACCGCCGGAAGTAGCCCAGGACAGAGCGTTACCTTGACGATCGGTGATGGTCACGATGGTGTTGTTGAAAGACGCGTGGATGTGGGCGATGCCATCAACCACTGTCTTTTTGACTTTTTTACGAGGACGAGCAGCAGGTTTTGCCATGTCTAAATTCCTGTCGATTCGCTGGTGCGATTACTTGCGGATCGGCTTACGCGGACCCTTGCGGGTACGTGCATTGGTCTTGGTACGCTGACCGCGTACTGGCAGACCCCGACGATGGCGCAGACCGCGGTAGCAGCCCAGGTCCATCAAACGCTTGATTTTCATGTTGATGTCACGACGCAGGTCACCTTCGGTGGTGAACTTCGCGACTTCGCCACGCAGCTGTTCAATCTGCTCGTCGCTCAGATCCTTGATCTTAGCGGCTGGGTTTACACCAGCATCTGCACAGATTTTCTGTGCAGTAGTGCGACCAACACCATAGATGTAGGTCAGCGAGATAACAGTATGCTTGTTATCTGGAATGTTAACGCCTGCAATACGGGCCATTCAGTGGGACTCCAATTGACAGCTACCTACGCCCCGGAAGCCAAGAAATAGGGCGCGAGATAATATCGCTGTAGAAACAAATAATCAACCCAGCAGCACACTAGCTGCTGGGTTTGAAGCACAGATCACACTCAGCCTTGGCGCTGCTTGTGACGCGGTTCCGCGCTGCAAATTACTCGAACCACACCTTCGCGGCGAATAATCTTGCAGTTACGGCACAGTTTTTTGACCGATGCACGAACTTTCATCACCAACTCCTCGAACCTTAGGGGTTTCAGCGCAGCAGACCGCTGCCACCGTAGCCTTTCAGGTTGGCTTTCTTCATCAGGGATTCGTACTGGTGCGAAACGAGGTGCGATTGTACTTGGGACATAAAGTCCATCACAACCACTACCACAATCAGCAACGAGGTCCCGCCAAGGTAGAACGGAACGTTTGCAGCCACGACCAGGAACTGGGGCAGCAGGCACACGGCCGTCATATAAAGAGCACCGAACATGGTCAGACGAGTCAGAACGCCATCAATGTAGCGTGCGGACTGCTCACCAGGACGGATACCCGGAATAAAGGCACCGGACTTCTTAAGGTTTTCCGCTACGTCCTTCGGATTGAACATCAGCGCTGTGTAGAAGAAGCAGAAGAAAACGATCCCTGCACTAAACAGCAAAATGTTCAACGGCTGACCAGGAGCGATCGACTGCGCGACATCCTGCAACCAGCCCAAACCTTCGGACTGGCCGAACCAGGAACCCAGCGAAGCCGGAAACAGCAGAATGCTGCTTGCGAAAATGGCCGGAATGACACCAGCCATGTTCACTTTCAGCGGCAAGTGGCTCGTCTGCGCAGCGAAGACCTTGCGGCCCTGCTGACGCTTGGCGTAGTGAACAGCAATACGACGCTGACCACGCTCGATGAAGACCACGAAACCGATAATCGCTACTGCCAGCAGACCGATAGCGACCAGGGCGAAGATGTTGATATCACCCGTACGTGCAGACTCGAAAGACTGCCCGATTGCTCTCGGAAGACCGGCAACGATACCTGCGAAGATAAGCATCGAGATACCGTTGCCCACACCGCGCTCCGTGATCTGCTCACCCAGCCACATCATGAACATTGCGCCAGCCACGAAAGTGGAAACCGCAACGAAATGGAAGCCGAAGCCTGCAGAAAACGCCACGCCCTGACCGGCCAGACCAATGGACATGCCAGTGGCCTGGACCAACGCCAGGATAACGGTGAGGTAGCGGGTGTACTGGCTGATCTTGCGACGGCCAGATTCACCTTCCTTCTTCAACTGTTCCAGCTGTGGGCTGACAGCAGTCATGAGCTGCATGATGATCGATGCCGAAATGTACGGCATGATTCCCAGTGCAAATACGCTCATGCGCTCCAGCGCACCGCCGGAAAACATGTTGAACAAGCTAAGAATGGTCCCCTCATTCTGTCGAAACAGTTCCGCCAGCCGGTCCGGGTTAACACCTGGAACTGGGATATGCGCACCTATCCGATAGACGATAATCGCCAGGAACAGAAAACGCAGACGAGCCCAAAGTTCAGACATCCCGCCTTTGCCGAGCGAAGAGAGAGCACCTTGCTTAGCCATTTATTCCTCGAACTTGCCGCCAGCTGCTTCGATAGCCGCACGCGCACCCTTGGTGGCTGCGATGCCCTTGATGGTGACCGCGCGAGTAACTTCGCCGGACAGCATGATTTTCACGCGCTGTACGTTCTGGTTAATCACGTTGGCGTCCTTCAGGGACTGAACGGTGATCACGTCGCCTTCCACCTTGGCCAGCTCGG
The DNA here is from genome assembly GCF_029836855.1 of Pseudomonas sp. GD04058. NCBI lineage: Bacteria > Pseudomonadati > Pseudomonadota > Gammaproteobacteria > Pseudomonadales > Pseudomonadaceae > Pseudomonas > Pseudomonas sp. GD04058. The sequence goes on from NZ_JAOECN010000021.1 coordinate 67,097, forward strand.
ACAGACGCACTTCTGCGCGGTCCATGGCTTTCAGGGAAACGAAGCCGAACTTCGGCAGACGACGGTGCAGCGGCTGTTGACCGCCTTCAAAGCCTGGAGCAATGGTGCCACCGGAACGGGAGGTCTGACCTTTGTGGCCGCGGCCACCAGTCTTGCCCAAACCGCTACCGATACCACGACCCGGACGATGCTTCTCGCGACGGGAACCCGGCGCTGGACTCAGATCATTGAGTTTCATCGATTAACCCTCGACGCGCAGCATGTAGTAAGCCTTGTTGATCATCCCGCGGTTCTCGGGAGTATCCTGGACTTCTACAGTGTGACCGATGCGACGCAGACCCAGACCCTTAACGCACAGTTTGTGGTTAGGCAGGCGGCCGGCGGTGCTTTTGATCAGCGTTACTTTAACGGTAGCCATGATCAGAGGATCTCCTCAACGCTCTTGCCGCGCTTGGCAGCAATGGACTCAGGAGATTGCATAGCCTTCAGACCCTTGAAGGTGGCGTAAACCACGTTTACAGGGTTGGTCGAGCCGTAGCACTTGGCCAGGACGTTCTGAACGCCAGCAACTTCCAGGACGGCACGCATTGCGCCACCGGCGATGATACCGGTACCTTCCGAAGCAGGCTGCATGTAGACCTTCGACGCGCCATGGGCGGACTTGGTGGCGTACTGCAGGGTAGTGCCATCCAGGTCGACCTGAATCATGTTGCGGCGAGCGGCTTCCATGGCTTTCTGGATCGCAGCTGGAACTTCGCGCGACTTGCCACGGCCGAAGCCAACACGGCCCTTGCCATCACCTACCACGGTCAGCGCGGTGAAGGTGAAGATACGGCCACCTTTTACGGTCTTGGCAACGCGGTTAACCTGAACCAGCTTCTCGATGTAGCCTTCGTCGCGCTTTTGATCGTTATTTGCCATAACTTAGAACTCCAGCCCGCCTTCACGAGCAGCATCAGCCAGCGCTTTAACGCGGCCATGGTACTTGAAGCCGGAACGGTCAAAGGCAACTTGAGATACACCGGCGGCTTTCGCACGCTCAGCTACCAGCTTGCCAACCTTAGTGGCCGCGTCGATGTTGCCGGTGGCGCCATCACGCAGTTCTTTGTCCAAAGTCGAGGCACTGGCCAGGACTTTGCTGCCGTCGGCCGAAATGACCTGGGCGTAGATGTGCTGCGAGGAGCGGAACACGCACAGACGCACGACTTCGAGTTCGTGCATTTTCAGGCGTGCTTTGCGAGCGCGACGCAGACGAGTAACTTTTTTGTCGGTCATTTGCTATGCCCTACTTCTTCTTGGCTTCTTTACGACGGACTACTTCGTCCGCGTAACGCACACCCTTGCCTTTGTAAGGCTCTGGCGGACGGAAGTCGCGGATTTCAGCGGCCACCTGACCTACCAGCTGCTTGTCGATACCCTTGATCAGGATGTCGGTCTGGCTAGGAGTTTCAGCGGTGATACCGGCTGGCAGTTCGTAATCCACTGGATGCGAGAAGCCGAGCGCCAGGTTCAGCACGTTGCCTTTGGCTTGTGCCTTGTAACCAACACCGACCAGCTGGAGCTTGCGCTCGAAGCCTTGGCTTACGCCTTGGACCATGTTGTTTACCAGGGCGCGGGTGGTACCGGCCATAGCGCGGGTTTGTTGATCGCCGTTGCGAGCAGCGAAACGCAGCTCACCAGCTTCTTCGATCACTTCTACGGACGAGTGAACATTCAGTTCGAGAGTGCCCTTGGCACCCTTCACCGAAAGCTGCTGGCCAGCGAATTTGACTTCGACACCGGCTGGCAGCTTAACGGGGTTCTTAGCGACGCGAGACATGCTTATCCCCCCTTAGAACACTGTGCAGAGAACTTCGCCGCCAACACCGGCAGCGCGCGCAGCACGATCGGTCATCACACCTTTGTTGGTGGAGACGATAGACACGCCCAGGCCGCCACGTACTTTCGGCAGCTCATCGACGGACTTGTACTGGCGCAGGCCAGGACGGCTTACGCGCTTGACTTCTTCGATGACCGGACGGCCTTCGAAGTATTTCAGCTCGATGGAGAGCGATGGCTTGGCATCGGCGGTTACCTGGTAACCAGCGATGTAACCTTCGTCCTTCAGAACTTTGGCGACCGCAACCTTCAGAGTCGAAGAAGGCATGCTTACGACGGACTTTTCAGCCATCTGGGCATTACGGATGCGAGTTAGCATGTCCGCTAACGGGTCCTGCATACTCATGGGCTAGACGCTCCTGATACACAAAAAAATTAGCCTTTCGGCTACTACTGTCACCTTGAGGCGCGCGAGAAAACCCGGGCTCAGGTGAGCCGGTCATTCTAGACACATCCCCGAAACGAAACAAGCCCCAAAAGGGGCTTGTTTCGATGCAAGATCACCGGTGGTCGGAAGATCGCTCCCCCGCCACCAGGACGCTGCCGGTACGTCTTACCAGCTGGCCTTGACCAGACCTGGAACGTCACCGCGCATTGCTGCTTGACGCAGCATGTTACGGCCGAGGCCGAACTTGCGGTAAACGCCATGTGGACGACCGGTGAGGCGGCAACGGTTACGCAGGCGCGCAGCGCTGGCGTCACGTGGTTGCTTCTGCAGAGCTACGACAGCAGCGAAACGCTCTTCTGGACTTGCGTTCAGATTCACGATGGTTGCTTTCAGCTCAGCACGCTTCTTGGCGTATTTAGCGACCGTCAACTGACGCTTCAGCTCACGGTTTTTCATGCTCTTCTTGGCCATTTTCCTACTCCAATCAGTTGCGGAACGGGAATTTGAAAGCGCGCAGCAGAGCGCGACCTTCATCATCCGTACGAGCAGTGGTGGTCAGGGTAATGTCCAGACCGCGGAGAGCATCGATCTTGTCGTAGTCGATTTCCGGGAAGATGATCTGCTCTTTCACGCCCATGCTGTAGTTGCCACGACCATCGAAGGACTTGGCATTCAGGCCGCGGAAGTCGCGAACCCGAGGCAGGGAGATCGCCAGCAGGCGGTCCAGGAACTCGTACATACGATCGCGGCGCAGGGTGACTTTGACGCCGATCGGCCAGCCTTCGCGGACTTTGAAGCCAGCGATGGATTTCCGGGCGAAGGTCACGACAGCTTTCTGGCCGGTGATCTTTTCCAGGTCGGCAACAGCGTGCTCGATGACTTTCTTGTCGCCGATCGCTTCGCCCAGACCCATGTTCAGGGTGATCTTGGTAACGCGCGGAACTTCCATCACGTTCGCCAGCTTAAGTTCTTCCTTAAGCTTGGGAGCGATTTCCTTCCGATAAATCTCTTTCAGTCGTGCCATGGTCTTCTACCTAGCAGTGTTCAAGCATCAACCGCTTTTTGGGTCGACTTGAAGACACGAATTTTTTTGCCGTCTTCTACTTTGAAACCAACGCGGTCAGCCTTGTTGGTTTCACCATTGAAGATGGCGACGTTGGAAGCGTGCAGTGGCGCTTCTTTCTCGACGATACCGCCCTGTACGCCCGACATCGGGTTAGGCTTGGTATGACGCTTCACCAGGTTGATCCCACCAACGACCAGACGGTCGTCAGCGAGAACCTTCAGCACCTTACCGCGCTTACCTTTGTCTTTGCCGGCGATCACGATGATCTCGTCGTCACGACGAATCTTTTGCATGTCGGATCTCCTTACAGCACTTCTGGGGCGAGCGAGACGATCTTCATGAACTTCTCGGAACGAAGCTCACGGGTCACTGGCCCAAAGATACGGGTGCCGATCGGCTCTTGCTTGTTGTTCAGCAGAACAGCAGCGTTGCCATCAAAGCGGATGATGGAGCCGTCAGCACGACGGACGCCATGGCGGGTACGAACCACAACAGCGGTCATTACCTGGCCTTTCTTCACTTTACCGCGAGGAATTGCTTCCTTGACGGTTACCTTGATGATGTCACCGATAGCGGCGTAACGGCGGTGCGAACCACCGAGAACCTTGATGCACATGACGCGACGAGCGCCGCTGTTATCGGCCACATCGAGCATGGATTGAGTCTGAATCATAAAATATCTCCGACCCTTAGCCCTTAGACTTCAACAGCGCGTTCGAGAACTTCAACCAGTGCCCAGGACTTGGTCTTGGCCAGCGGACGGGTTTCACGAATGGAAACCTTGTCGCCGATCTTGCACTGGTTGGCTTCGTCGTGCGCGTGCAGCTTAGTCGAACGCTTAACGTATTTACCGTAGATCGGGTGCTTTACGCGACGCTCGATCAGAACGGTGATGGTCTTGTCCATCTTGTCGCTGACGACACGGCCAGTCAGCGTACGGACGGTTTTTTCAGCTTCAGCCATGATCACTTACCTGCCTGCTGGTTGAGCACAGTTTTCACGCGAGCGATGTCACGCTTAACTTGCGAGAGCAGGTGCGACTGCCCCAACTGGCCAGTTGCTTTCTGCATACGCAGATTGAACTGGTCGCGCAGCAAGCCGAGCAGTTGCTCGTTCAGTTGCTGTGCTGATTTCTCACGAAGTTCATTCGCTTTCATCACATCACCGTCCGCTTAACAAAGGAGGTGGCGAGAGGCAGCTTTGCAGCCGCCAGGGCGAATGCCTCACGCGCCAGCTCTTCAGAAACACCCTCGATCTCGTACAGGACTTTGCCTGGCTGGATCTGGGCAACCCAGTACTCGACGGAACCTTTACCTTTACCCATCCGCACTTCGAGAGGCTTCTTGGTAACCGGCTTGTCCGGGAATACGCGGATCCAGATTTTGCCGCCACGCTTAACGTGACGGGTCAGCGCACGACGCGCGGACTCAATCTGACGGGCGGTGAGACGACCGCGAGCAACAGCTTTCAGGGCGAACTCGCCGAAGCTGACCTTGCTACCGCGCAGCGCCAGACCACGGTTGTGGCCAGTCATCTGCTTGCGGAATTTTGTACGCTTTGGTTGCAACATTTGGCGTACCCCTTACTTAGCAGCTTTTTTACGAGGCGCTGGTGCTTGTGGTTTCAGTTCTTCTTGGCGACCACCAATAACTTCGCCTTTGAAGATCCAAACCTTGACACCGATCACACCGTAGGTGGTGTGAGCTTCGTAGGTGGCATAGTCGATATCGGCACGCAGGGTGTGCAGCGGCACACGACCTTCGCGATACCATTCAGTACGTGCGATTTCAGCACCGCCGAGACGACCGCTCACCTGGATCTTGATGCCTTTGGCACCAATACGCATGGCGTTCTGTACGGCGCGCTTCATGGCACGACGGAACATCACACGACGCTCCAGCTGCTGAGCTACGCTCTGAGCAACCAGCATACCGTCGAGCTCCGGCTTGCGGATCTCTTCGATATTGATGTGCACAGGCACACCCATTTGCTTGGTCAGGTCCTGACGCAGTTTTTCAACATCTTCACCTTTCTTCCCGATAACGATACCTGGACGAGCGGTGTGGATGGTGATGCGTGCAGTTTGAGCCGGACGATGGATATCGATACGGCTAACGGACGCGCTTTTTAGTTTGTCTTGGAGGTACTCACGCGTTTTCAGATCCTTCAACAGGTAATCTGCGTAAGTAGCGCCGTCTGCATACCAGACGGAGGTGTGCTCCTTGACGATTCCCAGGCGAATGCCAGTGGGATGTACTTTCTGACCCATCTGATCGACTCCGTTACTTGTCCGCAACCTTGACAGTGATATGGCAAGACCGCTTGACGATGCGATCAGCGCGGCCTTTGGCACGCGGCATGATGCGCTTCAGCGAACGCCCTTCGTTGACGAAAACGGTGGAGACCTTCAGGTCATCAACGTCTGCGCCTTCGTTATGCTCGGCGTTGGCTACGGCCGACTCGAGGACTTTCTTCATGATTTCAGCAGCTTTCTTGCTGCTGAAAGCCAACAGGTTGAGCGCTTCGCCCACCTTCTTCCCGCGGATCTGGTCGGCGACCAAGCGGGCTTTCTGGGCGGAGATGCGAGCGCCCGACAACTTAGCGGCTACTTCCATTTCCTTACCCCTTAACGCTTGGCTTTCTTGTCAGCCACGTGCCCGCGGTAGGTGCGGGTACCGGCGAACTCGCCCAGTTTATGGCCGACCATGTCTTCGTTCACCAGAACTGGGACGTGTTGACGACCGTTGTGTACCGCGATGGTCAGACCGACCATTTGTGGCAGGATCATGGAACGACGCGACCAGGTCTTAACTGGTTTGCGATCGTTCTTTTCCGCCGCCACTTCGATCTTCTTCAGTAGGTGAAGATCAATAAAAGGACCTTTTTTCAGAGAACGTGGCACTGTCGTATCCCTCTATTTACTTGCGACGACGGACGATCATGTTGTCGGTACGCTTATTACCACGAGTCTTCGCACCCTTGGTCGGGAAGCCCCATGGCGATACCGGATGACGACCACCGGAGGTACGACCTTCACCACCACCATGCGGGTGGTCAACCGGGTTCATGGCAACACCACGAACGGTTGGGCGAACGCCACGCCAGCGTTTGGCACCAGCTTTACCCAGCGAACGCAGGCTGTGCTCGGTGTTCGAGACTTCGCCCAGGGTCGCACGGCACTCAGCCAGCACTTTACGCATTTCACCAGAGCGCAGACGCAGGGTCACGTAGACGCCTTCGCGAGCGATCAGCTGAGCCGAAGCACCAGCGGAACGAGCGATTTGTGCACCTTTGCCTGGCTTCAGTTCGATGCCGTGAACGGTGCTACCTACCGGAATGTTACGCAGCTGCAAGGAGTTGCCTGGCTTGATTGGAGCCAGAGCACCTGCGATCAGCTGGTCGCCAGCGCTCACGCCTTTCGGCGCGATGATGTAGCGACGCTCGCCGTCTGCGTAGCACAGCAGGGCAATGTGAGCAGTACGGTTCGGGTCGTATTCGATACGCTCGACAGTGGCGGCGATGCCGTCCTTGTCGTTGCGACGGAAGTCGACCAGACGGTAATGCTGCTTGTGACCACCACCAACGTGACGAGTAGTGATACGGCCATTGTTGTTACGACCACCAGACTTCGATTTCTTCTCGATCAGCGGTGCGTGAGGAGCGCCTTTGTGCAGCTCCTGGTTGACCACCTTGACCACAAAACGGCGGCCAGGGGAAGTCGGTTTGCATTTAACGATTGCCATGATGCACCCCTTCCTTACTCAGCACTGCTGCTGAAATCGAGATCTTGGCCTGGCTGAAGGGAGATGATCGCCTTCTTCCAGTCATTGCGCTTGCCCAGGCCACGAGCGGTGCGTTTGGTCTTACCCAGAACATTCAGGGTAGTAACGCTCTCCACTTTGACGCTGAACAGGCTTTCAACGGCCTTCTTGATTTCCAGCTTGGTTGCATCGGTAGCAACCTTGAAAACGAACTGGCCTTTCTTGTCAGCCAGAACCGTAGCCTTCTCGGAAACGTGCGGGCCAAGTAGAACTTTGAATACGCGTTCCTGGTTCATCCCAGCAGCTCCTCGAATTTCTTCACTGCCGAAACAGTGATCAACACTTTTTCGTAGGCGATCAGGCTGACTGGGTCGGAACCTTGTACGTCACGTACATCGACGTGCGGCAGGTTGCGAGCGGCCAGATACAGGTTCTGGTCAACAGCGTCCGAAACGATCAGAACATCGTTCAGGCCCATGCCGTTCAGCTTGTTCAGCAGGTCTTTGGTTTTTGGCGCTTCGACAGCGAAGTCCTGAACCACGACCAGACGGTCGCTACGCACCAGCTCGGAGAGGATCGAACGCAGTGCTGCGCGATACATCTTCTTGTTGAGCTTTTGCGAATGATCCTGAGGACGAGCTGCGAAGGTCACACCACCGCCACGCCAGATAGGACCGCGAGTAGTACCGGCACGAGCACGGCCAGTACCTTTCTGACGCCATGGGCGCTTACCGCCACCAGCCACGTCGGAACGGGTCTTCTGCTGCTTGGTGCCCTGACGGCCGCCGGCCATGTAGGCCACGACTGCTTGGTGTACCAGCGTCTCGTTGAATTCGCCACCGAAGGTCAGTTCGGAAACTTCGATCGCCTGAGCGTCATTTACATTAAGTTGCATGTCAGCTTCCCCTTACCCGCGAGCCTTGACAGCCGGACGCACAACAACGTCACCGCCAGTAGCGCCAGGAACGGCACCCTTGACCAGCAACAGATTGCGTTCAGCGTCGACGCGCACTACTTCCAGGGACTGAACGGTCACGCGCTCGGCGCCCATGTGACCGGACATTTTCTTGCCCTTGAATACACGACCAGGAGTCTGGCACTGGCCGATAGAGCCCGGGACGCGGTGGGAAACGGAGTTACCGTGGGTATTGTCTTGACCGCGGAAGTTCCAGCGCTTGATGGTACCGGCAAAGCCTTTACCTTTGGACTGACCGGTAACGTCTACCAGTTGGCCCGCAGCGAAGAGTTCAGCATTGATCGAGTCGCCAGCCTGGTACTCGCCTTCTTCAAGGCGGAATTCCCAGACACCGCGACCAGCGGCAACGTTCGCTTTGGCGAAGTGACCAGCCTGAGCGGCAGTCACGCGCGAAGCACGACGCTCGCCGACAGTGACTTGCACTGCACGGTAGCCATCGGTTTCTTCAGTTTTGAACTGGGTGACACGATTCGGCTCGATCTCGATGACCGTGACCGGAATGGAGACACCTTCTTCGGTGAAAATGCGGGTCATACCGCATTTACGACCGATTACACCAATAGTCATGTTGTAAACCTCATGAGTGTACGGGGCTTTCACCCGCTATGGCCGCCCATTTCAGAGCGTTACACGACCAAGACCCGAGTCTTAGCCGAGGCTGATCTGCACTTCCACACCTGCCGCAAGATCAAGCTTCATAAGTGCATCAACGGTTTTATCCGTTGGCTGGACGATGTCCAGGACACGCTTATGAGTACGGATCTCGTACTGGTCACGCGCGTCTTTGTTGACGTGCGGGGAGACCAGAACGGTAAACCGCTCTTTACGGGTAGGCAGTGGAATTGGACCACGCACCTGAGCACCAGTACGTTTCGCGGTTTCCACGATTTCCTGGGTAGATTGGTCGATCAGGCGATGGTCGAATGCCTTCAACCTGATACGGATTTGCTGATTTTGCATTGGATTTCAGACTCCAGGCTGCTATTCCCACCGGGCGCACTACGCCCGTTAAAAGGAGGCGTGATTCTATAGACGCCCCTATTGGGTGTCAACCCAATAAAAAAGCCCCCGCTGAGCGGGGGCTTTTTCAACCGATCGATATTACTCGATGATTTTTGCTACGACGCCGGCGCCGACGGTACGACCGCCTTCACGGATAGCGAAGCGCAGACCGTCTTCCATAGCGATGGTCTTGATCAGGGTAACAGTCATCTGAATGTTATCGCCTGGCATTACCATTTCTACGCCTTCCGGCAGTTCGCAGTTACCGGTCACGTCAGTGGTACGGAAGTAGAACTGTGGACGGTAGCCTTTGAAGAACGGAGTGTGACGACCGCCTTCTTCCTTGCTCAGAACATAGACTTCTGCGGTGAACTTGGTGTGCGGCTTGACCGAACCTGGCTTGACCAGAACCTGGCCACGCTCAACGTCGTCACGCTTGGTACCACGCAGCAGAACGCCGCAGTTCTCGCCAGCACGACCTTCGTCCAGCAGCTTGCGGAACATCTCGACACCGGTGCAGGTGGTGCTGGTGGTGTCACGCAGACCAACGATTTCCAGTGGATCCTGAACACGGACGATACCGCGCTCGATACGACCGGTAACAACGGTACCACGACCCGAAATCGAGAATACGTCTTCGATCGGCATCAGGAACGGCTGGTCAACGGCACGAACCGGCTCAGGAATGTAGGCATCCAGAGTCTCTACCAGCTTCTTGACAGCGGTAGTACCCATTTCGTTGTCGTCTTTGCCTTCCAGCGCCATACGAGCCGAACCGATGATGATCGGGGTATCGTCGCCTGGGAAGTCATAGGTGGACAGCAGGTCGCGAACTTCCATCTCGACCAGTTCCAGCAGCTCAGCGTCGTCTACCAGGTCAGCCTTGTTCAGGAAGACCACGATGTACGGAACGCCTACCTGACGGGACAGCAGGATGTGCTCACGGGTTTGTGGCATCGGACCATCGGCGGCCGAGCAAACCAGGATCGCGCCGTCCATCTGGGCAGCACCGGTGATCATGTTCTTCACGTAGTCAGCGTGACCTGGGCAGTCAACGTGAGCGTAGTGACGAATGTTCGAGTTGTACTCGACGTGAGCGGTGTTGATGGTGATACCGCGCGCTTTTTCTTCCGGAGCCGAGTCGATCTTGTCGAACTCAACGACTGCAGAACCGAAAACTTCGGAGCAGACGCGAGTCAGAGCTGCGGTCAGAGTGGTCTTACCGTGGTCAACGTGGCCGATGGTGCCGACGTTAACGTGGGGAAGGGAACGATCAAATTTTTCTTTAGCCACGACAGTGAACCTCTTGCCTAAAGGGCTGGATTAGCCTTGTTTTTTAACGAGTGCTTCGACGATGTTCGACGGAGCTTCGGAGTACTTGGAGAATTCCATGGAGTAGCTAGCGCGACCCTGAGACATGGAACGGACGTCGGTTGCATAACCGAACATCTCTCCCAGCGGAACTTCAGCACGGATAACCTTGCCGGAAACCGAGTCTTCCATACCCTGGATCAGACCACGACGACGGTTCAGGTCACCCATCACGTCACCCATGTAGTCTTCTGGGGTTACCACTTCAACCTTCATGATCGGCTCAAGCACAACACCGCCGCCCTTCTGGGCCAGCTGCTTGGTCGCCATGGAGGCCGCCACCTTGAACGCCATCTCGTTGGAGTCGACGTCGTGGTAGGAACCATCAAACACGGTTGCCTTCAGGCCGATCAGCGGATAGCCGGCGACAACGCCGTTCTTCATCTGCTCTTCGATACCTTTCTGGATGGCCGGGATGTATTCCTTAGGAACCACACCACCTACAACCTCGTTATGGAACTCCAGGCCTTCGGTGATGTTGCCCTTCTCGTCCACAGCAGGCTGCGAGAAGCGGATCCAGCAGTGACCGAACTGACCGCGACCACCGGACTGACGAACGAATTTGCCTTCGATCTCGACATTGTCCTTGGTGATCTTCTCGCGGTAGGAAACCTGAGGCTTGCCGATGTTGGCCTCGACGTTGAACTCGCGCTTCATGCGGTCAACGAGGATGTCCAGGTGCAGCTCACCCATACCGGAGATGATGGTCTGACCGGTTTCTTCATCGGTCTTGACGCGGAACGACGGGTCTTCCTGAGCCAGCTTGCCCAGAGCGATGCCCATCTTCTCCTGGTCCTGCTTGGTTTTCGGCTCAACGGCAACCGAAATTACAGGCTCAGGGAAGTCCATACGCTCGAGGATCACAGGCTTGTCGGCGTCGCACAGGGTGTCACCTGTGGTGACGTCCTTCATGCCGATCAGGGCCGCGATGTCGCCAGCGCGAACTTCCTTGATCTCTTCACGCTGGTTGGCGTGCATCTGCACCATACGACCAACGCGCTCTTTCTTGCCCTTGACCGAGTTGATCACGGAGTCGCCCGAGCTCAGGAAGCCCGAGTAGACGCGCACGAAAGTCAGGGTACCAACGAACGGGTCGGTGGCAATCTTGAAGGCCAGAGCCGAGAACGGCTCGTCATCGCTGGCGTGACGCTCGATCTTCGGTGCGTTTTCGTCTTCGACGTGATCCGGGTGGATACCCTGGATAGCAGGGATCTCGGTCGGAGCAGGCAGGTAGTCGATAACGGCGTCGAGAACCAGAGGAACACCCTTGTTCTTGAAGGACGAACCGCAGACAGCCGGAACGATCTCGCTGGCCAGGGTACGCGCACGCAGACCGGCCTTGATTTCTTCGACGGTCAGCTCACCTTCTTCAAGGTACTTGTTCATCAGCTCTTCGTTGGCTTCGGCGGCAGCTTCAATCATGTTGCTGCGCCACTCTTCAGCCAACTCGAGCATATCGGCAGGAATCTCTTCCTCGCGATAGGTAGTGCCCTTGTCGTCTTCGTTCCAGTAGATCGCCTTCATCTTGATGAGGTCGACCTGGCCCTGGAAGTTGTCTTCCGAACCGATGGCCAGTTGAACCGGAACCGGGGTGTGGCCCAGACGGTTCTTGATCTGACCTACGACACGCAGGAAGTTGGCACCGGCACGGTCCATCTTGTTCACGTAGACAACACGTGGGACGCCGTACTTGTTGGCCTGACGCCATACGGTTTCGGACTGTGGCTCGACACCGGAGGTGCCGCAGAACACAACGACCGCGCCGTCGAGTACACGCAGCGAACGTTCTACTTCAATGGTGAAGTCAACGTGGCCGGGGGTATCGATGACGTTTACGCGGTAGTTGTCGTACTGACCACGGGAACCTTTCCAGAAGGTAGTCACAGCAGCGGAGGTAATGGTAATACCGCGCTCTTGCTCCTGCACCATCCAGTCGGTGGTCGCGGCGCCGTCGTGCACCTCGCCCATCTTGTGGCTCAGACCTGTGTAGAACAGGATCCGCTCGGTAGTGGTAGTCTTGCCCGCGTCAACGTGGGCACAGATACCAATGTTACGGTAGCGGTTAATTGCTGTAGTACGAGCCATAAAGCCCTCGCAAAAAGATTGATGCTTGAATTAGAAGCGGTAGTGCGAGAAAGCCTTGTTGGCTTCGGCCATACGGTGCACGTCTTCACGCTTCTTGACAGCAGCCCCCTTGCCTTCAGCGGCATCCAGCAGCTCGCCAGCCAGGCGCAGCGCCATGGACTTCTCGCCGCGCTTGCGGGCGAAGTCTACCAACCAGCGCATTGCCAGCGCGTTACGACGGGATGGACGAACTTCGACAGGAACCTGGTAAGTTGCACCGCCAACACGGCGCGACTTCACTTCGACCAGCGGAGCGATGGCGTCGAGAGCTTTCTCGAAGATTTCCAGGGGATCGCTGTTCTTGCGTGCCTTGACGGTATCCAGAGCACCGTAAACGATGCGCTCGGCTACTGCCTTCTTGCCGCTTTCCATCACGTGGTTCATGAACTTGGCGAGGATCTGGCTTCCGTATTTCGGATCGTCCAGGATCTCACGCTTGGCTGCTACACGACGTCTTGGCATTGATAAGCCCTCAAACGGTCTTCAGGTTAGCCCGGGACATCCAACTCGAAGAGTTCGCGCCCGACCTTACTCTTATCGACTCAATAAAATGAATGAACTGCTGCAAACGGCCGATTACTTCGGACGCTTGGTACCGTACTTCGAACGACCTTGGTTACGACCTTTGACGCCGGAGGTATCCAGGGAGCCGCGAACGGTGTGGTAACGAACACCTGGCAAGTCTTTTACACGGCCGCCACGAATCAGGACGACGCTGTGCTCTTGCAGGTTGTGGCCTTCACCACCGATGTACGAGGAAACCTCGAAACCGTTGGTCAGACGCACACGGCATACTTTACGCAGTGCCGAGTTAGGTTTTTTCGGCGTAGTGGTGTACACGCGGGTGCACACGCCACGACGTTGCGGGCAGTTCTGCAGCGCAGGAACGTCGGATTTCTCGACGATACGCTTACGCGGCTGACGTACCAGCTGGTTGATAGTTGCCATCTACTAGCTCCACTGTTGTCTTGCGACGCTATTGTCTTGCAAGAAAAGCAAAAATTGGCAGGACGGAGCCCTACCAAATTTAGGGGTACAAGAGTCTAAAGAGGATCTCGTACGCAGTCAAGACGAGGCCCCGGCTCGCCCACTCCGGTCATCGGTGACGAATCATGTCGCCGAGTTTCAGAGAAGACTTGCCGGGGCCCCACCCTTTCTTCAGTTACCGCTGGAGTTCAGCGCTTCGGTCAGTGCGGCTTCCACCTCACTGGCACTCACACGCAGCGGCTTGTCGGCATCACGGCGACGCTTGCGCTCGCTGTGGTATGCCAGACCGGTACCGGCCGGGATCAGACGACCCACAACCACGTTTTCCTTCAGGCCGCGCAGGTAATCGCGCTTGCCGGTCACCGCCGCTTCGGTCAGAACGCGGGTGGTCTCCTGGAAGGAGGCCGCCGAGATGAACGACTCGGTGGACAGCGAGGCCTTGGTGATACCGAGCAGCACGCGCGAGAACTTCGACACGAACTTGTCTTCGGCAGCCAGGCGCTCGTTTTCGACCAGCACCTGGGTCAGTTCCATCTGGTCGCCCTTGATGAAGCTGGAATCGCCAGACTCGGTGATCTCGACCTTGCGCAGCATCTGACGCAGGATGGTCTCGATGTGCTTGTCGTTGATCTTCACGCCTTGCAGACGGTAAACGTCCTGGATCTCGTTGACGATGTACTTGGCCAGCGCGCTCACACCCAGCAGACGCAGGATGTCGTGCGGATCGCTCGGACCGTCGGAGATAACTTCGCCGCGGTTCACTTGTTCGCCTTCGAAGACGTTCAGGTGACGCCACTTCGGAATCAGCTCTTCATACGGATCGCTACCGTCGTTCGGCGTGATGACCAGGCGGCGCTTGCCCTTGGTCTCTTTACCGAAGGCGATGGTGCCGCTGACTTCAGCCAGGATCGACGCTTCTTTCGGACGACGCGCTTCGAACAGGTCGGCAACGCGCGGCAGACCACCGGTGATGTCACGGGTCTTCGAGGTTTCTTGCGGAATACGCGCAATAACGTCACCGACACCGATCTGGGCACCGTCAGCCACACCGACCAGGGCGTTCGCCGGCAGGAAGTACTGGGCAGGTACATCGGTACCTGGCAGCAGCAGATCCTTGCCATTGGCGTCGACCATCTTGATTGCAGGACGGATTTCCTTGCCTGCAGCCGGACGGTCTTTGACGTCCAGGACCTCGATGTTGGTCAGACCGGTCAGTTCGTCGGTCTGGCGCTTGATCGTGATGCCTTCTTCCATGCCCACGAAGGTCACGGTACCTTTCATTTCGGTAACGATCGGGTGGGTGTGCGGGTCCCACTTAGCGACGATGGCGCCAGCTTCGACCTTCTCACCTTCCTTCACGGAAATGACCGCACCGTAAGGCAGCTTGTAGCGCTCACGCTCACGACCGAATTCATCGGCAATGGCCAGCTCGCCGGAACGCGATACCGCGACCAGGTTGCCGTCGGCACGCTCTACCTGCTTCAGGTTATGCAGACGGACCATACCGCCGTTCTTCACCTGGACGCTGTCGGCAGCCGAGGTCCGGCTTGCAGCACCACCGATGTGGAACGTACGCATGGTCAGCTGGGTACCAGGCTCACCGATGGACTGGGCAGCGATAACGCCAACCGCCTCACCGATGTTCACCTGATGACCGCGGGCCAGGTCACGGCCGTAGCACTTGGCGCAAATGCCGTAGCGGGTTTCACAGCTGATCGGCGAACGCACGACCACTTCGTCGATGCTGTTCAGCTCGATGAACTCGACCCACTTCTCGTCGACCAGGGTACCGGCCGGAACGATGACATCGTCGGTGCCAGGCTTGAACACGTCACGAGCAATGACACGACCCAGAACACGCTCACCCAGAGGCTCCACAACGTCGCCGCCTTCGATGTGCGGGGTCATCAGCAGACCCTGCTCGGTGCCACAGTCGATCTCGGTAACGACCAGATCCTGGGCAACGTCTACCAGACGGCGAGTCAGGTAACCGGAGTTCGCGGTTTTCAGCGCGGTATCCGCCAGACCTTTACGAGCACCGTGAGTCGAAATGAAGTACTGGAGTACGCTCAGGCCTTCACGGAAGTTCGCGGTAATCGGCGTTTCGATGATGGAGCCGTCCGGCTTCGCCATCAGACCACGCATACCGGCCAGCTGACGAATCTGGGCAGCCGAACCCCGGGCACCGGAGTCAGCCATCATGTACATGGAGTTGAAGGACTCCTGCTCGACTTCGTTGCCTTCGCGGTCGATGACCTTCTCTTTCGAGAGGTTGGCCATCATCGCCTTGGACACTTCGTCGTTGGCCTTCGACCACAAGTCGATGACCTTGTTGTACTTCTCGCCCTGGGTTACCAGGCCGGAGGCGTACTGGCTCTCGATTTCCTTCACTTCTTCGGTAGCGGTACCGATGATGCGGGCTTTCTCGTCCGGGATAACGAAGTCGTTAACGCCGATCGAAACGCCGGAAATGGTCGAGTAGGCAAAACCGGTGTACATCAGCTGGTCAGCGAAGATCACGGTCTCCTTCAGGCCAACCACGCGATAGCACTGGTTGATCAGCTTGGAGATCGCCTTCTTCTTCATAGGCTGGTTGACCACGTCGAACGACAGGCCGGCCGGCACTACCTGGAACAGCAAGGCACGGCCGACGGTGGTGTCGACGATGCGGGTGTTCTTGACGCTGTTGCCATCACGGTCGTTCACGGTCTCGTTGATACGGACCTTGATCTTCGCGTGCAGGGCAGCCTCGCCGGCGCGGAATACGCGGTCGACTTCCTGCAGGTCGGCGAACACGCGACCTTCGCCCTTGGCGTTGATGGCTTCACGGGTCATGTAGTACAGACCCAGTACCACGTCCTGCGACGGAACGATGATCGGCTCACCGTTGGCTGGCGACAGGATGTTGTTGGTCGACATCATCAGCGCGCGCGCTTCCAGCTGGGCTTCCAGCGTCAGCGGCACGTGCACGGCCATCTGGTCACCGTCGAAGTCGGCGTTGTACGCGGCGCAGACCAGCGGGTGCAGCTGGATTGCCTTGCCTTCGATCAGAACCGGTTCAAAGGCCTGGATACCCAGACGGTGAAGAGTCGGCGCGCGGTTGAGCAGTACGGGGTGTTCGCGGATCACCTCGGCGAGAACGTCCCAGACCTCAGGCAGCTCGCGTTCGACCATCTTCTTGGCAGCCTTGATGGTGGTCGCCAGACCACGCATTTCCAGCTTGCCGAAAATGAACGGCTTGAACAGTTCCAGAGCCATCTTCTTCGGCAGACCGCACTGGTGCAGACGCAGGGTCGGACCTACGGTAATTACCGAACGACCAGAGTAGTCGACACGCTTTCCGAGAAGGTTCTGACGGAAACGACCCTGTTTACCCTTGATCATGTCAGCCAGGGATTTCAGAGGACGCTTGTTCGAACCGGTGATTGCACGACCACGACGACCGTTGTCGAGCAGGGCATCGACCGCTTCCTGCAGCATGCGCTTTTCGTTGCGCACGATGATGTCCGGAGCGGACAGATCGAGCAGGCGCTTCAGACGGTTGTTACGGTTGATCACCCGACGATAAAGGTCGTTCAGGTCGGAAGTCGCGAAGCGACCGCCATCCAGCGGAACCAGAGGACGCAGATCTGGCGGCAGAACCGGCAGAACGGTCAGGACCATCCACTCAGGCAGGTTGCCCGAGCCCTGGAAGGCCTCCATCAGTTTCAGACGCTTGGACAGCTTCTTGATCTTGGTTTCCGAGTTGGTCTGCGGGATTTCCTCGCGCAGGCGGCCAATCTCGTGTTCCAGGTCGATCGCGTGCAGCAGCTCGCGGACAGCCTCGGCACCCATGCGGGCGTCGAAGTCGTCACCGAACTCTTCCAGCGCTTCGAAATACTGCTCGTCGTTCAGCAGCTGGCCTTTTTCCAGGGTGGTCATGCCCGGGTCGATAACGACATAGCTCTCGAAGTAGAGAACGCGCTCGATATCACGCAGGGTCATGTCCATCAGCAGACCGATACGGGACGGCAGGGACTTCAGGAACCAGATGTGGGCGACCGGCGAAGCCAGCTCGATGTGCGCCATGCGCTCACGACGAACCTTGGCCAGGGCAACTTCAACGCCGCACTTCTCGCAGATCACGCCACGGTGCTTCAGGCGCTTGTACTTGCCGCACAGGCACTCGTAGTCCTTGACTGGGCCAAAGATCTTGGCGCAGAACAGGCCGTCACGCTCAGGCTTGAACGTACGGTAGTTGATGGTTTCCGGTTTTTTTACTTCACCGAACGACCACGAACGGATCATCTCAGGCGAGGCCAGTCCGATACGGATGGCGTCGAACTCTTCGACTTGACCCTGGTTTTTCAGCAAATTCAGTAGGTCTTTCAAGGCCTTTCCTCCTGGCGGAGCAGGGAGCGCGCCGTTAGGCCACGCTCCCGATTCGCGTCACGTGTTATTCGGTTTCCAGATCGATATCGATACCGAGCGAACGGATCTCTTTGATCAACACGTTGAAGGACTCGGGCATGCCCGGCTCCATACGGTGATCGCCGTCCACGATGTTCTTGTACATCTTGGTCCGGCCGTTCACGTCGTCCGACTTCACTGTGAGCATTTCCTGCAGGGTGTATGCCGCGCCGTATGCTTCCAGCGCCCACACCTCCATCTCCCCGAAACGCTGACCACCGAACTGCGCCTTACCACCCAGCGGCTGCTGGGTAACCAGGCTGTAGGAACCAGTGGAACGGGCGTGCATCTTGTCGTCCACCAAGTGGTTCAGCTTGAGCATGTACATGTAACCAACGGTCACAGGACGCTCGAACTTGTTGCCGGTACGACCGTCGAACAGCACCATTTGGCCGCTTTCCGGCATGTCAGCCAGTTTCAGCATGGCCTTGATTTCGCGTTCCTTGGCACCGTCGAAGACCGGGGTAGCCATCGGCACACCCTTCTTCAGGTTGTGCGACAGGGTCAGGATCTCTTCGTCGGTGAACGACTCGAGATCTTCCTGGACGCCACCGATCTCGTTGTAGATCTCGGTCAGGAACTTGCGCAGTTCGGCGGCCTTGCGCTGCTCTTCGAGCATGCGGTTGATCTTCTCGCCCAGGCCCTTGGCTGCAAGGCCCAGGTGGGTTTCGAGGATCTGACCGACGTTCATACGCGAAGGTACGCCCAACGGGTTCAGAACGACGTCGACCGGGGTACCGTTGGCGTCGTGCGGCATGTCTTCCACTGGCATGATCACCGAGACCACACCCTTGTTACCGTGACGACCGGCCATCTTGTCGCCTGGCTGGATGCGACGGCGGATTGCCAGGTAGACCTTGACGATCTTCAGCACGCCTGGAGCCAGGTCATCGCCCTGCTGCAGCTTGCGCTTCTTGTCTTCGAACTTGTCGTCCAGCAGACGACGGCGATCGACGATGTACTGCTGAGCCTTTTCCAGCTGTTCGTTCAGCGCATCTTCCGCCATGCGCAGCTTGAACCACTGGCCGTGCTCCAGCCCGTCCAGGACTTCGTCGGTGATCACGGTGCCTTTCTTCAGGCCCGCGCCACCATCGACCACCTGGCCGTTCAGAGCCGAACGCAGACGCTCGAAGGTGGCACCCTCGACGATGCGGAACTCTTCGTTGAGGTCCTTGCGGATCTCGTCCAGCTGCATCTTCTCGATGGACAGCGCACGGCTGTCGCGCTCGACGCCATCACGGGTGAAGACCTGTACGTCGATGACAGTACCTTTGGTGCCGGTTGGCACGCGCAGGGAGGTGTCCTTAACGTCGCTTGCCTTCTCGCCGAAGATCGCGCGCAGCAGTTTTTCTTCCGGAGTCAGTTGGGTTTCGCCTTTTGGCGTGACCTTGCCGACCAGGATGTCGCCGGCGCCGACTTCGGCACCCACGTAGACGATACCGGCTTCGTCCAGCTTGTTCAGCGCAGCTTCACCCACGTTCGGGATGTCCGCGGTGATTTCCTCTGGGCCAAGCTTGGTATCACGAGCCACACAGGTCAGTTCCTGGATGTGGATCGTGGTGAAGCGGTCTTCCTGGACCACACGCTCGGACAGGCAGATGGAGTCTTCGAAGTTGAAGCCGTTCCATGCCATGAACGCGATGCGCATGTTCTGGCCCAGAGCCAGTTCACCCATGTCGGTGGACGGACCGTCGGCCATGATGTCGCCACGCTGGACCACATCACCCTTGTTCACCAGCGGACGCTGGTTGATGCAGGTGTTCTGGTTCGAACGGGTGTACTTGGTCAGGTTGTAGATGTCGACACCGGCTTCACCGGTTTCGACTTCGTCGTCGGCAACGCGAACAACGATACGGCTGGCGTCGACCGAGTCGATCACACCACCGCGGCGAGCAACTACGCAGACACCGGAGTCACGGGCAACGTTGCGCTCCATGCCGGTACCTACCAGCGGCTTGTCGGCGCGCAGGGTCGGTACAGCCTGACGCTGCATGTTGGAACCCATGAGTGCACGGTTGGCGTCGTCGTGCTCGAGGAACGGAATCAGCGACGCTGCGACCGAAACTACCTGCTTCGGCGAAACGTCCATCAGGGTCACGTCTTCAGGTGCCTTGACGGTGAATTCGTTCAGGTGACGAACAGCTACCAGCTCATCGATCAGTTGCTTCTTCTCGTTCATTGCGGCCGAGGCCTGTGCAATGACGTGATCAGCTTCTTCGATCGCCGACAGGAACACGATATCGTCGGTAACCACACCCTCTTTCACCACGCGGTACGGGCTTTCCAGGAAGCCGTACTGGTTGGTGCGGGCATAGGCCGCCAGGGAGTTGATCAGACCAATGTTCGGACCTTCAGGGGTCTCGATCGGGCAGACACGACCGTAGTGGGTCGGGTGTACGTCACGGACTTCGAAGCCGGCGCGCTCGCGGGTCAGACCACCTGGGCCGAGTGCGGAGACACGACGCTTGTGGGTGATTTCGGAGAGCGGGTTGTTCTGGTCCATGAACTGCGAGAGCTGGCTGGAACCGAAGAACTCCTTCACCGCCGCCGCTACCGGCTTGGCGTTGATCAGGTCCTGAGGCATCAGGCCTTCGCTTTCGGCCATCGACAGGCGTTCCTTGACCGCACGCTCTACACGCACCAGGCCAACGCGGAACTGGTTCTCGGCCATCTCGCCGACACAGCGAACGCGACGGTTACCCAGGTGGTCGATGTCGTCGACGATGCCTTTGCCGTTACGGATGTCGACCAGGGTCTTCAGGACCTCGACGATATCTTCCTTGCTCAGCACGCCCGAACCTTCGATCTCGGTACGACCGATACGACGGTTGAACTTCATGCGGCCCACTGCGGACAGATCGTAACGCTCGGCACTGAAGAACAGGTTGTTGAACAGGGTCTCGGCGGCATCCTTGGTTGGCGGCTCGCCAGGACGCATCATGCGGTAGATCTCGACCAGCGCTTCCAGTTGGTTACTGGTGGAGTCGATCTTCAGGGTATCCGAGATGAACGGACCGCAGTCGATGTCGTTGGTGTACAGGGTTTCGATGCGGACAACCTGGGCCTTGGCGATCTTGATCAGCAGCTCGGTGGTCAGCTCGGTGTTGCATTCAGCCAGGATTTCGCCGGTGGCCGGGTGCACGATCGCTTTTGCGGTGGTGCGACCCAGGACGTATTCCATTGGAACGTCCAGTTGCTTGACGCCAGCTTTCTCGATCTGGTTGATGTGACGCGCAGTGATACGACGACCCTGCTCGACGATGACCTTGCCGGTCTCGTCCTGGATGTCCATCACGGCGACTTCACCACGCAGACGCTGCGGCACAAGTTCCAGGCTCAGCTTCTCGCCGGAAACGTGGAAGACGTTGGTGGTGTAGAAGGTGTTGAGTACTTCTTCGGTGCTGTAGCCCAGCGCACGCAGCAGTACCGAGGCCGGCAGCTTGCGGCGACGGTCGATACGGACGAATACGCAGTCCTTCGGATCGAACTCGAAGTCCAGCCAGGAACCGCGGTAAGGAATGATGCGCGCCGAGTACAGCAGCTTGCCAGAGCTGTGGGTCTTGCCACGGTCGTGGTCGAAGAACACACCCGGGGAGCGGTGCAACTGGGAAACGATCACACGCTCGGTACCGTTGATTACGAAGGTACCGTTCTCAGTCATCAGGGGGATTTCACCCATGTAGACTTCTTGCTCTTTGATGTCCTTGATCGCTTTGTTCGACGATTCTTTGTCGAAAATGATCAGGCGCACTTTCACCCGCAGCGGAACGGCATAGGTCACGCCACGCAGCACGCACTCCTTGACATCGAACGCCGGATCGCCCAGACGATAGCCAACGTACTCCAGGGCAGCATTGCCGGAGTAGCTGATGATCGGGAAAACCGACTTGAAGGCCGCATGCAGGCCGACGTCGCGGAACTGATCCTTGGTCGCTCCCGCTTGCAGGAATTCACGATAAGAATCCAGCTGGATGGCCAGGAGGTAAGGCACATCCATGACGTCCGGCAACTTGCTAAAGTCCTTGCGGATACGTTTTTTCTCAGTGTATGAGTAAGCCATCAGCGTTCCCCAGCTTGGTCACCTGCTTGTTTGGCTCCTCCCGGCGGGAGCAACCAGAAAATCTTGCAAACCCCTTGGTTTGCGCCACCGTTCGTGGTGGATACCGCTCGTCATCAGCGTCAACCGGGTTGACTACCAATAACGGAAAAAGGCCGGTGGCAATAGCCACCAGCCTCAGCCGTTTGCTTAACGCTCGGGCTGGAGTCGCAAGGTCGAAATTACTTGACTTCGACTTGTGCGCCTGCTTCTTCCAGCTTCTTCTTCGCGTCTTCAGCGGCTTCTTTCGAAACGCCTTCCAGCAGGGTTTGAGGAGCGCCGTCGACTTTCTCTTTGGCTTCCTTCAGGCCCAGGCCGGTCAGTTCACGAACAGCCTTGATCACGTTGACTTTCTTGTCGCCAGCAGCGGCCAGAACAACGTTGAACTCGGTTTGCTCTTCAACGGCAGCAGCAGCGCCAGCAGCTGGGCCAGCGGCAACAGCGGCAGCGGCGGTAACGCCGAAGGTTTCTTCCATCGCTTTGATCAGTTCAACAATTTCCAGAACGGTTTTCTGGCCGATCGCTTCGATGATTTGCTCGTTAGTCAGAGACATGACTATGAATTCCTGTATTGGGGGATAGCCTACGCGGCCATCAAATTAAACGTTTGATTTCGAAAGAGACGCCGGTGCCTTAGGCAGCAGCAGCTTCTTTCTGGTCGCGCAGAGCTGCCAGGGTACGAGCCAGCTTGCTGGTTGCACCTTGGATTACGCTCATCAGCTGTGCGATAGCCTCGTCGCGAGTTGGCAGGGTTGCCAGCACGTCGATCTGGTTAGCGGCAAGGAACTTGCCGTCGAACGCAGCTGCCTTGATCTCGAACTTGTCCTGACCCTTGGCGAACTCTTTGAACAGACGAGCAGCAGCGCCCGGGTGTTCGTTCGAGAAAGCAATCAGGGTCGGGCCTTTGAACGCGTCGTTCAGCACCGAGAATTCGGTACCTTCAACAGCGCGCTTGAGCAGGGTGTTACGTACGACACGTACGTAAACGCCAGCTTCGCGGGCCTCTTTACGGAGTCCGGTCATCGCGCCTACAGTCACACCACGGGCATCGGCCACGACAGCGGACAGAGCGACTTTGGCAGCCTCGTTGACTTCAGCGACGATGGCCTTCTTGTCTTCGAGTTTAATTGCCACGGGTTTACTCCTGGTTTTTACCGTTTCATCCAGCCGGAGCCGGATGTCGTTTTGGTGTCTGATTCGGTAACGAATCGGGAGCACCATCTGCGTAGGCTTGAGGTTTAAGGCTTGCGCCGCCTACGGTCTTGGATAGCCCCCGCCAGGCAGGGACCCCAATTTTTCAACGTCAGGCCGATTACTCGGCCCAGCGTTTTCTTAAGCGTTCAGCGAGCTCTGGTCGATGACCAGACCTGGGCCCATGGTGGTGCTCAGGGTAACGCGCTTGACATAGATACCTTTCGAGGAAGCTGGCTTGATACGCTTCAGGTCAGCGATCAGGGCTTCAACGTTTTCCTTCAGCTTGCCAGCTTCGAAGCCGACTTTGCCAACGGAGGTGTGGATGATACCGTTTTTGTCGGTGCGATAACGAACCTGACCAGCCTTGGCGTTCTTGACTGCGGTGGCGACGTCTGGAGTTACGGTACCGACTTTCGGGTTAGGCATCAGGCCGCGAGGACCCAGAACCTGACCCAGTTGACCTACAACGCGCATGGCATCCGGGGAAGCGATGACGACGTCATAGTTCAGGTCGCCGCCTTTCATTTCGGCAGCCAGATCGTCCATACCTACGCGGTCAGCGCCGGCAGCCAGAGCGGCTTCAGCAGCTGGACCCTGGGTGAAGACGGCAACACGTACAGTCTTGCCAGTGCCGTGTGGCAGCACGGTAGCGCTACGAACGACCTGGTCGGATTTACGTGGGTCAACGCCGAGGTTGACAGCAACGTCGAAGGACTCGGTGAACTTCACAGCGGACAGTTCAGCCAGCAGGGTTGCTGCTTCTTCGAAGTTGTAGACTTTGCCAGCTTCCACTTTGGAAGCGATGGCCTTTTGGCGCTTGGTCAGCTTAGCCATTACACACCCTCCACGTTGAGGCCCATGCTGCGAGCAGAACCGGCGATGGTACGCACGGCTGCATCCAGGTCAGCAGCGGTCAGATCGGCAGACTTGGTCTTGGCGATCTCTTCCAGCTGAGCACGGGTCACAGTACCGACTTTAACGGTGTTCGGACGTGCCGAACCGCTGGTCAGGCCGGCGGCCTTCTTCAGCAGAACCGAAGCAGGGGTGCTTTTGGTTTCGAAAGTGAAGCTGCGGTCACTGTAGACAGTGATGATCACAGGAGTCGGCAGACCTGGCTCTTGACCCTGGGTACGGGCGTTGAAGGCCTTGCAGAATTCCATGATGTTCACACCGTGTTGACCCAGTGCTGGACCAACGGGTGGGCTTGGGTTGGCCTGGCCGGCCTTAACTTGCAGCTTGATGTAAGCCTGAATCTTCTTAGCCATGAGCTACTCCAATATCGGGTACGAACGCCAGAAGGCTCCCCGGTTTGCTTGCGTTTTATCCCGGTGACGAAAAAACCCCGCAGCGCAAGGCTGCGGGGTGTGGGATGCTTCGCTCAACTAGACCTTTTCGACCTGGCTGAACTCGAGCTCTACCGGAGTAGAGCGACCGAAAATGAGTACCGCAACTTGCAGGCGACTCTTTTCGTAGTTGACCTCTTCGACAGAACCGTTGAAATCAGCAAACGGACCATCGATAACCCGAACAACCTCACCCGGCTCAAACAGGGTTTTTGGCTTCGGCTTGTCGCTACCATCAGCGACCCGACGCAGGATGGCCTCGGCCTCTTTGTCGGTAATAGGTGCAGGCTTATCGGCAGTACCGCCAATGAAACCCATCACACGAGGAGTGTCCTTGACCAAGTGCCAGGTACCCTCGTTCATTTCCATCTGGACCAGCACATAGCCAGGGAAGAACTTACGCTCGCTCTTGCGCTTCTGGCCATTACGCATTTCCACCACTTCTTCAGTGGGGACCAGAATCTCGCCGAAGCCGTCTTCCATGCCTGCCAGCTTCACGCGCTCGATCAGCGAGCGCATTACATGCTTCTCGTAACCCGAGTAAGCATGCACAACATACCAACGCTTAGCCACAGGACACCCTTAGCCAACAATCAAGGAAATCAACCAGCCGAGCAGGGAATCGAGACCCCACAGCAGCAACGCCATGACCAGCACCACGACCACCACGATGAGAGTGGTCTGGGTAGTCTCCTGACGGGTTGGCCATACGACCTTACGAATCTCGGCGCGAGCTTCCTTAGCCAACGCAAAGAACGACTTGCCCTTGACAGTCTGCAGCGCAATGAAAGCAGCAGCAGCAGCGAGAGCGAGCAAGGCGATTACGCGATACAGGATTGGCGAAGCAGAGTAATACTGATTGCCTACAACCCCGACAACGACCAAGGCAACAACAGCAAGCCACTTGAGCAGATCAAAGCGAGAGTCTTGGGCTTCAGACTTGGAAGTCATACAGTGGGATCCTGTGAAAAGAAAGCCAGATACACGAGAGAATCTGGCAGGTCAGGAGGGAATCGAACCCCCAACCTACGGTTTTGGAGACCGTCGCTCTGCCAATTGAGCTACTGACCTAAAAGCTTAATCAGGCCGGCCACTATACCGGCCTGATAGAGATAAATCAACTACTTATTCGATAACCTTCGCTACGACGCCGGCGCCGACGGTACGACCGCCTTCACGGATAGCGAAGCGCAGACCGTCCTCCATAGCGATGGTCTTGATCAGGGTAACAGTCATCTGAATGTTATCGCCTGGCATTACCATTTCTACGCCTTCCGGCAGTTCGCAGTTACCGGTCACGTCAGTGGTACGGAAGTAGAACTGTGGACGGTAGCCTTTGAAGAACGGAGTGTGACGACCGCCTTCTTCCTTGCTCAGAACATAGACTTCTGCGGTGAACTTGGTGTGCGGCTTGACCGAACCTGGCTTGACCAGAACCTGGCCACGCTCAACGTCATCACGCTTGGTACCACGCAGCAGAACGCCACAGTTCTCGCCAGCACGACCTTCGTCCAGCAGCTTGCGGAACATCTCGACACCGGTGCAGGTAGTGCTGGCGGTGTCACGCAGACCAACGATTTCCAGCGGATCCTGAACACGGACGATACCGCGCTCGATACGACCGGTAACAACGGTACCACGACCCGAAATCGAGAATACGTCTTCGATCGGCATCAGGAACGGCTGGTCAACGGCACGAACTGGCTCAGGAATGTAGGCATCCAGAGTCTCTACCAGCTTCTTGACAGCGGTAGTACCCATTTCGTTGTCGTCTTTGCCTTCCAGCGCCATACGAGCCGAGCCGATGATGATCGGGGTGTCGTCGCCTGGGAAGTCATAGGTGGACAGCAGGTCGCGAACTTCCATCTCGACCAGCTCCAGCAGCTCAGCGTCGTCTACCAGGTCAGCCTTGTTCAGGAAGACCACGATGTAAGGAACGCCCACCTGACGGGACAGCAGGATGTGCTCACGGGTTTGCGGCATCGGACCATCGGCGGCCGAGCAAACCAGGATCGCGCCGTCCATCTGGGCAGCACCGGTGATCATGTTCTTCACGTAGTCTGCGTGACCTGGGCAGTCAACGTGAGCGTAGTGACGAACGTTCGAGTCGTACTCTACGTGAGCAGTGTTAATAGTGATGCCACGAGCCTTCTCTTCTGGAGCGGAGTCGATCTTGTCGAACTCAACAACAGCAGAACCGAAAACTTCGGAACAGACGCGGGTCAGCGCTGCGGTCAACGTAGTTTTGCCATGGTCCACATGACCGATGGTGCCGACGTTAACGTGCGGCTTGTTACGTTCAAACTTTTCCTTAGCCATCGATACCATCCTCCAACAGAAGAATTTAGCTGCGATACCAACCATTAAAACAAAGGCAGATATTTTCATATCTGCCTTGTTAGATGGAGCTCTTGAGCGGACTTGAACCGCTGACCTCACCCTTACCAAGGGTGTGCTCTACCAACTGAGCTACAAGAGCGAAACACATTTTGCAACAGCAGCAAACTTGGAGCGGGTAGCGGGAATCGAACCCGCATCATCAGCTTGGAAGGCTGAGGTTCTACCACTAAACTATACCCGCGGAGCTTGCTGCTCTCGCTAAACTGGTGGAGGGGGAAGGATTCGAACCTTCGAAGTCGTAGACGTCAGATTTACAGTCTGATCCCTTTGGCCGCTCGGGAACCCCTCCTGAGCTGTGGTCGGCATTTTGTATCTTTGCCGTCCGACTGTCAAGCTTTTTCTCTTTAAAATCTTGAGGTTAGCTAATTTGACAGTCACTTCCCAGACTCACCACCTAGTGGTTATCCCTGTGAAGCGGGCGCCATTCTATGCAAACTATTCGACCGTTGCAATACCCTCGCACTGCATTATTTTACTCTTTAAGTCATTGAAATCACGAGAAAGACTGCCGACCAAGGTTTCATCCAGCAAATGCCGGCTTTCAGGGCGGATCTGCAACCACCAGCCCGAGCTGTCCATCAGTTTTCCTACCACCTTCCTGGAGGCGACATCCAAAGCAACCAGACGCTGACGCAACGACTCGAGCAACTCCGGGGTAGCAAGCCCGCCGAGATAGAGACACCCTTTCTCCGGACTGGCTTGCTGCGCCTCACTCAACAACTGGATATCCTGCTGGCTTCCCTTGTACAACGACAGCGAAACGACTTCCTTCGCCTTGAGCGGCGCCTCCTGCTGATGCCAGACGTAATAGAAGACATTCAACACCAGCAAAAGAAGAAACAACCAACGCATATGCACCTCAGTCCAACGGACAAGCGATGGCGAGCCCGACGAACACCAGATCGGGAACAGAACGAGCCGACGGCACCACACGACTCACCAGAGCGGCATCGCCCCCGGTGATGAACAAGGTGAAATCGTCACCCCACAGCGCCTTGGCCTGCTCGACTTGAGTGAGAACGAAACCTTGCAGCATTAGCGTGCACCCTCGCTCCACCGCTTCCACTGTCGCGCGACCAGGCGCCAGGCTGGAAAGAGCCTGTTCGGCAGACACGTCATCGTAGCGGATTCTCCGCGTATGGGTTCGTAGCTGGTTGCGCATGAGTGGCATCCCTGGACAGATGAAACCGCCCAGGTGCTCTCCATCAGCACTTACAAAATCAGAAGTCACTGCGGTACCCAGGTCAATGACCACGCAGGCCGAGCTCACTAGATGGTAACCACCCAAAAGAGCAAGCCAACGATCCAGCCCCAGGCGCTCGAAGTTTTCATAACCATTGCGCACGCCAGCCAGCTCCTGCGCCGGCCCGGCTTTTTTCACTTCAAGAGAAAACGCAGCCCTTAATGCTGTAACCAGGGCATTGGTTTCATCCTCGGTACGTACGCTGACCAACCGACACCACTTGGGAGACAACCCCTCCTTTTCAACAGCAAGAAGCAAGGCCTTGTCCGAGTCGACCACCCCACCAGCCATGACCACTTTGTCAATCCGCCGGATAATTCGCCATTTGATAAAACTGTTTCCGCAATCGAGCTCAAGAATCATCACGCAACCTCAAGCTGAGCTCACCACCACTGAAGCTCTTTTCAATACCATCAACATCCAGCCGCAAGGCGCCCTGATGATCAACCCCCAAAACGACGCCATCAACACTATTGCTTCCCGCGATCAGGGAAACGGGCCGTCCCTGCCAGAGGTGTGCGCTCTCCCATTCCGACTGCAGGGCCGAGAAGCCTTCCTGGTGATGGCGCTCCAGGTATATGCGCAGGTTGTCGCCAAGCAACGCCGCGAGACGGTTACGATCAATCATATGACCCGTTTCCAGATGCAACGAGGTCCATGCCTGGTCGATATCGGCGCTCTGCATATTCACATTGATACCGATACCAAGAACGACATGACAGACATCCGCAGGGTCCCCGACAAGCTCCAGGAGAATGCCGGCTACCTTGCGGTTATCCACAAGAACGTCGTTAGGCCACTTGAGACCCGCCGAAGCAACGCCAAGGGCGAGCAGCGTCTGCCTCACAGCGAGCCCCACGACAAGACTCAGCCCTTCGAGCTGGCGCATGCCACCCTCTACTCGCAGCACAAGACTGTAGTAGAGATTCTGAGCAAACGGGCTCGACCATGCACGACCACGGCGACCACGACCGGCGCTTTGCCTTTCGGCCAGCACGAGGAACGGCGCTGCCTGCCCAGCCGCAACCAAGCGCAAGGCCTCGGCATTGGTAGAATCAATGTCATCAAGCACAACAGCAGGCCAAGGCTCTCTCACAGCCAGGGATGCGATCTTTTCAGCATCGAGCAGCAATAAAGGTTCGGCTAACCGATACCCCCGGCCGCGGACCTTGTACACAGTCAGATTCAACTCCGACTCGAGAAGCTGCAATTGCTTCCAGACCGCACTGCGACTTACGCCCAGTACGGCCCCCAGGGCCTCGCCAGAATGAAATCGACCATCCTTGAGGAGTGTTAACAACTTCAGCATGCCAATCTCGATACACAATGAGGCAGGCATGATAGCCACGCCCGGAGAGATTGCATAGAAAGCAGAGGCCCCTTCGAGGGGGATTTGACGAAGGGATCGATCATCCGGATTCGGATTGCCGGAAAGACAAAACCCCTACCTGCATATG
>NZ_JAOECN010000022.1:0-90120 GCF_029836855.1 Pseudomonas sp. GD04058
CTGTCCCTCCTGCTTTATTCCTCAACCGCAATTCTAGGTAGCTAGCACAATCGTGATCTAAATCTTCAATCACTACGGCAGATTCAAGATGCTGGTAAATCATAAAGCCTTAGTCCGCCCTAAAAATTTTGTCGCATAAAAAATAAAAGGCCACTACCACCTTATAATTGGCAGTAATAGCCTCTATTAGATGAAGCCTCCGACAGTTTACGCAATAACTGCCAGATGACCTCTACCCCAAATGATCTCTTATATCAAGTCACAAGCCGCAAGTGCGGAACCCTTGGTGGGACTTGGGGGCGCTGATCGACAAAATCCTCTAAACCGGTAAGCTCTTTCAAAAAAGCAACCTTTACGTTTAGAGCCTTGGCAATCTCGCCAACACCGATCCCTCTCTTTTCGGCCAAAACAAACAGTGACCTAGCGAGCATTTCTGGAGGTTCCTGAGATATCAGATAATCTTCCTTCTCCCCGTTGGACTCTCCGTACTTTTTGAGAGTTATAACTCCAGTCTTGTATTGAGACTCCGTAATTAGATCTAGCTGCTTAGCTCTGTACAGAATAGCGGCCTTACTGACTTTCCAGGTCAGTTTAAATTCACGCATCCCTTTCCAGTCTAGTCTAGTACCATTTGGACGCGGAAATAATTTAGCCATCATAGTGCGCGGCAGCAGCAGCGCACTAGCAAAGCGGTTTGCTTGATTTTCAGTGACGCGATCGCCTGTAACGATACCTTCATGCATCACTAGATGCCCTAACTCATGCGCAATGTCAAACCGCTGTCGGCATGCACTCTCTTTTGCAGTGTTCCTAACTATAAAAGGTCTTTCCACAGAAACTGAGAGCGCGTCGATTTCTTTGGAAATACCGGAGAATGTAGTAACCACAGCTCCTAGGTTCTCTGCCAATCTGGTCATACTACCAATTGGCGCAAGCCCAAGATCCCACTCACTTCGGCACCGCTCCGCTGCACGCTCAATGTCCTCGTACGTCTGAATCTGAGCAATACTTGGAATTTTCACTTCCGGCAATCGAAGCTCCTGTTCGAGAAATCGAATCAGGGAGTCAATCATTTCACCGCGCGCAACAGCAACTTGTTTTATAGTATTTTTTGTAGTGAGTAGTTTTCTAAAGTGAAACTGGTCTTCGTGAAGCCTATTACTTCTAGGCGCAAAAAAACCCACCTCGACATCAAGTGCATCTGCAAGGTCGTACGCTAGCTGCTCAGTGGGCTTACCCTGCCCGGTTTCAAGCTTATGCAAGTACTGGCGGGTTTTCCCTACCTTTTCAGCAACCTCTTCAAGAGCTAGCCCGCTAAATACGCGGGCTAGTCTTAGGGATGCTCCATCAAATAAAACGTTCATCTATTTCACTCGTTTTGAGCGTCTCTATCTTTCCGGACAGTGTCTTCCCGCACCTCGACTGCTGCTGGGGGAAGCTCTTTGGCCTTAGGCACGTCGCTGTCCACAGAATGGAGGATTGGTCCAGAGGAACCATAGGCCCACTGAGAGATCTTTTCCTGAAATGCGTTGTAGCCAATCAGAAAAACTCGATCCTCGTCATCCTCAGTTAGAGCTCGCTCAACGACAAAACGCCACATAACAGGATCATTTTCATCTGGAGAGAAGAGATCATCAACCGCATTTCTCTTGAAGAACCCCGGTTTTCCCGGCAGCTCAGGATCATCACGGAAAAAGCGACATGGCACATTGCCAATACGGAAAGTGACATCCATGCCAGGGCTGGCGAGACTTAGCCAGTCATACTTGCCGCCCATGCAAAGATGGATCAGCATGTTGCGGGACCGTCCAAATACCGCTGTCTCTTGGGTATACGTATCGTCAAACGGGGAAGCCATCTCGCGGATGGTGCTATAACGAATGTCGAGCAGCGGCTCAGCAATTTTCGCCAGGCGATCGTCGGTAAGGTCCGGGTAAAACGAAGAAGGATGTCGATAGGTCATAGCGATTCCTGGCAAAAATCGGTTTTTGTCAACCGAGAGAATCTGGCAATTTCGGGATTTTGTCAACCTGAAACAATCCAATAAACGCCGGTGATGCTTTAAGGTCGATAACCCGAGACCAAGGCAGCTCTGCTGCCGCAGCCGGTCGAGGGTTGGGGCGCAGGATTTGAGCCGAACCACGATAACACCGACATCAAGCCGGACGCGTGTGCCGCTATAGCAAAGGTACACTAGCGGTACAGCACGAAGGTCCTCCCCTGTAACGTACCGTTCGCTAACGTACTGATTGCCTTGTACTTTCACGTACTGTACCGTTTCCTCGTGTAACCCAATGAAACCTAGCGTAGCGGTGTCATTGGCGAACTCATAATCCTTTGGTCCACGGTTCGAGTCCGTGTGGGCCCACCAGGTACGACAAAGCCGCGCGAATGCGCGGCTTTTGTGTTTCAGGGAGGGCGACTGCTTGCTCAGGTGCAGCGGAAGTTCAGTGGCGAGGTCTCAAACCCAGTCCTCATAGGCAAGGCCATGAACACGGCCAAACTCACGCACATTATTTGTCACCAGGGTACAACCGATAGCGATCGCATGCCCCGCTATGGCGGTGTCATTAGGGCCGATAGGTGTTCCGGCACTAGTCAAGGCCTCCATCACTTGAACTGTCGCATCGACCGCGTGCTGATCCCACGGCAGCACCGCATCCAGCCGTTTCACAAACTCGTCAACCAGCATCCTGTGCTTGGGCGATGCCTTCTTGCCGATCTGCCCGTAGCGCATCTCTGCGTAGGTGATGGCGGAGATGACAATTCGGTTCCCCTTTATAACCTCGGCAACCAGGCGCTTGATCACCGCTTCCGGATGCTCGCGCATGATGAATGAGCAGATGCAGGTATCGAGCATGTACGTGGTCACTGATTGAACCTGCCTTCATCACCGACTACTGAGGCACGCTCTTGCAAAAAGTCCTCATCAGCCTTCGGCAGCTCGGAGAGGGATGCCCAGGATGGCCGCACAGGACGCAGCGTGATCACATCACCTTCGCGTGAAATCTCGAGCTCTCCGACGCCCTCGTAGGCCATGTCGGCAGGCAATCGGACGGCCTGGTTCTTGCCGTTTTTAAAAATAGAGACAGTGCGCATGGATAGCACCTCAGGCATATGTTAGGCATAGGCAAAATATAGGCTTCTGTTTTGATGTATGCAACCCAAGTCCCATGAAGCAATCAGATCCGACCAAGCCAACCCTTACCGTCCTTTCTTTATCCTTTTCCCCACTCCGCCCATGTGATCGTACAACTCCATCGGCTATGATGACGGTTATTTTTCTACGTGAATGACAAGGCATGACAGAGCAGCAGGTACAGGTGCGAGGCCGGCGCAAGCCGCGTAGCCTGGCCCAGGAACTGGTCGCGGTGCTGACCGAGCGGATTCGCAGCGGGCAATTGAAGCGCGGCGACAAGCTTCCCACCGAGTCGCAGATCATGGCCGAGGAAGGCGTGAGCCGGACGGTGGTGCGTGAAGCCATCTCCCGTTTGCAGGCCTCCGGCCAGGTGGAAACCCGCCATGGTATCGGCACCTTCGTGCTCGACCAGCCCGTCGGCGGCAGTTTCCGCATCGATCCGGCCACCATCGTGACGCTGCGCGAGGTTCTTTCGGTACTGGAGCTGCGCATCGCCCTGGAGGTCGAGTCGGCCGGCCTGGCCGCGCAACGCCGGAGCGATGAGGCCCTGGCCGGAATGCGCGCGGCACTGGACGAACTGAACGAGGGGGCTTCCCATGCCTCCGATGCGGTATCGGCGGACTTCCAGTTCCACCTGCAGATCGCCCAGGCCAGCGGCAACCATTACTTTGCCGACATCATCAATCACCTGGGCACCAGCATCATTCCGCGCACGCGGCTGAACTCCGCGCGCCTGGCCCATGATGACCAACCCCACTACATGAGCCGCCTGAGCCACGAGCACGAGGCGATCTACGAGGCCATTGCCCGCCGCGACAGCGAAGGGGCGAAGATGGCCATGCGCATGCACCTGAGCAATAGCCGCGAGCGTTTGCGCCAGGCCCATGAAGACGCCGAGCAGCAGCAAAGCCAGAGCGCCTGAAACGAACAAGCCCCGCAATCGCGGGGCTTGTTCGTTTCAGGCGAGTTTCAGGCGATCACGCCGTCATTCCATTGGCCGTTGACCAGCCGGCGCAGGCGCAGCGGGTTGGCGTCGCGCAGCGCTTCAGGCAACAGCGATTGCGGGTAGTTCTGGTAGCACACCGGGCGCAGGAAGCGGTCGATGGCCAGGCTGCCCACCGAGGTGCCACGGGCATCGGACGTTGCCGGGTACGGCCCGCCATGGACCATGGCGTCGCAGACTTCGACACCGGTCGGGTAACCGTTGATAAGGATACGGCCGACCTTCTCTTCCAGCAGCGGCACCAGCCAGGCGAAGGCTTCGAAGTCTTCCGGCTCGCCGATCAGGGTAGCGGTCAGTTGGCCACGCAGGCCCAGCAGGGCGCTGCGCAGTTGCTCATCATCGGCGACCTCGACCACCACGGTGGCCGGCCCGAAGACTTCCTCCTGCAACAGCGGATCGGAATCCACCAGCAGACGGGCGTCGGCCTTGAACAACTGGGCCCGTGCCTGGCTGCCTTGCTGCGGCTGACCGGCCAGGTGCTGGATGCCGGCATGTGCCTGCAGGTGTTCCAGGCCACCGACATAGCTGCGCAGCCCACCCGCATTGAGCATGGTCTGCCCGGCCTGCTGGTCCAGATGCCCGCCAAGGTCGCCCAGCAGCTTGCTGAATCCGGACGACTGCAGACCGATGACCAGGCCCGGGTTGGTGCAGAACTGACCACCGCCCAGGGTCACCGAGCCAGCCAGCTCACGGGCGATCGCTTCACCACGCTTGGCCAGCGCGCCCGGGAGGATGATCACCGGGTTGATGCTGGACATCTCGGCGAACACCGGGATCGGCTGCGCACGCCCCGCTGCCATGCGGCACAGGGCATCGCCGCCTTTGAGCGAGCCGGTGAAGCCGACCGCCTGGATTGCCGGGTGCTTGACCAGCCACTCGCCGACGCCGCCACCGAAGACCATGTTGAACACACCCTTGGGCATACCGGTGCGCTCGGCGGCGCGCTGGATGGCGCAGGCGACCAGGTCAGCCGTGGCCATATGGCCGCTGTGGGCCTTGAACACCACCGGGCAACCGGCGGCCAGGGCCGCAGCGGTATCGCCACCCGCCGTGGAGAACGCCAGCGGGAAGTTGCTCGCGCCGAACACCGCGACCGGGCCTACGCCGATGCGCATCTGGCGGATATCCACGCGCGGAAGCGGTTGACGCTCCGGCAAGGCCAGGTCGATGCGCGCACCGAGGAAGTCACCGCGGCGCAGCACCTGGGCGAACAGGCGCATCTGCCCGCTGGTACGACCGCGCTCGCCCTGGATACGCGCAGCCGGAAGCGCCGTTTCGCGGCAGACGATGGCGACGAAGGCATCGTCCAGCTCATCCAGCTCGGCGGCAATGGCGTCGAGGAATTCGGCGCGGCGGGCCGGGGATAGTTGGCGGAATTCGGCGAAGGCGGCCGCGGCAGCCTGGGCGGCCTGGTCCACTTCGCCCTCGGTGGCCTGGGCGAAGCTGTACGGCAGGGCTTCGCCGGTGGTGGCGTCGAGGCTTTGAAGACGTTGCGCGCCAGCGGCGCTGCGCTGGCCGGCGATGAAGTTGTGGCCGAGGATCTCTGGCATTTCGGGGCTCCTGTGGACAAAGGGTGAGTCAGTGGGAGCTGTATTGCCTGGTAGATAGCAATCGCTGGCAAGCCAGCTCCCACAAGGATCGCGTTAGGTAATGGGTGCCGGATTGAACAGGGTGATGTCGTTATGCAGCCTGTGCTGCTCGGCCCAGGTCTGCTTGCGGCCGCTGGCGACGTCCAGGTAGTAGTGGAACAGCTCCCAGCCCAGTTCCTCGATGGTGGCGCGGCCCGAGGCGATGCGGCCGGCGTCTATATCGATCAGGTCGGGCCAGCGCTGGGCCAGCTCGGTGCGGGTGCAGACCTTGACCACCGGGGCCATGGCCAGGCCATAGGGCGTGCCGCGCCCGGTGGTGAACACGTGCAGGTTCATCCCGGCAGCCAGTTGCAGGGTGCCACAAACGAAATCGCTGGCCGGCGTGGCACAGAAGATCAGGCCCTTGCGCTCCACCCGTTCGCCAGGCCCGAGCACGCCCTGGATAGCGCCGCTGCCGGACTTGACGATGGAACCAAGGGATTTCTCGACGATGTTCGACAGCCCGCCCTTCTTGTTGCCCGGCGTGGTGTTGGCGCTACGGTCGGCTTCACCGCTTTGCAGGTAGCGGTCGTACCAGTCCATCTCGCGCACCAGCGCTTCGGCCACCTCCGGCGTTTCGGCGCGGGAGGTGAGCATGTAGATGGCATCGCGCACTTCGGTGACTTCCGAGAACAGCACCGTGGCACCGGCGCGTACCAGCAGGTCGGCGGCATAGCCGAGGGCCGGGTTGGCGGTGATGCCGGAGAAGGCATCGCTGCCGCCGCACTGCATGCCGAGGATCAGCTCGCTGGCCGGCACGGTTTCGCGCTTGCGCTGGTTCAGCTTGATCAGGCGCGCTTCGGCCAGGGCCATGATCTGCTCGATCATTTCCACGAAGCCGAGGCTGGCGTCCTGCAGCCTGTAGAGCCAGGGCTCGCTGAGGTCCACCGATGGATCGTTATCGTGCATGACCTGGCCGGCCTGGAGCTTTTCGCAGCCCAGGCTGATGACCAGCGCTTCACCTCCCAGGTTGGGATTGCGCGCCAGGTTGCGCACGGTGCGGATCGGGATGTAGGCATCGCGGGCGTTGATCGCCACGCCGCAGCCGTAGCTGTGGGTCAGGGCGACCACGTCGTCGACGTTGGGATACCTGGGCAACAGTTCCTCGCGGATGCGCTTGACCGCGTGATCGAGCACACCGGTCACGCATTGCACGGTGGTGGTGATGCCGAGGATGTTGCGCGTGCCCACCGTACCGTCGGCGTTGCGGTAACCCTCGAAGGTGTAGCCGTCCAGCGGCGGCAGGGCCTCCGGCACCGCGTCGCAGCGCGGCAGGCTGTCCAGCTCCGGCGCAGCCGGCATGGCCAGTTGGCTTTCCTTGACCCAGCTACCCTGGCGCAGGTCTTCCAGGGCGTAGCCGATGATCTGGCCGTAGCGGCGCACCGGCTCGCCCTTGGCGATATTCACCACCGCCACCTTATGGCTTTGCGGCACGCCTTCGACCAGGGTCAGGCCATCGGCGAAGCGGGCGCCTTCGCCCAGACCGCCATCATTGACCACCACCACGACGTTATCGTCGTCGTGCAGGCGGACATAGCGAGGCGAGTCGGAAGTTTCGATCAACTGCATGGTGGTGCCCTTCTTGTTATTTCCCAGGCTTTGTTCATCCGCGACGCCCGGCTACAAGGCCAGGCATCGCGTGGTCTGCTTAGCGGGCGGACTCGGCCAGTTTGCCCGATGACGCCGCTACCGCTTCATCCTTCGGTGCATCGCGCAGTTCGATCCGCTTGATCGGGCCGACGATCACCAGGTAGCTGAATACCGCCACCAGTGCGTTGGCGCCCACGTACACCAGGGCCCACTTGAACGAGCCTGTGGCGCTGATGATGTAGCCGATGATGATCGGCGTGGTGATCGAGGAGATATTGCCGAAGGTGTTGAACATGCCACCCGACAGACCGGCGATCTGCTTCGGCGAAGTGTCCGAGACCACCGCCCAGCCCAGCGCGCCGAGGCCTTTGCCGAAGAACGCCAGGGCCATGATCGCGACCACCATCCACTCGGCGTCCACATAGTTGCAGATCACCATCGAGGTCGAGAGCAGCAGGCCAATGACGATCGGCGCCTTGCGCGCGAAGGTCAGGGAATTGCCGCGACGCAGCAGATGATCGGAGATCACCCCGCCGAGCACGCCACCGATGAAGCCGCAGATCGCCGGCAGCGAGGCGATGAAGCCGGCCTTGAGGATCGACATGCCGCGTTCCTGCACCAGGTACACGGGGAACCAGGTGAGGAAAAAGTAGGTGATGGCGTTGATGCAGTACTGGCCGAGGTAAACGCCCATCATCATGCGGCTGGACAGCAACTGCTTGATGTAGCCCCACTTCGGCCCGCTGGCACCGGCCGCCCTGGGTTTGTCCATATCCACCAGGCCACCGTTCTTCTCGATGTGCTCGAGTTCCGGGGCACCGATCATCGGGTGCTCCTTGGGGTTGTACACCAGCTTCAGCCAGATTCCGGAGAAGACGATGCCGATGGCACCCATGACGATGAACACGTGCTCCCAGCCCCAGGCATGGACGATCCAGCCCATCAGCGGAGCGAACAGCACGGTGGCGAAGTATTGCGCCGAGTTGAAGATCGCCGAGGCGGTACCGCGTTCGGCGGTCGGGAACCAGGCCGCGACGATCCGTGCGTTGCCCGGGAAGGACGGCGCTTCGGCGAAGCCGACCAGGAAACGCAGCATGAACAGGGCGATGATCGCGTTGGCTACCGGCATGTAGCCGACGAAGCCTTGCAGCACGGTGAACATCGACCAGGTGAAGATACTTAAGGCATAGATCTTCTTCGAGCCGAAGCGGTCGAGCAGCCAGCCACCGGGAATCTGGCCCAGCACGTAGGCCCAGCCGAACGCCGAGAAGATATAACCGAGGGTGACAGCATCGATGCCGAGGTCCTTCTGCAGGCTCGAGCCGGCAATGGAGATGGTTGCGCGGTCGGCGTAGTTGATCGTGGTCACCAGGAACAGCATGAACAGGATCAGATAGCGGACATGCGTCTTTTTAGTCGCGTGCATCTGAAGGTACTCCCACTAATTATTCTTGTGCGGGCTCTTGAGTTGTAGGCCGGAACGGGGGCTTCCCGCTCCGGTGCGCGGCTTTTGGCAGGCCGCGGGGTCGCGCTTATTGCGGGCCCATCTTGTCCATCAAGGCTGCGAGCAGCTCGAATTCTTCAGGGGTCAGGTCGGTCAGCGGAGTGCGTACCGGGCCTGCGTCGTAACCGGCGATCTTGGCACCGGCCTTGACGATGCTGACGGCGTAGCCGGCCTTGCGGTTGCGCAGTTCCAGGTACGGCAGGAAGAAATCGTCGATCAGCTTGCCAACGGTGGCGTGGTCGTCACGGGCGATGGCGTTGTAGAAGTCCATCGCGGTTTTCGGCACGAAGTTGAACACTGCGGACGAGTAGACCGGCACGCCCAGGGCCTTGTAGGCAGCAGCATAAACCTCGGCGGTCGGCAAACCACCCAGGTAGCTGAAGCGATCGCCCAGGCGGCGACGAATCGACACCATCAGCTCGATGTCACCTAGGCCGTCCTTGTAGCCGACCAGGTTCGGGCAGCGCTCGGCCAGGCGTTCCAGTTGCACGGCGTTCAGGCGGCAGACATTGCGGTTGTAGACCACCACGCCGATCTTCACCGATTTGCACACCGCCTCCACATGGGCGGCAACGCCGTCCTGGCTGGCTTCGGTCAGGTAGTGCGGCAACAGCAGCAGACCCTTGGCGCCAAGGCGTTCGGCTTCCTGGGCGTATTCGATGGCCTGGCGGGTGGAGCCGCCAACGCCGGCGAGGATCGGCACGGAGCCGGCGCAGGTATCGACGGCGGTCTTGATTACCTGGCTGTATTCGCTGGCAGCCAGGGAGAAGAACTCACCGGTACCGCCGGCGGCGAACAGGGCAGTGGCGCCGTACGGGGCGAGCCATTCCAGACGCTTGATGTAGCCGGCCTGGTGGAAGTCGCCCTGGGCGTTGAAGTCGGTGACAGGGAAAGACAGCAAGCCATGGGAGAGGACGGTGCGCAGTTCTTGTGGGGTCATTGTTGTAGGCATCCTGTGGCGCTTTGGTGGAGAAAAGGAATATCGAAGTGGATGTAGGTTATCGTACAAGTTGTACGATGACTAGCCCCTGAGACAGGCTAAATCCACCAGTCATCCGATCTCAACCGACCACTCATCCCTTTTCTACGCCCGAAAAGGCTGTCCAGCGGGGCCGAAATGCTTGGCAGGACCTTGCAGCCACGCACCAGCACCGCCACGTTATCGTACAACCTCCTGAGCATACTAAGCGCCAGCGCGTCGCGTGCTCGCCGACTTGAACGCCCCCGGCGTTTCGCCGTACTGGCGCTGGAACAAGGCGATAAAGGCCGACACCGAGTCATAACCCAGCTCGTTGGCCACCGCCGTGACGCTGCCGCCCTGCTCCAGCATCGGCAGCGCGGCCAGCAGGCGCAGGCGCTGGCGCCAGGTCTGGAATGGCATCTGTGTCTGCGCCTGGAACAGCCGCGCCAGGGTCCGGCGCGAGGCGCCCACCTGCTGCGCCCAGTCCTCGATGCTGCGGTTGTCTTCCGGGCTCATCTGCAAAGCGTCGGTGATCCGCCGCAGGCGCGGGTCGCTGGGCAGCGGCAGGCTGAAGGGCGCCTCCGGCAACTCGCGGATCTCATCTACCAGCACCTGCAACAGCCGCGCCTGCGGGCCTTGTTCCGGATAGTCGTTGCCGAAGCCGCTGGCCTTCTCGATCAGTTCGCGCACCAACGGCGTCACCTGCACCACCGAGCATTCGCGACGGTAGCCGTTGAGCACGGTGTCGCTCAGGTACAGGCTGCGAAAAGCCAGGGCACGCTCGCTGTAGACGGTGTGGCGCAAGCCGGCGGGAATCCACATGCCGCACTGCGGCGGCAGGAGGAAATTGTACTGTTCGGTCAGCACCTGCATGCTCCCGGCGCCCGCGTAGGTGAACTGCACCCACTCATGGCTGTGCATCTCGATCCGGTAACCCGCCGGGATGTCGAACATGCGCCCATGCACCGGCCGCTCGAGCTGCTCTGGCACGGGCGGTACGAGGTCTTGTCCCGTTTGCTGCATTGATCGTCTCCTTTGCTCAAGTGAGCCACAGAGACCGATGTTAGCCTGCGTCGGGTCTGGTTGAACAACAGGAGCTTCGTCAATGAGCACGCAGATCGGCCAAAGCCGCCTGAACATTCCCGCCCTCCGCCAGCGCAAGGGCGCCGGCAGCCTGGTGGTGCTCACCGCCTACAGCCTGCCGATGGCGCGCTGGGTCGATGCCCATGCCGACATCATCATCGTCGGCGACTCGGTGGGCATGGTGCTCTACGGCATGCCCAGCACCCTCGGCGTCACCCTCGACATGATGATCGCCCACGGCCAGGCGGTAATGCGCGGTGCGCAGCGCGCCTGCGTGGTAGTGGACATGCCGTTCGGCAGCTACCAGGCGTCGTTGGAGCAAGCCTTCATGAATGCCGCGAAGGTACTGCGCGAGACCGGCGCCCAAGGCATCAAGCTCGAAGGCGGCGAGGAGATGGCCGCGACCGTGGCGTATCTGGTGCAGCGCGGGATTCCGGTGATGGCCCATGTCGGCCTGATGCCGCAGCAGGTCAACGCACTGGGCGGCTTCAAGGCGCAGGGACGGGATGAGGAAAGTGCCGCGCGGGTACGTCGCGATGCGCTGGCCATGCAGGCGGCAGGCGCCTTCTCCATCGTCCTCGAAGGCATTGCCGAGCCGCTGGCCCGGCTGCTGAGCGAGGAGCTGGAGATTCCTGCCATCGGTATCGGCGCTTCGCCTGCCTGTGACGGGCAGGTCCTGGTAACCGAGGACCTGCTGGGGCTGTTCGGCGAGTACCAGCCGCGCTTCGTCAAGCGCTACGCCGAGCTGGGCGGGGCGATAGACCAGGCCTTGGGCGAATACGCACGGGAGGTGCGCGACGGGCAGTTCCCGGGGCTCGAGCACTGCTTCAAGGCGGCGGGTTGAGTACACTGGGCAGGTCCGCGCCTTGCCCTTGAGAAATTCATGTCCGATAGCCGCACCCTCGCCCTCGACGAAATCGACCGCCAGTTGATCGCCGCCCTGCAGATCAACGCCCGCGAAAGCGTCGCCACCCTCGCCCGCCAGCTGGGCATCGCGCGCACCACCGTGACCTCGCGGATTGCGCGGCTGGAGAAGAGCAAGGTCATCAGCGGCTATGGCGTGCGCCTCGGGCAGCGCGTCATCGATGGCGGCTTGCAGGCCTATGTGGGTATCACCGTGCAGCCCCGCGCCGGGCGCGAGATCGTGCGGCGGCTGAGTGCCATGGGGCAGGTGCAGCAGCTGTGCGCGGTGAGTGGGGAATTCGATTATGTGGCGTGGCTGAGGAGTGACTCGCCGGAGCAGCTGGATCAGTTGCTGGACCAGATCGGCAGCCTGGAGGGGGTGGAGAAGACCACGACCTCCATCATCCTCAGCAGCAAAGTGGATCGCGGGCAGCCTGTTTGATTGGTGGTGTCTTCGATCGCTGGCAAGCCAGCTCCCACAGGTTGGCGTTGCATGCGGTTCCTGTGGGAGCTGGCTTGCCAGCGATGAGGCCATAAGACTCACCACACCTGTCACTATGCAAAAACCCACGGTCATATCGACCCAAAAACCCACAAAACGACAACACTCTGCATCTTAATAACGAACACCCACCTCCCTAAAATTGACCACCAGGCATTTCCTATACTCAGGCTCCCCAGCCCCCCTGGCAGGTCTCCTCATGAACAAGAACAACCGCCACCCCGCCGATGGCAAGAAGCCCGTTACCATCTTCGGCCCCGACTTTCCCTTCGCCTTCGACGACTGGATCGAGCACCCTGCCGGCCTCGGCAGCATCCCGGCCGAGCGCCATGGCGAGGAGGTGGCGATCGTCGGTGCCGGCAT
The DNA here is from genome assembly GCF_029836855.1 of Pseudomonas sp. GD04058. Taxonomy (NCBI): domain Bacteria; kingdom Pseudomonadati; phylum Pseudomonadota; class Gammaproteobacteria; order Pseudomonadales; family Pseudomonadaceae; genus Pseudomonas; species Pseudomonas sp. GD04058. The sequence continues at coordinate 12,677 of NZ_JAOECN010000022.1, forward strand.
CGCGGGCCTGGTGGCGGCGTATGAATTGATGAAACTCGGCCTCAAGCCCGTCGTCTACGAGGCCTCGAAGATGGGCGGCCGCCTGCGCTCGCAAGCCTTTGCCGGTACCGAAGGCATCGTCGCCGAGCTGGGCGGCATGCGCTTCCCGGTGTCATCGACGGCGTTCTATCACTACGTCGACAAGCTCGGCCTGGAGACCAGGCCGTTCCCCAACCCGCTGACCCCAGCCTCCGGCAGCACGGTGATCGACCTCGAAGGCAAGACCTGGTACGCCGAAAAAGCCGCTGATCTGCCCGCCCTGTTCCAGGAAGTCGCCGACGCCTGGGCCGATGCCCTGGAGGACGGTGCGCGCTTCGGCGATATCCAGCAGGCCATCCGCGACCGCGACGTACCGCGCCTGAAGGAACTGTGGAACACCCTGGTACCGTTATGGGACGACCGCACCTTCTACGACTTCGTCGCCACCTCGAAAGCCTTTGCCAAACTCAGCTTCCTGCACCGCGAGGTGTTCGGCCAGGTCGGCTTCGGCACCGGCGGCTGGGACTCGGACTTCCCCAACTCGATGCTGGAAATCTTCCGCGTGGTCATGACCAACTGCGACGACCACCAGCACCTGATCGTCGGCGGCGTCGAGCAGGTGCCGCTGGGCATCTGGAAACATGTGCCGCAGCGCTGCGCCCATTGGCCGCAAGGCACCAGCCTGGCCTCGCTGCACCGTGGCGCACCGCGCCCCGGGGTCAAGCGCATCGCCCGCAACGAGGACGGCAGCCTGGCGGTTACCGACAACTGGGGTGACACGCGCCATTACGCTGCGGTGCTGACCACTTGCCAGAGCTGGCTGCTGACCACCCAGATCGAATGCGAGGAATCGCTGTTCTCGCAGAAGATGTGGATGGCCCTGGACCGCACCCGCTACATGCAGTCGTCGAAGACCTTTGTGATGGTCGATCGCCCGTTCTGGAAGGACAAGGACCCGGAAACCGGTCGCGACCTGATGAGCATGACCCTCACCGACCGCCTGACCCGCGGCACCTACCTGTTCGACAACGGCGACGACAAACCGGGGGTGATCTGCCTGTCGTACTCGTGGATGAGCGACGCCCTGAAGATGCTCCCGCACCCGGTGGAAAAGCGCGTCAAGCTGGCCCTCGACGCACTGAAGAAGATCTACCCGAAGCTGGATATCGCCGGGCATATCATCGGCGACCCGATCACCGTGTCCTGGGAAGCCGACCCGTACTTCCTCGGCGCCTTCAAGGGCGCCCTGCCCGGCCACTACCGCTACAACCAGCGCATGTACGCCCACTTCATGCAGCAGGACATGCCCGTCGAACAGCGCGGCATCTTCATTGCCGGCGACGATGTATCCTGGACCCCGGCCTGGGTCGAAGGCGCGGTGCAGACCTCCTTGAACGCGGTCTGGGGCATCATGAACCACTTCGGTGGCCGCACCCACCCGGACAACCCCGGCCCGGGCGATGTATTCAACGAGATCGGCCCGATCGCCCTTCCCGACTGACAGGAGATTGCCCATGCGTATCGCCCTCTACCAGGGCTCGCCACAGCCGCTGGACCTTTCCGGCAACCTGGAGCGCCTGGAGCACCAGGCCCAGCTCGCCGCCAGCCAGGGCGCCGAACTGCTGGTCTGCCCGGAAATGTTCGTCAGCGGCTACAACATCGGCAGCGACGCGGTGGCCCGGCTGGCGGAAAAAGCGGAGGGTCCCTCGGCCCGCCGCGTCGCGGCGATTGCCCGGGGCAACGCCATCGCCATCGTCTACGGCTACCCGGAACGGGGCGAGGACCAGCGGATCTACAACAGCGTGCAGTTGATCGACGCTGGTGGCAGCCGCCTCGCCAACTACCGCAAGACCCACCTGTTCGGTGAACTCGACCGCAGCATGTTCAGCCCCGGCCCCAATCACTTCCCGGTAGTGGAACTCAATGGCTGGAAGGTCGGCATGCTGATCTGCTACGACATCGAATTCCCGGAGAACGCCCGCCGCCTGGCCCGTGACGGCGCCGAGCTGATCCTGGTGCCGACGGCGAACATGGAGCCGTTCGACTTCATCTGCCAGGTTACCGTGCGCAGCCGCGCCCACGAGAACCAGTGCTACCTGGTCTACGCCAACTACTGCGGTGCCGAAGGCGAGATCCAGTATTGCGGCCACAGCAGCATCGTCGGCCCGGACGGCAGCATTCTGGCCATGGCCGGGCGCGACAGCGCCTTGCTCGCGGCGGATATCGACCTGCAACGGGTGCATGAAGGCCGTGCCAGCAGCCCCTATCTGCAGGACCTGCGCGCCGAGCTGCATAGCGCGCCACGCAACTGATTTATCCGCTAGCATGACGGCTTGCGCGTTTCGGAGCCGTCATGTCCAGCACCCTCCAGCACCTCGTCCTGAGCAATGGCCTGCGGGTCAGGCTATGGCATGCCCCGCACCTCAAACGCTGCGCGGCGCTGCTGAGGGTCGAGGCCGGCAGTCATGACGCCCCGCCGGCCTATCCCGGCCTGGCGCACTTTCTCGAACATCTGTTGTTCCTCGGCACGGCACGCTTCCCGGTGGAAGACGGGCTGATGCGCTTCGTCCAGAGCCAGGGCGGGCAACTCAATGCAAGCACCCGGGAGCGCCACACCGAGTTCTTCTTCGAGGTGCCGCCAACGGCGGTGTCCGGCGCGCTGGAGCGGCTCTGCGACATGCTCGCGCATCCGCTGCTGACCCTGGAGCGACAAGCAGCCGAACGCGAAGTGATCCATGCCGAGTGGGTCGCCTGGTCGGCCAATGCCGAGGCGCAGCGACAGTACGCATTGCTGCGCAGCGTCTCGGCGCAGCATCCGTTGAGCGGGTTCCATGCCGGCAACCGGGACTCGTTGCCGATCCACGAGGCGGCATTCCAGCAAGCGCTGAGCGGATTCCATCGGCAGTTCTACCAGGCCGGGCAGATCATCCTGACCTTGAGCGGACCACAACCGCTGGAAGCGCTGGCGCGGCAGTTCGGCGCACTGTTCGCGCCAGGAAGGAAGGTCAGGCAGAGTGCGGCGCCGCCACTGCTCGACGGGCCGCTGCAGCCCGGGCAGATCGAAGGCCAGCTGGATATGCTGCTCGCCCACGAGGATCTGCCCGACAACGCCTCCTTCGATTACCTCTCCACCTGGATCACTGACAACCGTCCGGGCGGGCTGGTGCATGAACTGCGCGAGCGCGGCTGGCTGCAAGACCTCGCCTGCACCGTGCCGTACCGGTTCGCCGGCCAGGCCCTGCTGCACCTCAAGGCCCGGCTGTCGACTACAGCGGACCGGGCGGACGTCGAAGGACTGATCCGCGACTGGCTGGCCTTCTTCGGCAAGGCCGACCACAGCGCCCTGCTGCTGGAGTACCAACGCCTGCAAGCCTGCCGCTCGCCCGGTGCGCTGGAGCTGGCAAGACGCGAAGACGGAGTGCCGATCGTGCCGGAATACCCCGGCGAATCCCGGCATCCATGGAAATTTCCGGAGCCGGAGCCACTGCTGTCGGCGGTCGTGGCGCAAACGCCTGGCACGCCGGTGCCGACCGGCCTGGCCTACAGTCCGGTGCTTCCGGCCTCAGGCGAATACGCCGCGCTGTACATTCGCTGGCAGGCCGAACACCTGCGCGATGTGCTCAAGCCGTTGAGCGAGCGTGCCAGGCGCATCGGGATTGAACTCGACTGGACGCGCAGCGCCAACACCTGGCAACTGCGCTGCTGTGGCGCACCGGCCATGGTGCTTGGCGTTGTCGAGCAGGCACTGAGGACGCTCGAGAATCCGTCGGCCGTCGGTGCGACTGCCGAGCCGCCGCAGATTCCGCTCCGACAATTGATGCAGCAACTGCCACACGTCCTGGCAGGCGCAGGCCAGCCCGGTTGGACTGCGCTGGCAACAGGCTTCGACGCAGCGGCAGGCAATGCCTTGAATCACCTGCTCGGTCGCCTCGCTGGTACGCCGTACAAGCCCTCCCGTCCACGCCTCCTGCCTAGTCAATGGCAGCAGTGCGGCGAAAGCGGCGGCGAGCAGGCGCTGCTGCTGTTCGCCCCGGTCGCCGACGAAGCCGCAGGCCGCCTGCTCGCCCACCTGATCCAGGGCCCGTTCTACCAGCGCCTGCGCAGCGAATTGCAACTGGGTTATGCAGTGTTCAGCGCCTTCCGTCAGATTCATGGCTACAGCGGCCTGATGTTCGGCGTGCAATCGCCCGGCGCCAGCCACGCTGAAATACTCGGCCACCTGCGTGAATTCTTCGCCCGTCCCGCCCTGCTGCCGGAGGCCTCGCGCGACAGCCTGGCCGCGCAGTTCCACGCATCGGTCATGCCCCATGCAGATCTGGCCGAATGGCTCTGGCAAGCGCACCTGGCGGGCGACGACCAGGCCGATCCGCAGGTGCTCGCCGCGCGGATCAGGCAGCTCCGGCAGCCCGATATCGAGCGCGCCCGGGCCGATCTTGCCAGCGGCAGGCACTGGCTGATCCTCGCCAACGGCTCCGCCGCGCCAGGATTCTTACCGTCCAGGTAAAAGACCTTTCACCCTTGATTAACCATCCAGTACAAAAAATCTAGTAGGATTGCGCTATCCCGGCGATGTGAACCCTTCATTCCCGGGGATGGACTAAATGAGTAGCTGTCCCTCACCTGACCTATCCGGAAGGAGTAATCCCATGTGGACCAAACCTGCATACACTGACCTGCGTATCGGCTTTGAAGTGACCATGTACTTCGCGAATCGCTAAGCCTTTTTGCGGTACGACGCCTCGGCCAGCCGGGGCGTTTTCATTTTCGGACGCGGCGGGAGCAAGCCATGTACATCCAGATTCTAGGTTCCGCCGCCGGCGGAGGATTCCCGCAGTGGAACTGCAACTGCGCCAACTGCAAGGGGTACCGCGATGGCAGCCTGCGCGCCACGGCCCGCACCCAGTCGTCCATCGCCCTGTCCGATGACGGCGAGCACTGGATCCTGTGCAACGCCTCGCCGGATATCCGCGCCCAGCTGCAAGGTTTCGCACCGATGCAACCGGCCCGGGCCCTGCGCGACACCGGCATCGACGCGATCGTCCTGCTCGATAGCCAGATCGACCACACCACCGGCCTGCTCAGCCTGCGCGAAGGCTGCCCGCACCAGGTCTGGTGCACGGAGATGGTCCACCAGGACCTGACCACCGGCTTCCCGCTGTTCAACATGCTCGAACACTGGAATGGCGGCCTGGCCTGGAACCGCATCGAGCTGGATGCCAGCTTCACCATCGAAGCCTGTCCCAACCTGCGCTTCAGCCCGTTCCCGCTGCGCAGCGCAGCACCGCCCTATTCCCCGCACCGCTTCGACCCGCATCCCGGCGACAACCTCGGGCTGATGGTCGAAGACCTGCGCACCGACGGCAAACTCTTCTATGCCCCGGGCCTGGGCCAGGTCGATGCCGGCCTGTTGCAACGCATGCACGATGCCGACGTACTGCTGGTGGACGGCACCCTGTGGGATAACGACGAGATGCAGCGCCGCGGCGTCGGCACCCGCACCGGCACGGAGATGGGCCATCTGCCGCAGAACGGCCCCGGCGGCATGCTCGAAGTGCTCGAAGCCTTCCCTGAACAGCGCAAGGTGCTTATCCACATCAACAACACCAACCCGATTCTCGACGAGGACTCGGCCGAGCGCGCCGAGCTGCACCGCCGTGGCGTGGAAGTCGCCTTCGACGGCATGAGCATCACCCTCTAGGAGCCGCCGCCATGAGCCAACCGATGTCCCCCGCCGAATTCGAACAGGCGCTGCGCGCCAAGGGCGCCTACTACCACATCCACCATCCGTATCACGTGGCGATGTACGAGGGCCGTGCGACCCGCGAGCAGATCCAGGGCTGGGTCGCCAACCGTTTTTACTATCAGGTGAACATCCCGCTGAAGGACGCGGCGATCCTCGCCAACTGCCCGGACCGGGAAGTTCGCCGCGAGTGGATCCAGCGCCTGCTCGACCACGACGGTGCGCCCGGCGAGGACGGTGGCATCGAGGCCTGGCTGCGTCTCGGCCAGGCCGTCGGCCTGGATCCGGACCAGTTGCGCAGCCAGGAACTGGTACTCCCCGGCGTACGCTTCGCCGTCGATGCCTACGTCAATTTCGCCCGCCGCGCCAGTTGGCAGGAGGCGGCCAGCAGCTCGCTGACCGAGCTGTTCGCCCCGCAGATCCACCAATCGCGCCTGGACACCTGGCCGCAGCATTACCCGTGGATCGACCCGGCCGGCTACAGCTACTTCCGCACCCGCCTGAGCCAGGCGCGACGGGATGTCGAGCACGGCCTGAGCATCACCCTGCAGCACTACACGACGGTCGAGGGGCAGCAGCGTATGCTGGAAATACTCCAGTTCAAGCTGGACATCCTGTGGAGCATGCTCGACGCCATGAGCATGGCCTACGAACTCGACCGCCCGCCTTACCACAGCGTCACCAGCGAGCGGGTCTGGCACAAGGGGATCGCGCTATGAGCTTCGACCGTCACCTGACCCCGCGCTGGCGTCCCGGCTACCGTTTCCAGTACGAACCGGCGCAGAAGGCCCACGTCCTGCTGTACCCCGAGGGCATGATCAAGCTCAACGAGAGCGCCGCGCTGATCGGCGAGCTGATCGACGGCGAGCGTGACGTGGCAGCGATCATCGCCTTGCTCGACGAGAAATTCCCCGGGGTGCCCGAGCTTCCCGAAGACATCGAGCAATTCATGGAGGTGGCCCGTGCCGAACACTGGATCAACCTTGAGTGAGAGGCCCGAGGTCGGCCTGCCGCTGTGGCTGCTGGCCGAACTGACCTACCGTTGCCCGCTGCAGTGCCCGTATTGCTCCAACCCGCTGGACTTCGCCGAACAGGGCAAGGAGCTGAGCACCGAGCAGTGGTTCAAGGTGATGGCCGAGGCGCGGGAAATGGGCGCCGCCCAGCTGGGCTTTTCCGGTGGCGAGCCGCTGGTGCGCCAGGACCTCGCCGAGCTGATCGGCGAAGGCCGGCGCCTGGGTTACTACACCAACTTGATCACCTCCGGCATCGGCCTCAGCGAAGAAAAGATCGCCACGTTCAAGAAAGCCGGCCTGGATCATATCCAGATCAGCTTCCAGGCCAGCGACGAACAGGTGAACAACCTGCTCGCCGGCTCGAAGAAGGCTTTCGCGCAGAAGCTGGAAATGGCCAGGGCGGTGAAGGCCCACGGTTATCCGATGGTGCTCAACTTCGTCACCCACCGGCACAACATCGATCGCATCGACCGCATCATCGAGCTGTGCATCGCCCTGGAAGCCGACTTCGTCGAACTCGCCACCTGCCAGTTCTACGGCTGGGCCCACCTGAACCGGCTCGGGCTGCTACCCACCAAGGCCCAGCTGGAGCGTGCCGAGCGCATTACCAACGAGTACCGCGAACGGCTCAAGGCCGAAGGCAACCCGTGCAAGCTCATTTTCGTTACCCCGGACTACTATGAAGAACGGCCCAAGGCCTGCATGAACGGCTGGGGCAGCGTGTTCCTCACGGTCACCCCGGACGGCACCGCCCTGCCCTGCCATGGCGCGCGGCAACTGCCGGTGCAGTTCCCAAACGTGCGCGAGCACAGCATGCAGCACATCTGGTACGACTCCTTCGGCTTCAACCGCTACCGGGGTTACGACTGGATGCCCGAACCCTGCCGCTCCTGCGACGAAAAGGAGCGGGATTTCGGCGGCTGCCGTTGCCAGGCGTTCATGCTCACCGGCGATGCCAGCAAGGCCGATCCGGTATGCTCCAAGTCGGCGGACCACGGCATCATCCTCGCAGCCAGGGAGGAGGCCGAGACCGCCACCCTGACCATCGAGGAGATGACTTTCCGCAATGAGCGCACCTCACGACTTATCGCCCGCGGCTGAGCGCTTCAGCGCCGACCAGGCCGTCGCCGCCGGCACCGATTTCGCCGAACTGAAGGCTGGCCGCGATGGCCTGTTCTGGAACGAGTTCCGTCCTCGTGACGGTGCCTGCCGTATCTGGCAATGGCGCAACGGCCAGGCCCGCTGCCTGACCCCGGACGGGTTCAGCGTACGCAGCCGGGTGTATGAGTACGGCGGACGTTCGTTCTGCCTGGGCGAGAACGAGGTGTTCTTCGTCAACGAGGCGGACCAGCAGCTGTATCGCCAGGTACTGGACGGCGGTCAACCGCTGGCCTTGACCCAGGGCGAGCGACGTTACGGCGACCTGGTCTGGGCCGGCAAGCGGGTGCTGGCCGTCGAGGAAAGCGGCAAGGAGCACCGTCTGGTCGCGATCAGCCAAGGCCGCCGCGAGATCCTCGCCGAGGGCGCCGACTTCTATGCCTCGCCCACCCTGAGCGACGACGGCCAGCGCCTGGCCTGGATCGAATGGAGCCGACCGGACCAACCCTGGACCGCGACCCGCCTGTATATCCGCGAAGCTAACGGCGAAGTCCGCTGCGTCGCGGGTGACCAGGGCCCGGCGCAATCCCTGCAGCAGCCGCGCTTCGACCGCGAAGGACGGTTGTATTGCCTGTCCGATCTCAACGGTTTCTGGCAGCCCTGGGGCGAAACCGCGCAAGGCTGGCAGGCATTGCCGAGCTGCGATGCCGACCACGCCGCCGCGCCATGGCAACTGGGCGCCAGCACCTGGCTGGCGCTGGACGATGGTTATCTCGCCACCTGGTTCGAGCAGGGTTTCTCCCGCCTCGGCCTGCGCAAGCGCGACGGCGAACTGACCACGATCGAAAGCGAATACAGCCGCTTACGCTGTCTGGACCTGGACGACCACTTCATCTACGCCGTCGCCGCCTCGCCGCTGCATTCGGCGGCAGTGATCGCCATCGACCGCCGCGATCACTCGGTGCAGGTACTGGCCGGCGGCGTGCAGCCCCTGCCGGCCGAGCGCATCAGTAAGCCGCGCGGTTTCAGCTATCCCAGCGGCGACGGCGAGGCTCATGGCTTCTTCTATCCGGCGATGAACGGCAACAAGCCTGCGCCGCTGGTGGTGTTCGTCCATGGCGGGCCGACTTCGGCCTGTTATCCGGTGCTCGACCCACGTATCCAGTACTGGGCCCAGCGCGGCTTTGCCGTGGCCGACCTCAACTATCGCGGCAGCAGCGGCTATGGCCGGGCCTATCGCCAGGCGCTGCACCTGCGCTGGGGCAAGGTGGATGTCGAGGATGCCTGCGCGGCGGTGCTGTACCTGGCCGGTGAAGGGCTGATCGATCCGTACCAGGCGTTCATTCGTGGCGGCAGTGCCGGCGGCTATACCACGCTCTGTGCCCTGGCCTTCGAGGATGTGTTCCGCGGCGGAGCCAGCCTGTACGGCGTGAGCGACCCACTGGCACTGGCCAGGGCCACGCACAAGTTCGAAGGCGATTACCTGGACTGGCTGATCGGCGATCCCGAGCGGGATATCGAGCGCTACCGCGAACGCACGCCGCTACTGCATGCAGGGAATATCCGCGTGCCGGTGATCTTCTTCCAGGGCGAACTGGATGCGGTGGTGGTGCCGGAGCAGACACGCGCGATGCTGAAGGCATTGAAGGACAACGGCATCGAGGCGGAGGGCCATTTCTACCCGACCGAAAGGCATGGCTTCAGGACGGCGGCGAACCTGGCGCATGCGCTGGAAGAGGAATGGAAGTTCTACAGCAGGATTCTCGACCAGCCTTGAGGGCCCTATCGCTGGCAAGCCAGCTCCCACAGGGTTCTGCGGCGCCGCGGACACTGTGGGAGCTGGCTTGCCAGCGATGAGGCCCTGAAGATCACCGCTTGGCGATGATATACACCGCATGCACGATCCCCGGGATGTAGCCCAGCAGGGTCAGCAGGATATTCAGCCAGAACGCACCGGCGAAGCCGACCTGCAGGAACACCCCCAGCGGAGGCAGGAGAATGGCGAAGATGATACGAATCAGGTCCATGGCAAAGCTCCCAAAGTAGTGTCCTCATACTGACTCTGGCCCAGCCCGGACGGTTCCGCTTGTTTCCCGCGCACAAAAAACGCCCCGGACCAAAAACAACAGGCCCGGGGCGACGCGCAGGAACGCGAGACGGTTCTTTGAATTCGTTTACGAGCGGCTGCCGAGCTGCGCGGTATGCACCCGGGCGAAGGCCCGGGCCAGGCGCAGGAGCATTTCGTCGATATTGCCGTGGCTGACGGTCAGCGCCGGCGAGAAGCGCAACACGCTGGCTTGCGGGGCATTGAGCAGCAGACCTTCCTGGCGTGCCGCCTTGACCACCTGCGCCGCCAGCGGCTCATGCAGTTCCAACCCCCAGAGCAAACCCTGCCCACGCACCTCGCCCAGGCCGTAGCGCCCGGCCAGACGGCTGAGGCCATCACGCAGGTGACGGCCGGCAGCGCCCACCTGGTCGAGGAAGCCGTGCTCAAGCACGGTTTCCAGCACGGCCAGCCCCGCAGCGCTCATCAACGCATTGCCGTGATGGCTGCCTTCCAGTTCGCCGGCTTCTGCGCAACACGCCGTACCACGGGCCAGCAGCGCAGCCAGTGGCACACCGCCGCCCAGGCCCTTGCCCAGGGTGAGGATATCGGCGCGCACGCCATAGGTTTGCTCGGCCAGCAGGGCACCGCAGCGGCCCATGCCGGTCTGCACCTCATCGAGGATCAGCAGGATCCCCAGTTCGCGACACAGGCGCTCGACCCCCTTGAGGTAATGCCGGGTCGCCGGGATCACTCCGGCTTCGCCCTGGATCGGCTCGAGCATGATCGCCACGGTGCGCGAGTCCACTGCCGCGTGCAGCGCCGCCAGGTCGTTGAACGGCACCTTGCTGAAACCCGGCAGGCCTGGCTCGCAGCGGTTGCACGGCAGCGGGTCCGAGGCGGCCAGGGTGCCGAGGCTACGGCCATGGCTGCCCTGGCTGGCGCTGATGATGTGGTAGGCGCCATTACGATGCAGCTGGCCCCATTTGCGCGCCAGCTTGATCGCGCCCTCGCAGGCTTCCGCACCGCTGTTGAGCAGATGGGCCTGGTCGCTGCCGGTGCTCTGGCAGAGCAGGTTGACCAGCTTCAGATGCTCGCGGTTATGAAAGCCGGCCCCGGAGTTGATCAGCGCCTGCGCCTGGCCGCTCAGGGCCTGGACCAGCACCTTGGGGCTATGCCCGAGGCTGTTGACCGCATTGCCCTGGGTAAAGTCGAGAAATGCCCGGCCTTCGCTATCCCATAGCCAGGAACCCTGGCCACGAACGAAAACCTGCTCGGCCAGTTGCTTGCTCGGCATCAGGCATTCCCGCGACAACGGATCGACGGGTTCACCCGGCAGCGGTGCGACATCGACCACGGGAGCCCGTTGGCGACGCAGATTGAACAGGTTCATGCGCGCAGCCCTTCCAGCGGCAAGCCGAGCCAGCGTGACGACAGGGCCGGACGATCCACCCGTTTCCTCAAGCCCGCATGCTCCCACCGAGGTTTAGCCTTGCCTATGTAAACGCCATCCACCTGTACGCTGCTCATTGCGCCCTCTGGGCCTGTAAACCTCGTGAATACGGGCGTAGAGTAGGCTTCCGACGGCCTCCGGGCCATTTCGTTTTTCGAGCATTTTCGATAAGTAAAGCTTATGGATTTCCGCCAACTGCGATATTTCGTCGCGGTGTATGAAGAAGGCCATGTCGGCCGGGCCGCCGAACGCCTGTCGCTGTCCCAGCCGGCGCTGTCGCAGCAGATCCGCCAGCTCGAACACAGCCTCGATGTCAGCCTGTTCGAACGCGGCAACAAGCGCCTGCTGCCGACCCTTGCCGCGCACACCCTGTACAACCACGCCCTGCCCCTGCTCGACGGCATGCAACGGGCCCGCGACGCCCTGCGCAATTTCCAGGGCCAGGCCCTGCGCACCCTGGCCATCGGCGTGCTGCAGACGGTGCGGCCGAGCATGGTTCCGCAACTGCTCGACCGGGTGCGCAAGGCGCAGCCGCACCTTGTGGTGCAGATCTACGAATTGTCAGGCCAGGAAATCGAACGACGCCTGCTCAACGGCAGCCTGGATATCGGCATCAGCTACCTGCCGCCTCGCCAGCCGGGGCTGCACGGATTGCTGTTGTACGAGGACGAGTTGCAGGTAGTGATTCCCGCCACCCACCCGCTGCGCGAATTCAAGAAGGTCTCGCTGAAGCAGGCGGCGGAACTGCCGATGATCCTTCTCGGCGAGGAATTCCAGGTGCGGCAGATCTGGCAAGGCCAACTGGCCAACCTCGGGCGGCGTCCACAGGTACAGGCGGAAATGAACAACATGGGCGGGATTCTCGACAGCCTGCACCATACCTCGCTGGCCACGGTGCTGCCGGGGCGTGCGCGGGAGGCCTCGGAGGATCACGAACTGCTTTGGAAGCCATTGAGCGAGCCACGGGTGCCGCTCAAGGTCGGCCTGGTGTTTCGCGATGCGCAACGCCAGCAGGCCTCGGTGGAACTGCTGCGCACGTTGCTGGAAGAAGAGATCGATCCGCGGCAGATGGGCGTTTCAGCGCTGGACGTGCTTGGCTAGCCGGAGAAAACGCAGGCAAAAGAAAACCCCGCCGAAGCGAGGTTTTCTCAGACTGTTTCCCTTTGACTTCCCTTTCGTCCCACCGTCCCGGGCAGGCTTCCTTCGTTCCGTCCTTGTGATGTACTTTGCGCGTCCTGCGCTTCGTCCATGGAAAGAAGATTAACTTCGGATCCAATCCCAGAGAAGACGCCAAACGTCACCACGTCATGTAAGCAAATGCTTACATGACGCTTTCACCTCAGAACTGCTCGGCCTCCAGCAGGTACAGCGACTCGCTGCCAGCCTTGACCGACGCGCACAGCGACTGCAAGCGCGGCAACAGGCGGGCGAAGTAGAAGCGTGCGGTGCCCAGCTTGCTGGCGTAGAAGTCCTCTTCGCCCTGCTTCGCCAGCGCGGTGCGCGCCATCAGCGCCCACATGTAGGCGTAGGCGACATAGCCGAAGGCGTGCAGGTACTCGACCGACGCCGCGCCGATCTCGTTCGGATTGCCCTTGGCCCGGTCCAGTACCCAGGCGGTCAGGGCATCCAGGTCATCCAGCGCAGCATTCAGCGGTTTGACGAACTCGCCAAGGTCACTGCCGGCGGTAGCGGTGAAATGGCGGATCTCGTCGGCGAACAACTTGTAGAACGCACCGCCGCTGCCGACGATCTTGCGCCCCATCAGGTCCAGGGCCTGGATACCGTTGGTGCCTTCGTAGATCTGGGTGATGCGCACATCACGTACCAGCTGTTCCTGGCCCCACTCGCGGATATAGCCGTGGCCACCGAAGATCTGCTGGCCATGCACGGCACTCTCCAGCCCGAGGTCGGTGAGGAAGGCCTTGGCCACCGGGGTCAGCAGCGCCACCAGGTCTTCCGCGCGCTTGCGGGTGCTGGCGTCCTCGCTGTACTTGGCGGTGTCCAATTGCATGGCAACGTAGGTGGAGAAGGCACGGCCACCTTCGTTCAGCGCCTTCATGGTCAGCAGCATGCGACGCACGTCCGGGTGGACAATGATCGGGTCGGCGACCTTGTCCTTGGCCTGTGGCCCGGTCGGGGCACGGCTTTGCAGGCGGTCACGGGCGTATTCGATGGCGTTCTGGTAAGAGCGCTCCGCCGAGGCCAGGCCCTGGATACCGACACCCAGGCGCTCGTAGTTCATCATGGTGAACATGGCCGCCAGGCCCTTGTTCGGCTCGCCGACGAGATAGCCGACGGCGGCGTCGAAGTTCATCACGCAGGTGGCCGACGCCTGGATACCCATCTTGTGCTCGATCGAGCCGCAATTGGCCGGGTTGCGCTCGCCCAGGCTGCCGTCGGCGTTGACCAGGAACTTGGGCACCAGGAACAGCGAGATGCCCTTCGGCCCCGCCGGTGCGTCCGGCAGCTTGGCCAGCACCAGATGGATGATGTTCTCGGTGAGGTCGTGCTCGCCGCCGGTAATGAAGATCTTGGTCCCGCTGACCTTGTAGCTGCCGTCCGCCTGCGGCTCGGCGCGGGTGCGGATGATGCCCAGGTCGGTACCGGCGTGAGGCTCGGTCAGGCACATGGAACCGGCCCAGACCCCGGCGTACATGTTCGGCAGGTATTTTTCCTTCAGCTCTTCGCTGGCGTGGGCATTGATCGACAGGCAGGCGCCGGCGGTCAGCATCGGGTACAGGCCGAAGGCCAGGCTCGACGAGTTGACCATTTCCTCGACCTGGGCCGAGATCACCTTGGGCATGCCCATGCCGCCGTACACCGGATCGCCACCGACACCGACCCAGCCACCTTCGGCGTAGGTGCGATAGGCGTCGATGAAGCCGGCAGGCGTGCGCACCGCACCGTTATCCCAGTGGCAGCCTTCCTCGTCGGCGGCGCGGCTCAGCGGGGCGATGGTCTTGGCGGTAACCTTGCCGGCTTCCTCCAGCACGGCCAAGGCGGTGTCTTCGTCCACCGCGTCAGCCAGTCCGGGCAGGGCTGCCCACAGTTTCGAGACTTCGAAAACTTCGTTGAGAACGAAGCGCATATCGCGCAGCGGCGCTTTGTAGTCAGCCATGGCAACCTCTCACACCTTGAGTCGTGGGCAATCCCGCAAGGGACCGGTACTAAGGTCTTGGAGTGTAACCGAACAACTTTTGCGACACATAGGGTCATCTAAAGACCGATAAGTCAGTTTCGGTCACGCCACGCGCAAGGCTCCTCGCTTCTCTCTTTGCCCATGGGCCATCACGCAGTTACGCCCTGCGCCCTTGGCTGCGTAGAGCGCCTGGTCGGCGGCCTTGAGCACTTCTTCAGGAGTGCGGTGCTCGGGATGGCGCTCGCACACGCCGACGCTGACCGTCACCGACACACTGCCGCTGCCCGCCGTGCCGCGGCGCTGGCGGCCCTGCTGGTCATCCTGCGGGCGGCTCTCCTGGTTGCGCAGCTGGATAGCGTAGTTGGCGATCATCTCGCGCACGGCTTCCAGGTGCGGGATGCACTCTTCCAGGGTCTTGCCGGCGAAAACCAGGCAGAACTCCTCGCCACCGTAGCGATAGGCGCGACCGCCGCCGGTGACCTTGGACAGTTTGCTCGCTACCAGGCGCAGCACCTGGTCGCCGACATCGTGGCCATGGGTGTCGTTGAATTTCTTGAAGTGGTCGACGTCGGTCATCGCCAGCACGTAGTTGCGCCCCAGGCGCTGCATGCGCTCGTTCAGCGCGCGTCGCCCGGGCAGGCCGGTCAGCTCGTCGCGGAAGGCCATCTGGTAGGCCTCGTGGGACACCGACGCAGCGATCATCAGCATCACCTGGCTGCACATGATGTTCAGGGTGAACGGCAGGATGAAGGTTTGCGGCAGCATCCAGAAGATCCCGACCAGGCCGATGATCTGCGCCGCGTGCAAGGGCCGTGGCTCGCGCAGGTACTGCACCACGAGCACCACGAAGGCTAGGAAGAACACCGGGTAGGACATCTGGATCAGGCTCATCCACTGCCCATGCAGCGCCGGCCAGCGGATTTCCGCCAGCCAGTTCAGCAGTGCCTGCGGGTAACTCTGCTCCAGGCCCAGCGCCACGCTGCCCACCGCCAGCAGCACGGCGAAGCGCGCCACCATGTCCTGGAACAGATGGGTACGCTCCTGCCAGGCGCCGAACAGGGCGAACAGCATCGGCAGCAGCAGGCACACCAGGTGGAACACCACGGCCGCGTCCTCGCGCACGCGGCCGTGGTCGCGGTAGAAGTCGGTCTGGGTATCCAGCAGGTAGTAGGCGATGTACACGGTGATCATCAGGAACAGCTCGCGCTGCCGGCGATACACCGCGCAGTAGGCGCCGCCGAGCAGCAGCACCAGGGTGGGCAGGACGTTGAACAGCGAGGTAAAGAACACCGACAGATCGCGCACGTAGGCAGCGGCGAGCCCGGACAGCAGGAGGAAGGCCCCGGGGAGGAAGTGACTCAGGCGTACAGCAGACAAACGAAACAAGGGAACTCTCCGATCCAGCAGATCGATAATGTCATTGTGCCTTTACTGTATCGATAATGCACATGAATAGATGAAATTTTGGCGCCAATTTATTTAACGGCACCAAAGGGCTGGAGCTTGAAGCTCATTTGCTGGATCAATTCGCGGAGGTGTGGTGTCTGTACTGGCCTCATCGCTGGCAAGCCAGCTCCCACAATCCTGTGGGAGCTGGCTTGCCAGCGATGAGGCCATGAAGGTTTTCAAGGCGAAAAAAAACGCCTGCCGGTAAGGGCAGGCGTTTTTCGTTGAAGCGGATGACTCAGTACGCCAGGCCGAAGTGCTCTTCGTCCATCGCCATCAGGTTGTTCGCGCCCGACAGCATGGTCGCCACGTGGGTGCGGGTACGCGGCAGGATGCGCTGGAAGTAGAAGCGCGCGGTCTGCAGCTTGGCGGTGTAGAAGGCTTCCTCGCTGGTGCCGGCAGCCAGTTTCTCGGCCGCCAAGCGGGCGATGTCGGCCCAGAAGTAAGCCAGGCAGGCATAACCGGAGTACATCAGGTAGTCCACCGAGGCGGCACCCACTTCCTCGCGGTCCTTCATGGCGGCCATGCCGACCTTCATGGTCAGTTCGCCCCATTCCTTGTTCAGCGCAGCCAGCGGCTCGACGAACTCCTTGACGGCTTCGTTGCCTTCCTGGGCCTGGCAGAACTTGTGCACGATCTTGGTGAAGCCCTTCAGCGCCTCGCCCTGGGTCATCAGTACCTTGCGTCCCAGCAGGTCGAGGGCCTGGATGCCGGTGGTGCCTTCGTACAGCATGGAGATACGGCTGTCGCGTACGTTCTGCTCCATGCCCCACTCGGCGATGAAGCCGTGGCCGCCGTAGATCTGCACACCGTGGTTGGCCGCTTCGAAGCCGACCTCGGTCATGAACGCCTTGGCGATCGGGGTCATGAAGGCCAGCAGCGCGTCGGCCTTCTTCTTCTCTTCTTCGTCCTGGCTGTACTTGACGATGTCCACCTGCTTGGCGGTGAAGTAGACCATCGCCCGGTTACCTTCGGCGAAGGCTTTCATGGTCAGCAGCATGCGCCGCACGTCCGGGTGGACGATGATCGGGTCGGCCGCCTTGTCCGGCGCTTTCGGGCCGGTCAGCGAGCGCATCTGCAGGCGGTCGCGGGCATATTTCAGGCCACCCTGGAACGCCACCTCGGCGTGGGCCAGGCCTTGCAGCGCGGTACCCAGGCGAGCGGTGTTCATGAAGGTGAACATGCAGTTCAGGCCCTTGTTGGCCGGGCCGATCAGGAAGCCGGTAGCCGCGTCGAAGTTCATCACGCAGGTAGCGTTGCCGTGGATACCCATCTTGTGCTCGATGGAACCACAGGTAACGGTGTTGCGCTCGCCCACGCCACCTTCGGCGTTCGGCAGGAACTTGGGCACGATGAACAGGGAAATGCCCTTGGTGCCGGCTGGTGCATCGGGCAGGCGGGCCAGGACGATATGGACGATGTTATCGGCCATGTCGTGCTCACCGGCGGAGATGAAGATCTTGGTGCCGGTAACCTTGTAGGAACCATCAGCCTGGGGCTCGGCCTTGGTACGCAGCATGCCCAGGTCGGTACCGCAATGCGGCTCGGTCAGGCACATGGTGCCGGTCCATTCGCCGGTGACCAGCTTGCTCAGGTAGGTGTGCTGCTGTTCGGCGGTACCGTGGGCGGAAAGCGTGTTCATCGCGCCATGGGACAGGCCCGGGTACATGCCCCAGGACCAGTTGGACTCGCCGACCATCTCGCTGATGGCCAGGCCCAGCGACTCCGGCAGGCCCTGGCCGCCGTGCTCGACGTCATGGGCCAGGCTCGGCCAGCCGCCTTCGACGAACTGCTTGTAGGCTTCCTTGAAGCCGGCCGGGGTCTTAACGCCGGATTCGCTCCAGGTGCAGCCTTCCAGGTCACCCACGCGGTTCAGCGGTGCCAGCACCTGCTCACAGAACTTGGCGCCCTCTTCGAGGATGGCGTCGACCATGTCCGGCGTGGCGTCCTGGCAACCCGGCAGGCTCTGATAGTGCGCTTCATAGCCGAGCAGTTCATCACGGACGAAACGAATATCACGCAAGGGGGCTTTGTAGTCAGGCATAGCGATGAACCTCTGCTGATGAATCCTGGTTGGGTTGAAAGACCACGCCGAGCAGTTCGGCCTTGGGTCAAACGATTGTTTGAAACATACGTTTACGCCCATGCCTTGTCAACACCCGGCCAATGGCACTTCTGCCATCGTCCAGACGAACTACGAACGTAGGAAAAGTCTTAGTAGCGGGTAGCCGAATGCCTGGCAGGAAAGCCAAGGCGCTGATGCATAAAGAGTAGGGGAGAAAGATGAAGCCTGAGGCGTCGCGCCTCAGGAGTAGGTATCGATCAAGGTGCCGAGCATTTCGTCCGATGCTTTGGCCACTTTGACACCGAGTTCGACCTGATGCTTGCCCAAGGCCTGTTCGACGCTGGCGGTGGCCATGTCCATCTGCTGGCTGCGATCCACGGCGCGCAGGCGCTCGGCCTGGAAATCGCTGGATTGACTGGTGGCAGACCGCTCCACGGTGTTATTCACGATCTGGCTGGCGGCCTGGTCGACGCGCTGCTGTCCGGCCTGAATGGCGCCCAGGCCGGCATAGAATGCAGAACTGCCCGAGATTTCCATTTCAAAACTCCAGAAAAGGGGATGGCAATACAGTGGCCTATTGAAGCAGAGATAGGCAAGGAATGCCGTTGAAAAACACTAATGGGGTTGGCTGGTGCAATAGAGAGGAACTAGCAGACTGACTCAAACCCTTGTGGGAGCTGGCTTGCCAGCTCCCACAAGGGTTTGTCAGTCCAGCAGGTCGATCTGCAAATGCTCCGCCACCGCTTCCGCCGAGGCGATCTTCAACTTCGGCACCCGCCCAAGGCACGGTGCCGGCAAACGCTCGGCCAGGCTGGCCAGGTTCTCTTCCAGTCGTGAGGTCCGCGGATCGACGATGTTCGCGACCCACCCCGCCAATTGCAGACCATCCCGGGCGATTGCCTCGGCGCTGAGCAACGCATGGCTGATGCAGCCGAGCCGCACGCCCACCACGAGGATCACCGGCAGTTTCAGGGCGATCGCGAGGTCGGACAGATTGGCATGATGGGACAAAGGCACGCGCCAGCCGCCAGCGCCTTCGATCAGGGTAAAATCCGCGCCCTGGGCCAACACCTCACGCATCGGTCCGAGCAGGCCCGCCACACTCAGGTCGACGCCGGCCTCCCGCGCTGCCAGGTGCGGCGCGATGGCCGGTTCGAAAGCGAAGGGATTGACCCGCTCATAAGGCAGCTTGACGGTGCTCTGCGCCATCAACGCGAGGGCGTCGCTGTTGCGCAGCCCCTTGGGCGTGACCTCGCAGCCCGAGGCCACCGGCTTGGCGCCCAGAGTGCTGAGCCCGGCCAGTTGCGCCGCGTGCAACAACCCGGCGGCGACGGTGGTCTTGCCGACGTCGGTATCGGTTCCGGCGATGAAGTAGGCCGCGCTCATCTCACTCCCCTTCGGTCAGCGGCTTGCGCAAGACGCCATAGACCACCTGGTAGGTCGCCGGCAGGCCCTGCGCCTGGCGAAACCGCTCGTAAGCCTGCAGCAAGCCCTGCATCCGCGCCCGCCCGGTCAGCCCGGCGGGACGCCCGGGATTGAGGTTGTGCGCGCCAAGGGCCTTGAGTTCGTGGGTCAGGCTGCGCACATCAGGGTAGTGCAGCACATGGGGTTGCGCGTGCAGGTCGAGCACCTCCAGCCCGCTCGCGCCGCACAGGCGCTGATAATCCTCGAAGCGGCGGAAACGATTGACATGCACCAGGCCGTCCACCGCTTCCCAGCTCGACCGCAGCTCCTGCAAGGTACCCACGCACAGGCTGGAAAACGCCAGTACGCCGCCAGGTTGCAGCACCCGTCGCGCCTCGCCCAGCACGGCGCGAAAATCCGCGCACCATTGCACCGCAAGGCTGGAAAACACCAGGTCGGCGCAGGCCGGGCGCAGCGGCAGGCGCTCGGCATCGCCAGCGACGTGATACGCCGCGCCCCCTGCATCGCGGGCATGGCGCAGCATGCCTTCGGCGATATCCACCGCCACACCGACTCCCTCGGCATAACGCCCCTGCAACGCCCGGCTGAAGTACCCGGTACCGCTGCCGAGATCGATCCAGCAACGGGGCACCAGTTCCTGCGGCACACGCTCCAGCAACTGGCTGCCTACCGCCCGTTGCAGCTCGGCAACGCTGTCATAACTGGCGGCGGCACGGGAAAAGGACGCGGCAACCTGGCGCTTGTCGGGCAAGGCGCCGGGCAGGGCCGGTCGGGATAGATCAGTCATCGCCACTCTCATGCAGGAAGGTCTTGATATTGGCTGCCAGCTCTTGCGGATATTCGAGGATGAAAGCGTGGGAGGAACCCTCGACCAAGCCCACCTCGACATCCGGCAGCCATTCGCTAAGGGCCCGGGCAGCCTGGACGGGCACCAGCTCGTCGGAACCGGCGAACAGATGCAGTTGCGGCCCGGTGTAGGCCTGCAATGCCGCACGGGTGTCCAAGCGCCCGAGCACCTCCAGGCCCTTGACCAGCAGCACCGGGTCGGTATCGGGCACGCCGATGCCCAGTTGCCGCAGTACGCTGCGCGGCTCCTGGGCCCCCTCGCTGCACAGCGACTTGAAGCGCTTGAGCGTGACCGCCGTATGGCTGCGACAGCCGTCCACGAAGGTCTCGAAGGTGTCCGGCGGCATGCCGTCCGGCCAGTCGGCGCGGGCGACGAAGCTGAGGTTGCTGGCGAAGGTCAACAGCCCGCAACAGTGATCGCCACGCCGCGCCGCCAGCTCGGCAGCGAGCATGCCGCCCAGCGACCAGCCACCCAGCCAGGTGTCCTTGGGCAGCCTTCGGTCCAGTTCGTCGAGCCAGGCTTGCGGGTCGTCGCTGACCAGGCTGGGCAGGGCCGCCAGTTCGACCCGAAGTCCGGCATCCTG
This sequence comes from Pseudomonas sp. GD04058, assembly GCF_029836855.1. Classification (NCBI taxonomy): domain Bacteria; kingdom Pseudomonadati; phylum Pseudomonadota; class Gammaproteobacteria; order Pseudomonadales; family Pseudomonadaceae; genus Pseudomonas; species Pseudomonas sp. GD04058. The sequence continues at coordinate 33,548 of NZ_JAOECN010000022.1, forward strand.
TGCCCTCAAGCTTGCCGCCAGCGGTTCCAGCGCGGCGCTGCCCAGGCCCCAGCCCGGCAGAAGAATCAGATGGTTACGCATCGACAGGCTCCAACAGCGGATAGCACTCGGCCAATGCATTCAACAATAGCTGGACCTGCGCGGCGCTGTGCGCAGCCGTTAGCGTTACACGCAAGCGGGCGCTGCCGGCGGGCACGGTGGGCGGACGGATGGCGGTAACCAGCAGGCCGCGCTCGCGCAACATCCGCGACAGGTGCAAGGCGCGCCCCGCATCGCCGATCATGATCGGCTGGATCGGCGTGAAGCTGTCCATCAGCTCCAGCCCGATCGCCTCGGCGCCACCGCGGAACTGGGCGATCAGCGCGGCCAGGTGCTCGCGGCGCCAGTGTTCGTCGCGCAGCAGGGCCAGGCTTTTCAGGGTGGCGCAGGCCAGCGCCGGAGGCTGGCTGGTGGTGTAGATATAAGGACGGGCGAACTGCACCAGGCTTTCGATCAATTCCTCGCTGCCGGCGACAAAGGCGCCTGCGGTGCCGAAGGCCTTGCCCAGGGTGCCGACCAGCACCGGCAGCTCTTCCGGGCTCAAGCCGAAATGCTCGGCCACACCGCCGCCCTTGCGCCCCAGGGTACCGAAGCCATGGGCGTCATCGACCATCAGCCAGGCACCCTTGGCCCGGGCACGGTTGAGCAGCTCGGGCAGGTCGGCGATATCGCCGTCCATGCTGAAGACACCGTCGGTCACCACCAGGGTGTTGCCTTCGGCCTTGTCCAGGCGCTTGTCGAGGCTGTCGGCATCGTTGTGCAGGTAGCGGTTGAAACGCGCGCCGCTGAGCAGGCCGGCGTCCAGCAGGGACGCATGGTTGAGGCGGTCCTGCAGCACGGTGTCACCCTGCCCCACCAGCGCGGTGACAGCGCCGAGGTTGGCCATGTAGCCGGTGGTGAACAACAGCGCCCGCGGGCGTCCGGTGAACTCGGCCAGGGCTTCTTCCAACTGGTGATGCGGGGTGCTGTGGCCGACCACCAGGTGCGAGGCCCCACCGCCCACGCCCCAGCGTTCGGCGCCGGCACGCCAGGCAGCGATCACCTCGGGATGATTGGCCAGGCCCAGGTAGTCGTTGCTGCAGAAGGCCAGCAGCGACTGCCCGTCCACCACCACCTGCGGACCCTGCGGACTCTGTAGCAACGGGCGCTGACGGTACAGGTCAGCGGCGCGCCGTTGTTCGAGGCGCGCGCGAAGATCGAAGCTCATGCAGGCCTCAGGCCGATGCGGCGTCGTAGAACAGTTCGCTGCTCTTCTGCTCGACCAGCGCCTGCTCGATGGCCGCCTGGTGCACCTCGTCGGCATGCTCCTCGCGGGCTTCGGGCTGGATACCGAGGCGGGCGAACAAGCGCATGTCCTTGTCGGCCTGGGGGTTGGCGGTGGTCAGCAGCTTCTCGCCATAGAAGATCGAGTTGGCGCCGGCCATGAAGGCCAGCGCCTGCATCTGTTCGTTCATCTGCTCGCGACCGGCGGACAGGCGCACATGGGACTGCGGCATGAGGATCCGCGCCACCGCGAGCATGCGGATGAAATCGAACGGATCGACCTCCTCGGCGTTTTCCAGCGGCGTGCCGGCGACCTTGACCAGCATGTTGATCGGTACCGACTCCGGGTGCTCCGGCAGGTTGGCCAGCTGGATCAGCAGGCCGGCGCGGTCATCCAGCGACTCGCCCATGCCGAGGATGCCGCCGGAACAGATCTTCATCCCGGCGTCGCGCACATAGGCCAGGGTTTGCAGGCGCTCGGCGTAGGTGCGGGTGGTGATGATGTTGCCGTAGAACTCCGGCGAGGTATCAAGGTTGTGGTTGTAGTAGTCGAGGCCGGCGTCGGCCAGGGCCTGGGTCTGCTCCTGGTCAAGGCGGCCGAGGGTCATGCAGGTTTCCAGGCCCATGGCCTTGACGCCCTTGACCATCTCCAGCACGTAGGGCATGTCCTTGGCCGACGGGTGTTTCCACGCCGCGCCCATGCAGAAGCGGGTGGAACCGATAGCCTTGGCCCGGGCGGCTTCCTCCAGCACCTTCTGCACTTCCATCAGTTTCTGCTTGTCCAGGCCGGTGTTGTAGTGACCGGACTGCGGACAATATTTGCAATCTTCCGGGCAGGCACCGGTCTTGATCGACAGCAGCGTGGAAACCTGGACGCGATTAGGGTCGAAATGCGCCCGATGCACCGACTGCGCCTGGAACAGCAGGTCGTTGAACGGCTGCTGGAACAGGGCTTTGACTTCGGCCAGGGACCAGTCGTGACGAAGCGTTGCAGTTGTGCTGGCGCTCATGGGTGTTTCCTTGTTTAGGCTTGTACTGGCGCCGGGATCGGATTGCCCGCCAGCGCATCACGGATAGTCCGCATAGTTAAGGAAGGCCCATGCACTGTCAACCCGGATCTAAACAGCAGGTTTACATCTGCTCAAATAACAACCAATACTGCCTTTTATGCGACGAACCGTCCGAGCAGGCTCAGCCCATCTGCATGCCCTGTGAAAGTGAATTGCCGTGGCTGGATGAACAGTGCCGGGTATGCGCCCTGCCCCTGCCGATCGACGGCCTGCTCTGCGCCCAGTGCGCGCGACGGCGTCCAGCGTTCAGGCGGGTGCTGGTGCCGTGGCACTACGGATTTCCGCTGGATGCCCTGATCACCCGTTTCAAGCACCAGCGCCAATGGCCGCTGGGCCGGTTGCTGGCGCAGATGCTCGGCAACTGGCTGGCCCATCGTTTCGCCGAAGGGCTGCCACGGCCGGCCCTGCTGCTGCCGGTGCCGATGGCCAGGCAACGTTTGCGCCAGCGCGGCTACAACCAGGCCGCGATGCTTGGCCAGTGGATCGCGGCGCAACTGTCGATTTGCTGCGACCCTGACTTACTGACCCGCCCTGTCGAGACCATCGTGCAACAGGAACTGGATGCCCGTGCGCGCAGGCGCAACCTCGCCAACGCCTTCGCCATCGTCCGGCCCGAAGCCGTCGAAGGCCTGCATGTGGCCCTGGTGGACGATGTCATGACCACCGGCGCCACCGCCCAGGCCCTGGCCCGGCTGTTGCGCGACGCCGGCGCGGCGCGGGTGGACGTCTATTGCCTGGCACGCACGCCGCGCCCCGGCAGCGCTTGACTTGGCAGGGTCAGGCGGGCACTTTCCTGCCGATCATCGCCAGCTTTGGTACCGGTCCCCATGTCATTGCCTACGCCCCTGTCCCAGCACATCGTCCGTCGCCCGCAACGCATCGCCCTGTTGCAGCACATCGATGAGCAAGGCTCCATCACGCGTGCCGCCAAGGCCGCGGGGATGAGTTACAAGGCCGCCTGGGATGCCATCGACGAACTCAACAACCTGGCCGCCCGGCCATTGGTGGAGAGAAGCGCCGGGGGCCGTGGGGGTGGTGGCGCTCAGCTGTCGGACGAAGGCCGCCGGGTGCTGCGCTTGTACCAGCGTTTGCAGGTTCTTCAGGCGCAGGTCCTCGAGGAAGCCGAAGACAGCGGCGACCTCGACCTGATCGGGCGCCTGATGCTGCGCACCAGCGCGCGTAACCAGTTGCATGGACAGGTCAGCGCCATCCACCCGCAAGGCCGCAACGACACCATCGAACTGACCCTGCCCGGCGACCTGCGCATCCAGGCGCAGATCACTCGCGACAGCACCCAGCGCCTGGAACTGCAGATCGGCACCACCGTGGTCGCCCTGATAAAGGCCGGCTGGCTGCAACTGGCCACCCGCGACGCTCCGATCGCGCACGGTAGCAACTGCCTGGAAGCGCGCATCGACGAGGTGCAGGAAGATCCCCACGGCGCCAGCGAACTGCGCCTGAGCCTGGGCAGCGGACAGACCCTGTGCGCGTTTGCCGAGCAGGACTGGCTGAACACCCACAGCCTTGGCGTCGGAAGCTTCGTACAGGTCACCTTCCTTCCTACCTACGTTCTTCTCGGAACACCCGTCTGAAAAACGCCACAAAACTGTCATAGGGCCTGATTAAGGTGACTGCCACGAACCGCAGGGAGCCTGACATGAACCTATTAGAAGAAAACCAGCCGACCGACCTCGAGCAACTGGTCGGCCTCAGCCGTCGCCGTTTCATCGGTGCCGGAGCCTTGTGTGGAGCGGCGCTGTTTCTCGGCGGCAACCTGCTGAGCCGCAGCGTGCTGGCCAACAGTGTGAGCGCCGCGTCCGGCAGCCCGTTGCTCGGTTTCAGCGCGATTGCTTCCTCCACCGCCGACGGCATCAGCCTGCCGCCGGGCTACAAGGCTTCGGTGTTGATCAGCTGGGGTCAGCCCCTGCATCCCGGAGCGCCGGCTTTCGACCCGTCCGGCAAGGGCACGGCCAAGGCCCAGGAAATGCAGTTCGGCGACAACAACGACGGCATGAGCCTGTTCCCCTTCCCGGGCGATGAAAACCGCGCGCTGATGGCGATCAACAACGAGTACACCAACTATCGCTACCTGTTCGAGCACGGCGGCCAGCCGGCCAATGCCGAGGATGTGCACAAGGCCCAGGCCGCCGAAGGTGTGTCGGTGATCGAAGTGCAGCGCAAGAACGGCCAATGGCAGTTCGTCCAGGATTCCCGGTACAACCGGCGCATCCACGGCAACACACCGATGCGCATGAGCGGCCCGGCGGCCGGCGATGCCTGGCTGCGCACCGCCGCCGACAACAGCGGCAGCAAGGTCCTCGGCACCTTCCAGAACTGCGCCAACGGCAAGACGCCCTGGGGCACCTACCTGACCTGCGAAGAAAACTTCACCGATTGCTTCGGCAGCAGCGATCCGCAGCAGGCCTTCGATGCCGGTCAGAAGCGCTATGGCGCCTCGGTGGCGGGCAAGGAGGTCGGCTGGCACCAGCACGACCCGCGCTTCGACCTGGCGAAAAACCCCAACGAGCTGAACCGCCATGGCTGGGTGGTGGAAATCGATCCGTTCGATCCGCAGTCCATACCGGTCAAGCGCACCGCCCTCGGCCGTTTCAAGCATGAAAACGCAGCACTGGGCGAAACCCGTGACGGCCGCGCCGTGGTGTACATGGGCGACGACGAGCGCGGCGAGTTCATCTACAAGTTCATCAGCCGCGAGCGCATCGACCACAAGAACCCCACCGCCAATCGCAACCTGCTGGACCACGGCACCCTGTACGTGGCCCGCTTCGACGACGGCGACGGCAACCCCGGGCACCCGAAGGGCAAGGGCCAGTGGCTGGAACTCACCCATGGCAAGAACGGCCTCAACGCGGCCGCCGGTTTCGCCAGCCAGGCGCAGGTCCTGATCCACGCGCGCCTGGCCGCCAGCGTGCTGAAGGCCACGCGCATGGACCGTCCGGAATGGATCGTGGTCAGCCCGAAGGACGGGCAGGTCTATTGCACCCTCACCAACAACGTCAAACGCGGGGAGGAAGGCCAGCCGGTCGGCGGCCCGAACCCGCGGGAGAAAAACGTCTACGGGCAGATCCTGCGCTGGCGCGAAACCGGTGATGACCATGGCTCGATGACCTTCGACTGGGATCTCTTCGTGGTCGCCGGCAATCCGCAGGTGCATCCGGGAACGGCCAAAGGCGGCTCGGCCAACATCACCGCACAGAACATGTTCAACAGCCCCGACGGCCTGGGCTTCGACCCGGACGGCCGGCTGTGGATCCTCACCGACGGCGACTACAGCAATGCTGGGGATTTTGCCGGCATGGGCAACAACCAGATGCTCTGCGCCGACCCGGCGACCGGGGAGATCCGCCGCTTCATGGTCGGGCCGGTGGCGTGCGAGGTGACCGGGATCGCCTTTGCGCCGGACCAGAAGACCCTGTTCGTCGGCATCCAGCACCCGGGCGAGACCGGCGGCTCGACCTTCCCCGAGCACCTGCCCAATGGCAAGCCACGGTCGTCGGTAATGGCGATTACCCGGGACGATGGCGGCATCATCGGCGCCTGACACAAAGGACTGGTTAACACAAAACCTTGTGGGAGCTGGCAAGCCAGCTCCCACAAGGTTCTCTGAATGCCTTGAGATTGGACCTCTCCAGGAAACACCCCCTGGGTTACCATGCCGGAATCGATGCGGCCCTTTTTCCCCGCCGCACAGCCGGAGTCGCGCATGTCCCACCCCTTCGATACCCTCACCCCCGATCTGGTCCTGGATGCCATCGAAAGCCAGGACCTGCTCAGCGATGCCCGCGTGCTGGCACTGAACAGCTACGAGAACCGCGTGTACCAGGTCGGCATCGAAGACGCCGAGCCAGTGATCGCCAAGTTCTACCGCCCTGGCCGCTGGAGCGATGCCGCGATCCTCGAGGAACATGCGTTCACCGCCGAACTGGCCGGGTGCGAAGTGCCCGTGGTCGCCCCGCTGCTGCACAACGGCAAGACCCTGTTCGACCACGCCGGTTTTCGCTTTGCGCTGTTCCCCCGTCGCGGCGGTCGTGCGCCGGAGCCAGGCAATCTCGACCAGCTCTATCGCCTCGGCCAGTTGCTCGGTCGTCTGCATGCGGTCGGTGCCAGCCGTCCTTTTGTCGAGCGCGAAAGTCTCGCTGTGGATAACTTTGGCCACGCCTCGCTGAGCACCCTGCTGGAAGGCGACTTCGTGCCGAAAAGCCTGCTCCCGGCCTTCGAATCCGTGGCACGTGACCTGCTCAAGCGCATCGAGGCCATCTACGCCCGCACTCCGCACCAGCAGATCCGCCTGCACGGCGACTGCCACCCCGGCAACCTGATGTGCCGCGACGAGGTATTCCATATCGTCGACCTCGACGACTGTCGCATGGGCCCCGCAGTCCAGGACCTGTGGATGATGCTCGCCGGCAGCCGCGAAGAGCGCCTCGGCCAGCTCGCCGAGCTGATGGATGGCTACAACGAATTCCACGATTTCGATCCCCGCGAGCTGGCCTTGATCGAGCCCCTGCGCGGCCTGCGCCTTTTGCACTACAGCGCCTGGCTGGCGCGGCGCTGGGACGATCCGGCGTTCCCGCGCAGCTTCCCCTGGTTCGGCCAGGAGCGCTATTGGGGCGACCAGATCCTGGCATTGCGCGAGCAGTGCGCGGCACTGGAAGAAGAGCCACTGAAATTGTTCTAGAAGCGGCAGGACCTCTGTCTACAATAGCCGCGCAACCCGTTAACCCAAGCAAGGATCCTCATGACTGCCGCCAACCCGCGCCGCGGGTACATTCTCGGCCTGACCGCCTACATCATCTGGGGCCTGTTCCCCATCTACTTCAAGCTCCTGCAAAGCGTCCCGGCGGTGGAAATCATTGTCCACCGGGTGCTGTGGTCGGCGCTGTTCGGCGCGGCGCTGCTGCTGGTCTGGAAACACCCCGGCTGGTGGCGCGAACTGCGCGAGAACCCGCGGCGCCTGGCCATCCTGGCCCTGAGCGGTTCGTTGATCGCCTTCAACTGGCTGACCTACGTCTGGGCGGTGAACAACGGGCGCATGCTCGAAGCCAGCCTCGGCTACTACATCAACCCGCTGGTCAACGTGTTGCTGGGCATGCTCCTGCTCGGTGAGCGCCTGCGCCGCCTGCAATGGGTCGCGGTGGGCCTGGCGGCAGCGGGGGTGGCGCAGCAGGTGTGGCAAGTGGGCAGCCTGCCGTGGGTATCGCTGGCCCTGGCCCTGAGCTTCGGTTTCTATGGGTTGATCCGCAAGCAGGCGCCTGTAGCGGCCTTGCCCGGCCTTGTAGTGGAAACCTGGATGCTGGTGCCGATCGCCATCGGCTGGCTGCTGCTCAACCCGATGGCCAGCAGCGCCCAGCCGGAGTTCTATACCACCAGCCAGGCGTTGTGGCTGATGGCTGCCGGGCCGGTGACCCTGGTGCCGCTGGTCAGCTTCAACGCGGCGGCCCGCCATCTGCCCTATACCACCCTGGGCTTCCTGCAGTACCTGGCGCCGACCCTGGTGCTGCTGCAGGCGGTGCTGCTGTTCGACGAGCACCTGTCGAGCAGCACCCTGATTGCGTTCATGTTTATCTGGGCCGGCCTGGCCCTGTACAGCGTCGATGCCTGGCTGAGCCTGCGCAAGCGCGCCTGATCAAAAAACGATCAAGCTGCTACAGGCCGCGTGATTCGTGGCCTGTAGCAACCTCTCCCAAGGTTATCCACATCCTCATCCCCGCGCTTTGTGCACAAGCCGCTGATTTCTGGCGGTTTTTTGCTCAATCCTTGGGAAGCCTTGATCCACGTGGCCTGCACGTCGCAGCCCCCAGCTTATCCACAGGGCGATCCACGCGAAAACGGGATAAGTGACTGGGGATAACTACTCCTCCGGACGCAGTTCCAGCTCGACCATGAGGTCGTCGGCCAGCTCTTCGAGGCGCGCCTGCAGGCCGTCCAGCGACAGCGTCAGCGGTACCGCAAGCAGGGCCTCGGCATGAAACAGCGGCTCGCTGCTCATCGGTGCCGGGCGCACGTCGGTACTCAAGCGCTCGACATTGACGCCCTGCTCGGCGAGTAGACGGGTGATATCGCGGACGATCCCGGGCCTGTCATTGCCCACCAGGCTCATGGCAATCGGCTTCCATGAGCAGGATGGCTCGATCCCGCTTTCCGCGATCAACACACGAATGCCACGCTCGCCCAGGGCCTGCAGGGCGTCGACCAGCTCATCATGGGACTCGGCCGGCACGGCAATGCGCAGGATTCCGGCGAACTGTCCGGCCATTCGCGACATGCGGCTTTCCAGCCAATTGCCGTTATGCTCGGCGATGGTTTGGGCGATACGCTCGACCTGGCCGGCCTTGTCGGCGGCAATGACGGTGAGGACAAGATGGTTCACGCGGACGACCCTCTGCAATACCCATGGAAACGCCGCTGGCGGCATGGCGTCGGGTCAGTATAGGCAAGGCGCGGCAACCTGCCGCAGAGGAACGGAAAAGCGAATCGTGTACTGTTTTAAGATTTATCTGGAACAATCCACACGTTTTTTGCGAACATATCCTTTCCCAGCGTGACCCCATGCGACCAAACGGTCGCAGAACGACGTATTTAGTCTAATTTTCACATGCGCAGCGCATCATGTAGTATGCCGCAGCGTGGACTACAAAACGTTCCGATCGATGTCTGCCAAGCGCCTGTGAAAATGCGCAACCGCCCTCCAGCCAGCCTGGCGGGCCGCATCCAGTCGCCCGTCAGGGCATGTCCTGGTGCCGTGTTTAGAGAAGCGCGCAAGGCATAAATAGAAAAGCGATATAGCTGAGCAGAGTGAGGCAAGCAATGACTGAACACGTTCAAGTCGGTGGCCTTCAGGTCGCCAAAGTCCTGTTCGACTTCGTGAACAACGAAGCGATTCCCGGAACCGGCGTCAGCGCCGAGAAGTTCTGGGCAGGTGCGGAAAAGATCATCAACGACCTCGCTCCAAAGAACAAAGCCCTGCTGAGCAAACGCGACACCCTGCAAGCGCAGATCGATGCCTGGCACCAGGCGCGCAAAGGCCAGGCCCATGACGCCGCGGCCTACAAGGCTTTCCTTCAGGAAATTGGTTATCTGCTGCCAGAAGCGTCGGATTTCCAAGTGTCCACCCAGAATGTCGACGAAGAAATCGCCGTGATGGCCGGCCCGCAACTGGTGGTTCCGGTGATGAACGCCCGTTTCGCCCTGAACGCCTCGAACGCCCGCTGGGGCTCGCTGTACGACGCGCTGTACGGCACCGATGCCATCAGCGAAGAAGGCGGCGCCGAAAAGGGCAAGGGCTACAACAAGGTCCGCGGCGACAAGGTCATCGCCTTCGCCCGCGCCTTCCTCGACGAATCCGCGCCACTGGCCGCCGGCTCCCACGTCGACGCCACCCGCTACAGCATCGAAGGCGGCAAACTCATCGTCGCCCTCAAGGGTGGCAGCAACAGCGGCCTGCGTGACGACGCGCAACTGATCGGCTTCCAGGGCCAGGCCAGCGAGCCGACCGGCATCCTGCTCAAGCACAACGACCTGCACTTCGAAATCCAGATCGACCCGACCACCCCGGTCGGCCAGACCGACGCCGCCGGCGTGAAGGACATCCTGGTCGAAGCCGCCCTGACCACCATCATGGACTGCGAAGACTCGGTCGCCGCCGTGGACGCCGACGACAAGGTCGTGGTCTACCGCAACTGGCTGGGCCTGATGAAGGGCGACCTGGCGGAAAGCGTAAGCAAGAACGGCCAGACCTTCACCCGCACCATGAACCCGGACCGCGAGTACACCGCGCCGAACGGTGGCACTGTCACTCTGCACGGTCGTTCGCTGCTGTTCGTGCGCAACGTCGGTCACCTGATGACCATCGACGCGATCCTCGACAAGGACGGTAACGAAGTGCCCGAGGGCATCCTCGACGGCCTGGTCACCAACCTCGCGGCGATGCACAACCTGAACGGCAACACCTCGCGCAAGAACAGCCGCAAGGGTTCGGTGTACATCGTCAAGCCGAAGATGCACGGCCCGGAAGAAGCCGCGTTCACCAACGAGCTGTTCGGCCGCATCGAAGACATGCTGGGCCTGCCGCACAACACCCTGAAAGTCGGGATCATGGACGAGGAGCGCCGCACCACGGTCAACCTCAAGGCATGCATCAAGGCCGCCAGCGAGCGCGTGGTGTTCATCAACACCGGCTTCCTCGACCGTACCGGCGATGAGATCCACACCTCCATGGAAGCCGGCGCGATGGTGCGCAAGGGTGCAATGAAGGCGCAGAAATGGATCGGCGCCTACGAAAACTCCAACGTCGATATCGGCCTGGCCACTGGCCTGCAAGGCCGTGCCCAGATCGGCAAAGGCATGTGGGCCATGCCGGACCTGATGGCCGACATGCTGGAGCAGAAGATCGCCCACCCGCTGGCCGGTGCCAACACCGCCTGGGTACCGTCGCCGACCGCTGCGGCCCTGCACGTGCTGCATTACCACAAGGTCAACGTCAAGGAACGCCAGGCCGAACTGGCCAAGCGTGCCCCGGCGTCCGTGGACGATATCCTGACCATCCCGCTGGCACCGGACACCAACTGGTCCGCCGAGGAAATCCGCAACGAGCTGGACAACAATGCCCAGGGCATCCTCGGCTACGTGGTGCGCTGGATCGACCAGGGCGTGGGTTGTTCGAAGGTGCCGGACATCAACGATGTCGGCCTGATGGAAGACCGCGCCACATTGCGCATCTCCGCCCAGTTGCTGGCCAACTGGCTGCGACATGGCGTGGTGACCGAAGCGCAGGTAGTGGAAGGCCTGAAGCGCATGGCGCCGGTGGTGGACAAGCAGAACGCCAACGATCCGCTGTACCGCCCGATGGCACCGGACTTCGACAACAACATCGCCTTCCAGGCGGCGGTCGAGCTGGTAGTGGAAGGTGCCAGGCAGCCGAACGGCTACACCGAGCCGGTGCTGCATCGTCGTCGTCGCGAGTACAAGGCGCGTAACGGCCTGTAAGTGCTGTACAGGCCAGACATCGATGGTGTCTGGCCTGGCCTTATCGCTGCGGTGCGGCGGTCCTACAAGCCAGCTCCCACAGGCCCCCTGTGGGAGCTGGCTTGCCAGCGATGAGGTCCTCAACAGCAACACATCTCTATCAGCTGATCCCCAGCTCCCGCCGCACCAACTCCATCAATTTCCCCACCTCGATCGGCTTGAGCAGGAAGTCCACGACGCTCAGGTGCATCGCGGTGATCGCGTCCTGCACCCCGGCATCCCCGGAAATGATGATGATCGGCAGCTCCGCCCGCTCCGACTCGCGCACCTTGCCGATCAGCTCCAGCCCATCGAAGGGCCCCATTCGCAAATCGGTGACCAGCAATCCGATGCGCCGGTCGCGCAGGATCGTCTTCAGCGCCTCGCGCGCATCGGTCAGGGCAAGGCATTCGATGCCTTCGGCCTGGAGGTACTGGGCCAGCAACTCGCTGGCGTCTTCATCATCATCGACGACCAGCACTTTCTGCGGCCGGGCGGGCGGTGCGGACACTTCCGCCAGGGCCTCGCGCTCTGCGTCGCTCAGTAAATCGTCGTGGTCAGGCATGGGCATCTCATTGGTTCCAGAGCACGCAAAAGCTCATTTATCAAGTTCAGACCGCAAACAGAGCGCTTGCAACCTGCATTTCGTCGGCGCCCTAGACTTACGTCCAATGGGCACCCGGCCCTTGCACATCCGACCATGGCGGCAATAACAACAATCGGTTTCGCCCACGAGACCCCGAGACGGTGCCGTTGATGAGCAAAATGGACGCGTTCGACCAGGCCGGTAAAACCGCGGTAATGCAGAACATCCAGGGGACCATGCAGTTCCTGCAGCGCTTTCCGCCGTTCAACCAGATGGAAAACGCCCATCTGGCGTACCTGGTGGAACAGTGCCAGCTGCGCTTCTACGCCGCCGGGGACAGCATCATCAAACCCGCCGACGGCCCCGTCGAGCACTTCTTCATCGTCAAGCAAGGCCGCGTGGTCGGCGAGCGCACCCATGTGGTCAAGGGCGGCACGGAAACCACCTTCGAAATCACCCGCGGCGAATGCTTCCCGCTGGCCGCCCTGCTCGGCGAAAGGGCTACCCGCACCGAGCATATCGCCGGCGAGGACACCTTCTGCCTGCAACTGAACAAGGCCGCCTTTATTCGCCTGTTCGCCCTGTCCGATGTGTTTCGGGATTTTTCCCTGCGTGGCGTGAGCAGCCTGCTCGACCAGGTCAACCAACAGGTCCAGCGCCGCGCCGTGGAAACCCTGGGCAACCAGTATTCACTCAACACCCGCCTCGGTGAACTGGCGATGCGTCATCCGGTGGTCTGCACACCGGCAACCAGCCTGCGCGAAGCGGTGCGGATGATGGATGAAAGCCAGGTCGGCAGCATCGTGATCGTCGATGAGCAGCGCTTTCCGGTGGGCATCTTTACCTTGCGCGACCTGCGCCAGGTGGTGGCGCGCGCCGAAACCGACCTTGACTCGGCGGTGTCTGGGCACATGACGGCCTCGCCCTTCTACCTGCCGCCCCGGGCCAGCGCCTTCGATGCCGCCATTGCCATGACCGAGCGCCACATCGCCCACGTCTGCCTGGTGGAAGACCGCCGCCTGTGCGGCGTGGTTTCCGAGCGCGACCTGTTTTCCCTGCAACGGGTCGATCTGGTTCACCTGGCCCGCACCATCCGCAGCGCGCCGCGCCTGGACAACCTGGTCGCCCTGCGCGGCGAGATCGGCCAGTTGGTGGAGCGCATGCTGGCCCACGGCGCCTCCTCGACCCAGATCACCCACATCATCACCCTGCTCAACGACCACACCGTATGCCGGGTGATCGAGCTGGCGATCGAGGACAAGGGCGATCCCGGCGTACCTTTCTCCTGGCTGTGCTTCGGCAGCGAAGGCCGCCGCGAACAGACACTGCACACCGACCAGGACAACGGCATCCTTTTCGAGGCGAAGGACGCGGTGGAAGCCGCCGCGATCCGCGAGCGCCTGCTGCCCCTGGCCCAGCGCATCAACCAGGACCTGGCGCAATGCGGCTTCAGCCTGTGCAAGGGCAAGATCATGGCCGGCAACCCGGAGCTGTGCCTGTCGCGCAGCGAATGGGCCCGGCGCTTCTCGGCGTTCATCCGCGAGGCGACCCCGGAAAACCTGCTGGCCTCTAGCATCTACTTCGACTTGCGGGTGGTCTGGGGCGATGACCGGGGCTGCGAGCAACTGCGCCACGGCATCCTTGAACAGGTCGCCGACAACCGCCTGTTCCAGCGCATGATGGCCGACAACGCGCTTCGCCAGAAACCGCCGGTGGGCCGCTTCCGCGAATTCGTCCTGACCCGCAGCGGCAATGACAAGGCCGCCACCCTCGACCTCAAGGTCCAGGGCCTGACGCCTTTCGTCGATGGCGCACGCCTGCTGGCCCTGGCCCACGGCATCAGCGCCAACAACACCCTGGAGCGCCTGCGCCAACTGGTGGAAAAAGAGGTGATCGACCCACTGGACGGTGGTGCCTTCGAGGAGGCGTATCACTTCATCCAGCAGACCCGCATGCAGCAGCACCAGATCCAGACCCGGCAGAACCTGCCCTACTCCAACCGCGTCGATCCGGACGATCTGAACGACCTGGACCGGCGCATCCTGCGTGAATCCCTGCGGCAGGCCCAGCGCCTGCAAAGCAGCCTGGCGCTGCGGTACCAGTTATGAGCCTGTTTGCCTGGCTGCGTCCCGCCCAACCCACCCTGCCGGACGACCAGCGCCAGCGCCTGGCCCGGCTGGCTGCCGCTCCCGTACTGGACGAGCGGCCCCTGCGCCAGCAGCGCTGGGTGGTGCTGGACCTGGAAACCAGCGGCCTCAACCTTAACCGCGACCAGGTGTTGTCCATCGGTGCTGTGGTGATCGAGGACGGCGCCATCGACTTCGGCCAGCAATTCGAACGTACCCTGCACCGTCACGACCACAAGCTTGCGCCCAGCGTGCTGATCCACGGCCTGGCGCCCAGCGCTATCGCCGCGGGGTGCGATCCGGCGCAAGCCTTGCTGGACCTTATGGAGTTCATCGGCGACAGCCCGCTACTGGCCTTCCACGCCGGGTTCGACCAACGCATGCTGGGCCGCGCACTCAAGGACAGCCTCGGCTACAAGCTCCAGCACCCGTTCATGGATGCCGCCGAACTGGCACCGCTGCTCAACCCGGATGTGGTGCTACGGGACGCCGGGCTCGATGACTGGATCGCTCATTTCGGCCTGCAGGTCGAGGAACGTCACAACGCCAGCGCCGATGCCCAGGTCACTGCCGAAATTGCCCTGATCCTGTTCAGCCAGGCCCGGCGCCAGTTGCTCGACAGCCCGCGGCAACTGGAACAGCGCCTGCAAGGCTGGCGGCGCAAGCGCCAGCAGCATCACGGTTTATAAGACCTTTCCCGGAAAGACCGACGAGCAATCCGATAAGCGTGAATTGCACAGTGCTAGCTGCTCTGACACAATCGCGAATAATTCTCGTTAGTTAACACTTTCTTTTTCCGGGGAACGCCTTGTCGTCCGTACCTAGCCCTCACAGCGAGCTGGTTGGCGCACTGTACCGCGATCACCGCAGCTGGCTGCTCGCCTGGCTGCGCCGCAACCTCGCCAGCGCCGAACGTGCCGAAGACCTGAGCCAGGACACCTTCGTTCGTCTGCTCGGCCGCGACGAGCTGACCGCCCCGCGTCAGCCGCGGGCGTTCCTTATGGCGGTGGCCAAAGGGCTGCTGTTCGACCATTTCCGCCGTACCGCGCTGGAACAGGCCTATCTGGACGAACTGCTGCTGATGCCCGAGGCCGAGCACCCGTCGCCGGAAGCCCTGCACCTGATTCTCGAAGACCTCAAGGCCATCGACCGCCTGCTCGGCAAGCTGTCGAGCAAGGCCCGCGCGGCCTTCCTGCACAGCCGCCTGGACGGCATGAGCCATGCCGAGATCGCCGACAGGCTCGGCGTTTCGGTAGCCCGGGTGCGCCAGTACCTGGCCCAGGGCATGCGCCAGTGCTACATCGCCCTGTACGGCGAGCCGACATGAAGGGGATGAATGGCGCACCGGTCTCGGCCCCGGTGCTCGATGCCGCGATCAACTGGCAATTGTGTTTCGATGCCGGCAGCGACAGCGCCCAGCAGCGGGCCGAGTTCGAGCGCTGGCATGCTGCGAGCGAAGAGCACGCCCGGGCCTGGCGGCAACTGGGCATGCTCGACCAGCGTTTCGCTGCGGCTGCCGGCCCGGCACGCATGGCCTTGCAGCAATCCCGCGTCGGCCTGCGCCAGCGCGTGCGCAAGCTCGGCGGCGGGCTGGCCAGCCTGGTACTGCTGGGTGGCCTGCTCAACTGGATCAACCTTCACCAGCCGCTGGGCTACTGGCTCGCCGACCAACGCACCGGCACTGGCGAAACCCGCAGCCTGCGCCTGGACGACGGCACCCTGGTCAGCCTTGCCACGCACTCCGCCGTGGATATCCGCTTCACGGCCAAGGAGCGCCTGATTGTCCTGCACGATGGCGAGATTTCCGTCGAGACCGGGCACAAGGACAACGACCGACGGCCCTTCGTGGTCGCTACCGACGACGGCCGCCTGCGTGCCTTGGGCACCCGTTTCCTGGTGCGCCTGGAAAGCGACGGCACGCGGTTGAGCGTGTTGCAGTCGGCAGTCGCAGCCAAGCCGCATGACAGCGGCGAGGAGCAGGTGGTGCAGGAAGGTCACCAGGTGTTGATGAACCATGAGCGCCTGGGGCGGATCGACACACTCGCGGTCGGCGCCGACGCCTGGACCCGCGGCATGCTGGTGGTGGACAACGTGCGGCTGGCAGATCTGGTCGGCGAACTGGGTCGTTATCGCAGCGGGTACCTGGGCGTGGCACCGGAAGTGGCGGACCTGCGGATCACCGGAAGCTTCCCGCTGCATGACACCGACCTGGCGCTGAAGTCGCTATTGCCCACCTTGCCGGTGCAGGTGCAGCAGCGCACGCCATGGTGGGTGACCGTGGTGGCTCGCGCAGACAAATAAGTATCGGCCTTACGGGCCTCATCGCTGGCAAGCCAGCTCCCACAGGGATCGCATATACCCTGTGGGAGCTGGCTTGCCAGCGATGAGGCCCTCACAAACACCACCGAAATCTAAATCAAAAATATTTTCACTAACCCCTATCACTTTTTGTTTCTCGTTCGGCATGGAGGCTATTCAGCACAAAAATTCCCGTCGAGGACCCGCATGACCCGCTCAATCAAAAGCCTCCTGCGCCCCAGCCTGCTGGCCGCGGCCATCGCCATCGCCACCCCGCTGATCGCCGCCGAGCAGGCTCCGCGCACCTACAACTTGCCAGCAGCCCCGCTGGCCAGCACCCTGAACCAGATCGCCAGCCAGGCGGGTATCGCCCTGGCGCTGGATCCGGCGTTGGCGAGTGGCAAGACCTCCGCACCGGTGAAAGGCGAGTACAGCGGCGTGAGCGCGTTGCAGCAGGCCTTGCGCGGCACTGGCCTGCAACTGCAACAAAGCAGCGAAGGGACATACACCCTGTCGGCGGTCGAAGAAGGCGTCCTGGCCCTGCCCAGCACCGATATCAACGCTACTGTTGCCAGCTTCGACGGCAGTGCTGCTGCCGGCTATCGCAGCGAGAACGTAAAGAACGTCGGCGCCCTCGGCGGCATGAAGCTGCAGGACACGCCCTACTCCATGAGCGTTGTATCCCAGGAGTTCCTCAAGAACACCCAGACCACCAGCCTCGACGACGTCTTCAAGCGCAACCCCGCCACCCAGCTGTACGGGCCACGTGCCGCCGGTTATGCCAGCGCCGTGGCGATCCGCGGTTTCAGCGGTTCGGGCAACATGAACATCGCCAATGACGGCCTGCGCTTCAGCAACGGCGCCGATGCCGGCAACTTCATCGAAGACACCGAGCAGCTGGAAATCATCACCGGCCTCACCGGCTTCCTCTATGGCCCGGGCACGCCGGGCGGCCTGGTCAACTACGTGCTCAAGCGCCCGACCTACGAGCGCTACAACAGCGTCACCCTGGGTAATGCCGGCGGCCAGAACTACTACCTGCATGGCGACTTCGGCGGCAAGGTCGACGACGCCGGCGTCTTCGCCTATCGCCTCAACGTCCTGACCCAGGACGGCGAGACCGCGATCGACCTGCAAAAGCACCGTCGCCAGATGATCAGCGCGGCGCTGGACTGGAACGTCAACGACGACCTGCAGATCCAGTTCGATGCGTCCCATCGCAAGAACCAGATGCGCGGCCTGAGCAGCTACTGGTATGTGTTCCCGGGCGCCGAGCGGCCTGACGCCTCGTCGCTGAAAAACGACAAGATGTACAGCCAGAAGTGGTCCTTCTCCGACAACGAGACCGACAAGGCCGGCGTGCGCGCCAACTGGCGCCTGAACGACACCTTTACCCTGCGCGCGGCCTTCGCCGCCCAGCAGTACACCGATGAGTTCACCTACACCGGCCCGACCATCAACAGCACCGGCACCTACAGCCAGCCGATCTACGCCTTCGCACCGATCGAAAGCGAAGAGAAGTCCGGCTCGCTATTCCTCGACTCGGTCTTCGCTACTGGCCCGCTGGGGCACAAGCTGACCGTGGGCTACCAAGGCAATACCACCCGGGTGAAACAGTACGAAGACCATATTCCGTTCCCAGGTCCGCAGTACACCTCCCCGGTAGGCACCCTGCCGCTGGACCAGCGGCCACAGGTCGACAAGCCTTCCTGGTCCATCGGTCATGGTGACCAGCGCCTGGCCAACAGCGCGGAAACCAACAACTTCCTGCTCGGCGACATCATCACCTTCAACGAGCAGTGGTCGACCATCCTTGGCCTGACCCATACCCAGATCAAGAGCTACACCAACGAGTTCGTCTACGCCAAGGCGTTTGGTCAGCCGGAGACCGAGACCAAGTACAACAAGAGCAAGACTTCGCCGAACATCTCGCTCATCTACAAGCCAGTTCCCTGGCTGACCACCTACGCCACCTATATCGAAGGTCTGCAGGCCGGCGGCGTGGCGCCGAGCGACGCGGTCAACGCTGGCCAGGCACTGGCACCGCAGATCAGCGAGCAGTACGAGATCGGTGCCAAGGCGACCGTGGGCGAGACCCTGTTCACCCTGGCGTTCTTCAATATCGACAAACCGAACAACTACAAGAACAGCCTTGGCCTCTACACCCAGGATGGCCGCCAGGAAAACAATGGCATGGAATTCAGCGTGACCGGCAAGGTTATGCCCGAACTGACCGTGGTCGGCGGTATCACCCTGCTCGATCCGAAGGTCAAGAAAACCGCGGTCACCGCCAACGAAGGCAACGCGCCGACCAACGTCGCCAAGCAGTTGGCCAAGGTCTACGCCGAGTACGACGTGGCCGCGATCCCCGGCTTTGCCCTGACCGGTGGCGCCTACTACACCGGCAAGCAGTACGCCGATGAAGCCAACCATGAAAGCCTGCCGTCGTTCACCACCTTCGATGCCGGTGCACGCTACAAGATGCATGTGTCGGACAACGACGTGACCTTCCGCGTCAACGTCGCCAACCTGGCGAACAAGGAATACTGGCTGAACAGCTTCTACCTGGGCGATCCGCGGACCGTGCAGTTCTCGGCTCAATTGGAGTTCTAAGTCTGGGGCCGCTCTGCGGCCCTTCGCAGCAGGCCCAAAAATCAAACAGGCAAAAGACCTGTCCGCGCTCATACACCGGTTAGCCAGATACTATGCAAGCCAAGACCATCCGCCGCTGGTCCGCAGTCCACACCTGGACCAGCCTGATCTGCACCCTGTTCCTGCTGCTTTTGGCAGTAACGGGGCTGCCGCTGATCTTCCATCACGAGATCGACCACCTGCTGGGCGATGCGCCCGAGCTGAAGGTGATGCCTGCTGACACGCCCAGGCTGGACCTCCAGCAGCTTGTCCTGAAGGCCGAGGCCCACCGCCCGGGCGAGGTGATGCAGTACTTCGGCTGGGACGAGGACGACAGCAACGGCGTGGTGGCGATCATGGCGGCCAGCGCCGGCACCGAGCCGAACTCGTCGCATACCTTCATGCTCGACGCCCGTACCGGCGAGGCGGTGGAGATGCCGTCGGCCAACGGCGGCTTCATGATGGTCATGCTGCGCCTGCACGTGGACATGTTCGCCGGGTTGCCAGGCAAGCTGCTGCTGGCCTTCATGGGCGTGCTGTTCGTGGTGGCGATCATTTCCGGGGTGGTGCTCTACGCGCCCTTCATGCGCCGCTTGGACTTCGCCACCGTGCGCCATGAAAAGTCGCGGCGTACGCGCTGGCTCGACCTGCATAACCTGATCGGCATCGTCACCCTGACCTGGGCCCTGGTGGTCGGCGTGACCGGGGTGATCAGCGCGCTGTCCGACCTGGTCATCGCCGCCTGGCGCAACGACAGCCTGGCCCAGATGGTCGCGCCGTACCGGGATGTGCCGCCGCTGACCGAACCGGCTCCGGTCAGCCGGGTCCTGGATATCGCCGCCGAGGCCGCGCCGGGCATGCAGCCGGACTTCATCGCCTTCCCGGGCACGCGCTTCTCCAGTGAACACCACTATGCGGTATTCATGAAAGGCAGCACGCACCTGACCTCGCACCTGCTGACGCCGGTATTGATCGATGCCAGTACCCTGAAGGTCACGGCCGTGGGCGAGCGCCCCTGGTACATGGATGCCATGGGCCTGTCGGCGCCCCTGCATTTCGGCGACTACGGCGGCCGCCCCATGCAAATTCTCTGGGCGGCGCTGGATGTGCTGACCATCATCGTGCTCGGTAGCGGGTTGTACCTGTGGTGGGTGCGCCGACGGACGGAGGCGGGCCGATGACCTGGAAGGTATTCGGCATGCCGCTGCTGATCGGCGTGCTCGGGGCGGCGGGGCTGTTTGCCGCGCTGCTCGGGGATGGCTGGTGGGATGTCCTGTCCTGGGTGGGTCTGGGGTTGCCGGCCTGGTATGGGTTCAGGGGGTTTTTCCGCTGAATCGCCGGGAGCCGCGAGGCGGCCCCCGGCCGACCCTCAATTGAACGAGCAGCTCGCCGCGTCGCCCTCGCATGCACCGTCTTTCCATGCGCTGCCGGCAGGCGTTGCTGTCGTTGGCCGCGAAAGGCTCAGGAAGGCTTCAGTGCCGCCCTCATAGCGACAGATCACACTCTTGTCGGTGATCTTCGCATTGACGAACCTGAGTGACTTCAAATCACCCTCGACCGCCGTCGGGTTCTCGCCCCTCCAGTTTCCTTGCGCCGCATAGAGGAAACCACCTGTCGCGTTGGCCCTCTGGGCAATATCGCCTGGCACCGGACAGGTTTCCGCCAATGCTTGTCCCGACATCACCAGCACCGCTACCGCCGCCGCAAAAAAAATACGCATCGCAAGTACTCCATTACTCGGTTAAGGAGCCTCCAGCATCGGGAACATTTCGATGCCCCGCTACTGGCAGAAATATCAGGTCCCAAGATCTATTCGCGATAACTGCAGTGCTCTTCAACACCCCCTTGCGGGGATGCGGAACAAACGCCGTTTGTGCGACTCCAACCCTCGTTTTCCCTGCCTTTCCCGGCTGACGAGGTCCCTCCCCATGAAACGCTTCGCCCTGGTCTCCCTCCTGGCCCTGGCTGCCACCCCGGTGTTCGCCTTCAATCTCGGCGATGCGGCCAACGCCATCTCCACTATCCAAGGCCAGCAGAACAAGGCTCCGGTCCAGGCGCCCGAAGCCTCGGCCAACCTGCTCAATACCCTGGGCAGTCAACTGGACATCACTCCCGAGCAGGCCATCGGCGGCACCGGTGCCCTGCTGGGCCTGGCGCGCAACCAGCTCAGCGGCAGCGACTACGAACAACTGAGCAAAGCGGTACCGGGCCTGGACATGCTGTCCGGGGACAACGCCCTGGGCGGGCTGGCGGGCTTGGGTGAACTGCTCGGCAAGAGCGGAGAAAGCTCGGCCCTGGGCAATGCCCTGGGCGGCAATGTGAAGAACGGCACCGACCTGAACAACGCCTTCAGCGCGCTGGGCATGGATACCGGAATGATCGGCCAGTTCGCCCCGCTGATCCTGCAATACCTCGGCCAGCAAGGCGTGGCCGGTTCGCTGCTGCAGAGCCTGGCCGGCATCTGGGGCCACGGCACTACCGCCCCGCTGGCCCCGACGCCGCGTTCATCGGTTTAATTCGGCGCGCAGGCGCTCGATGCGCTCGTCCTTGTCGTGCCACAGCTGGTTGACCCAGGCCTGCACGGCCTGGCGCACGGCGGGGTCGGTTTCGTAGTCGCCGGCCCACAGCGCCGGGTCCAGTTCGCGCACCTCGATATCGACGATCACCCGCGGGATCGCGCCGCTGACCAGGTCCCAGAACCCCGGGGCCTTGTCGCCCGGATAGACGATGGTCACGTCCAGCAGCGCATCCAGTTGCTCGCCCAGCGCCGCCAGGACGAACGCCACCCCGCCCGCCTTGGGCTTGAGCAGGTGCCTGTACGGCGACTGCTGCGCCGCACGCTTGGCCTCGGTGAACCGGGTGCCTTCAAGGTAGTTCACCACCGTCACCGGCTGGCGCTTGAACAGCTCGCAGGCGGCCTTGGTGATTTCCAGGTCCTGGCCCTTGAGGTGCGGGTGCTTGTCGAGAAAGGCCTTGCTGTAGCGCTTCATGAAGGGGTAATCCAGCGCCCACCAGGCCAGGCCCAGCAGCGGTACCCAGATCAGTTCCTTCTTCAGGAAGAACTTGAAGAACGGGATCTTGCGGTTGAGCACCTGGATCAACGCCGGGATATCCACCCAGGTCTGGTGGTTGCTGACCGCCAGGTACGAGGTGTCCAGGCGCAGGTTCGAGTTGCCGCGCACATCCCAGACCGTAGGAATGCACAGGGCGAAGATCAGCTTGTCGATCTCGGCCCAGGTCTCTGCGAACCACATCACCATCCATGATGCGTAGTCGCGGTAGCGACCGGGCAGGACCAGCTTGAGCAAGGCGAAAACCATCAACGGCCCGATAAGGACCAGAGTGTTGAGCAACAGCAACAGGGTGACGAAACTGCCGGTGAGCAGGCGACGCATAAGTCGACTCTTATCGTGGGAAAACAGTCGGCCATTTTAAGCAGCCGGGTGAGGAACACCAAACGCCACCGGCATACGGTCACAGACAAATGTTTCACATTGTGTTGTTTACAGTCTGTTGCCGAACCTGTAGCCCAACGGCAGTCTAAGCACTGTCACGATCCCAGGAAGCACTGCATTGAAACCACTGATTGCCCTGCTCGGCCTGCTGTCCCTGCCGGTGATGGCCGCCGAGCCCGACCTCTATGGCCGCTACGAATACATCGGCGTTGCCGATATCGGCCAGACCTTCAAGGCCAAGATGGACACCGGTGCGCTGACCGCCTCGCTGTCGGCCAGGAACATCGAGCAGTTCACCCGTGACGGCGAGGACTGGGTGCGTTTCCGCCTGGCCACCAAGGACGCCAACGACAAGGTCTACGAACACAAGCTCGCGCGCATGAGCAAGATCAAGAACCGCGCCGACGAAGAGGACGAGGAAGGTGCCGATATCGCCCACCGCCCGGTGATCGACCTGGAACTGTGCCTGGGCGACGTCAAGCGTACGGTCGAGGTCAACCTCACCGACCGCAGCAGCTTCAACTACCCGCTGCTGATTGGCGCCAAGGCCCTGCGCGAGTTCAACGCCGCAGTCAACCCGGCCCGTCGCTACACCGCCGGCAAGCCGGACTGCGGCAAGTAACGCGCGACAGGCGGCAAGTGCCAGCAGTTCGCTTTACACTTGCCGCTTGTCACTTCCCGCGTGCCCTTGCCCCATGCCCCACATCCTCATCGTTGAAGACGAAGCGGCGATCGCCGACACCCTGGTCTTCGCCCTGCAAGGCGACGGCCACAGCACCGAGTGGGTCAGCCTCGGCCAGCTGGCTCTGGAACGCCTGCGCCAGCAGCCGGCGGACCTGGTGATCCTGGACATCGGCCTGCCGGATATCAGTGGCTTCGAGACCTGCCGGCAACTGCGACGCTTCAGCGAGGTGCCGGTGATGTTCCTCAGTGCCCGCGACAGCGAGATCGACCGGGTGGTGGGCCTGGAAATCGGCGCCGACGACTATGTGGTCAAGCCCTTCAGCCCGCGTGAAGTCAGCGCCCGGGTGCGCGCCATCCTCAAGCGCATAGCACCAGCACCCGCCGTCGCCACCTCGGCCAGCACGCCGTTCAGCCTCGACACCCTGCGCATGCAGATCCACTACCGCGAGCAGTTGCTCAACCTGACCCGCCATGAATTCCGCCTGCTGCAATGCCTGCTGGAGCAACCGGAGCGGGTGTTCAGCCGCGAGCAGTTGCTCGACGCCGTGGGGGTGTCGGCCGACGCCGGCTACGAGCGCACCATCGACAGCCATATCAAGAGCCTGCGCGCCAAGCTGCGCGGGGTCGCCGCCGATGCCGAGCCAATCCAGACCCACCGCGGCCTGGGCTACAGCTACAACCCGGCGCACGCCTGATGCGCCTGGGTACCCGCATCTTCCTGGTGTACTTCCTGTTCGTCGGGCTGACCGCCTGGTTCGTCCTCAACACCGTACGTGAACAGGTGCGCCCGGCGGTGCGCCAGTCCACCGAGGAAACCCTGGTGGACACCGCCAACCTGCTGGCCGAGATCCTGCGTGACCAGGTCAAGGCCGGGACACTCGGCCAGAGCGAGTTGCCGCACGTGCTCCAGGCCTACGGCCAGCGCCGGCCCAACGCGGATATCTGGGGCCTGGCCAAAACCGAGGTCAATCACCGCATCTACGTCACCGACGCCAAGGGCATCGTTCTGCTCGATTCTGCCGGCGAAGCTGTAGGCCAGGACTATTCGCGCTGGAACGACGTCTACCTGACCCTGCGCGGCCAGTACGGTGCGCGCTCGACCCGCAGCGACCCCAACGACCCCGACTCGTCGGTGATGCACGTGGCGGCGCCGATCCGCGATGGTGAAACCCTGATCGGCGTGGTCACCGTGGCCAAGCCCAACCTGTCGCTCAAGCCCTACGTCGATCGCTCGGAGAAGCGCCTGATCACCCTCGGCATCGGCCTGATCGTCCTCGGCCTGCTGGTCGGCGCGGCACTGTCCTGGTGGCTGGCGCGCTCGCTGCGGCGCCTGACCCGTTATGCCCAGGCGGTCAGCGAGGGCGAGCGGGTCGCCCTGCCGCGCTATCGCGGCGGCGAGCTGGCGATGCTGGCTGGCGCCGTGGAACGCATGCGCACCCAACTGGAAGGCAAGGACTACGTCGAGCGCTACGTGCACACCCTGACCCATGAGTTGAAAAGCCCGCTGGCCGCGATCCGTGGCGCCAGCGAGCTGCTGCAGGGGCCGATGAGCGAAGAGCAGCGGCAGCGCTTCGCCAGCAATATCGAAAGCGAAAGCGCGCGCATGCAGCAATTGATCGAGCGCCTGCTGGACCTGGCCCAGGTCGAGCAGCGCCAGGGCCTGGAAGATCAACAGCAGGTGGCCGTGGCGGCGCTGGTCGATGAACTGCTGATGGCCCGCGGCGCGCGCATCGAAAGCGCCGGCTTGCAGGTCCGGCAACGCATCCCGGCCGTGGCACGGCTGTACTGCGAGCCCTTCCTGATGCGCCAGGCCATCGGCAACCTGCTGGAAAACGCCCTCGATTTCACCCCGCCCGGTGGATTGCTGGTGTTCGAGCTGGAGCAGGAAGCGCAGCGCGTGGCCCTGAGCCTGTTCAACCAGGGCGAGGCCATCCCCGACTACGCCCTGGGCCGGCTCAGCGAACGGTTCTATTCGCTGCCGCGCCCGGGCACGGGCCGCAAGAGCACCGGCCTGGGCCTGAATTTCGTCGAGGAAGTGCTGCACCTGCATGGCGGCTCGCTGGAGATCGCCAATGTCGAGGATGGGGTGCGCGTGCGGCTATGGCTGCCGGTCAGCCGCCTGGGCTGAATCTCTCCACACAAGCTCCACACAAGCTCCCGAAAGCCTCCACATAGCGCCGCCAGACTGGGCTCCTTCTCAAGCGGAGCCCTTTGCATGAACAAGTCACTAAGCCTGAAACTCGGCACCATCGCCTTGCTGGTGGTGGTGCTGCTGATCCCGCTGGTCATGATCGGCGGCCTTATCGATGAACGCCAGGCCCTGCGCGACAGCGTGGTCGAGGATATCGCGCAAAGCGCCAGCCGCGCCCAGCAGATCAGCGGGCCGCTGCTGGTGGTGCCGTACAGCAAGTACGAGCGGGTGTGGAAGATCCAGGATGGCAAGAGTTTCCAGACCGCCGAAGTGACCAGGAGCTACCTGGTGTTTCTCCCCGAGCGTTTCGTCCTCGACGGCACCGCCAGCACCGAACTGCGCTCGCGGGGCATCTACCAAGCGCGGCTGTTCCATGCGCAGAGCCGGATCAGCGGGCAGTTCAAGGTTCCGGCCAACTGGGGCATCACCAGCGACCTGGACGACTACCGCTTCGACAAGCCCTTCATCGCCGTGGGCATCAGCGACATCCGCGGCATCCAGAACGGCCTGCAACTGCAGATCGACGGCCGCACCCTGGACTTCGCCGCCGGCAGCCGGCTGGACTGGCTGGGCGGCGGCGTGCACGCGGAGATCGACAACCTCGACAGCAAGGCAGAGATGCGCCTGGACTATGCCTTCAACCTCGACCTGCAAGGCACCGGGCAACTGCATGTGCTGCCGGTGGGCCGCAGCAGCAGCGTGACGCTCGCCGCCAACTGGCCGCATCCAAGCTTCATCGGCAACTACCTGCCCACCAGCCGCGAGATCGACGCGACGGGCTTCAAAGCGACATGGCAGACCTCGTTCTTCTCCACCAACCTCGAAGAGACCTTGAGCCGCTGCACCAGCCAGCAGAACTGCGAGGGCTTCGCAAGCCGGGCGTTTGGCGTGAGCTTCGTCGACCCGGTGGACCAATACCTGAAGAGCGAGCGGGCAATCAAATACGCGCTGCTGTTCATCGCCCTGACCTTCGCCGGCTTCTTCCTCTTCGAGGTGCTGCGCAACCTCAGCGTGCACCCGATCCAATACGCGCTGGTGGGGGCGGCCCTGGCGCTGTTCTACCTGTTGCTGCTGTCGTTGTCGGAGCACATCGGGTTTGGCCTGGCGTATCTGTTGTCGGCGGGCGGCTGCGTGCTGTTGATCGGCTTCTACCTGTGCCACGTGTTGCACAGCCGTGTGCGCGGGTTCGGTTTCGCTGGAGGCCTGGCGGTGTTGTATGCGCTGCTTTACGGGCTGTTGAGCGCCGAGGATTACGCGCTGCTGATGGGGGCCTTGCTGCTGTTCGCGCTGCTTGGGGTATTCATGGTGCTGACGCGGCGGCTGGACTGGTACCGGGCCGGGCAGGTGCAGGGATGAGCGGACTCAGGGAGGACCGGGCGTTTGGGGAGGCGTTGGTGAGGGGGATCAGGGGCTTGTGGAGCGCAGAGGTTTTTGTGGGGGCTGCTGGTCAGTCATCGCTGGCAAGCCAGCTCCCACAGGGTCCGGCGCATGCAGTACCTGTGGGAGCTGGCTTGCCAGCGATAGGGCCCTCAGGTCAGGCCGGAGCGGTGGCCTTCATCGAGGCCCGCTGACTGACCTCGGCATACCAGGCCCCCAGCTTCGGCTGACGCTCGCGCCAGCCGAAGTCCGGCATGCGCAGGTCGATATAGCCCAGGGCGCAGGCCACGCCAATCGAAGCCACATCGAACGCCGAGGCGATCTCGGCGTAGTGGTTCTGCTCCAGATCCGCCAGCCCCCGGCGGATCTTGTCCGTCTGCGCCTCGACCCATTGGTCCCAACGCTTCTCCTCCGGGCGCAGGAAGGTCTCGTAGCGGGTCAGCACCGCCGCATCCATGAGCGCGTCCGCCTGCGAGGCCAGGGTCAGGCGCCGCCAGCGCGCCGAGCCCTCGCGGGGAATCAGCGGATTGCCGACATGCTGCTGGTCGAGGAAGTCGATGATGACCCGGCTGTCATGCAGGACGCTGCCGTCCTCCAGGCGCAGGGCCGGGATCTTGCCCGACGGGTTGCCCTGGTTGAGATCGGCGTCCGGGCTGACCGGGGTGATGTTGACCGGCTGCACCTTGACCCGGTCCACCTGGCCGGTTTCATGCAGCACCACCATTACCTTGCGCACGAACGGCGACAGCGGCGAATGGAACAGCGTCATGCTCGACATCACGGTTCCTCAGTTGTTTTGCAGGCTGGGCGGCAGGCAGACCCCAGTGCCACCGATGCCGCAGTAGCCGTCGGGGTTCTTCGCCAGGTACTGCTGGTGATAGGCCTCGGCGAAGTACACGGTCGGCGCCTGGTCGATCTCGGTGGTGATCTCGCCGAAGCCGGCCTTGTGCAGTTCCGCCTGGTACTGGTCGCGGCTGGCCTTGGCTTGCTCCAGTTGCTCCGGCGAGGTGCAGTAGATCACCGAGCGGTACTGGGTGCCGATATCGTTGCCCTGGCGCATGCCCTGGGTCGGGTTGTGCAGTTCCCAGAACATCGCCAGCAGTTCGCGGTAGCTGACCTTGTCCTTGTCGAATACCACCAGCACTACTTCGGTGTGGCCGGTCAGGCCGGAGCAGACTTCTTCGTAGGTCGGATTCGGGGTGAAACCGCCGGCATAGCCAACCACGGTGCTGATCACGCCCTCGCGCTGCCAGAAGCGTCGTTCCGCGCCCCAGAAGCAGCCCAGGCCGAAGATGGCGAAGTCCACCGCGCCTTCGAAGAACGGGCCGAGCAGCGGCGTGTCCTTGAACACGAAGTGTTTTTCCGGCAGTGCCATCGGGGTTTCGCGGCCAGGCAGGGCCTGTTCAGCGGTTGGCAGGACGTTTTTATTCACGAGGATTTCCGAACGCAAGACCATGAACCCATTCCTCTCGTCAGGTAGGCGGGCAGCGCCACGGCGCGGCCCTTATCGGGATAGACCGGTAGTGTGCCCGAGTGTTTCGCCGCTGTCAGGCGCTCGGGCCACGGGGATAGCGGCGCAGCTTGTCGACCAGTTCGTCGCCGGGGATCGGCCGGTCGAACAGGTAGCCCTGGCCGACATCGCAGCGATGCCTGCGCAGGAACGCCAGTTGCTCCGCCGTCTCGATGCCCTCGGCGACCACCTTGAGCTTGAGGTTGTGGGCCATGGCCACCACCGCCGAGGTGATCTCCATGTCGTCCTGGCTGTCGGGGATGTCGTTGATGAAGCTGCGGTCGATCTTGATGATGTCGATGGGGAATTTCTTCAGGTAGCTCAACGACGAATAGCCGGTGCCGAAGTCGTCCATGGCCAGGGTCAGGCCGAGCTGCTTGAGCTGGTCCAGTTGGCGCCGGGTATCCTCGGTCGCCTCCAGCAGCAGGCCCTCGGTCAGCTCCAGCTCCAGCAGGTGCGGCGGCAGCGCCTCCTCCTGGAGGATATTGGCGATGGACGCGACCAGGTCCGGATCGGAGAACTGCTTGGGCGACAGGTTGATCGCCACCTGCAGGTTGCCCATGCCTTCGGCCGCCAGCTCCTGGCTCATGCGGCAGGCCTGGCGCGCCACCCACTTGCCGATGGGGATGATCAGGCCGGTTTCCTCGGCCACGCTGATGAACTGGTCCGGCCGGATCATGCCCTTCTCCGGGTGGTTCCAGCGCAGCAGGGCTTCCAGGCCGAGCAGGCGCCCGGTACGCAGGCAAAGCTTGGGTTGGTAGAACACCTGCAGTTCGTTCTGCGCCAGGGCGCGGCGCAGGTTGTTCTCGACGAACAGCTTGTAGCTCGCCTCGGCATTCATTGCCTCGGTGAACACCTGGACCTGATGCTTGCCGCTGGCCTTGGCCTTGTGCAGGGCGAGGCCGGCGTTTTTCATCAGGGTCTGCGGGTCGCTGCCATGCAGCGGCGCGCAGG
Organism: Pseudomonas sp. GD04058; assembly: GCF_029836855.1. Taxonomy (NCBI): domain Bacteria; kingdom Pseudomonadati; phylum Pseudomonadota; class Gammaproteobacteria; order Pseudomonadales; family Pseudomonadaceae; genus Pseudomonas; species Pseudomonas sp. GD04058. The sequence goes on from NZ_JAOECN010000022.1 coordinate 62,756, forward strand.
CAAGGCCCACGGAGCCGGTAACGTTGATCAGCTGGTTATCGACGAACATCGGCTTGTCGAGGGTATTGAGCAGTTGCTGGGCAATCTGCTGGCCGCTCTCCAGGTCGGTGTTGTTCAGCAGCACGGCGAACTCGTTGCTGGCGAAGCGCGCCAGGCTGCCGCCCGGGTTGAGGCTGTTGCGCAGACGTCGGGCCAGGCTGACCAGCAACTTGTCGCCGGTCTGGTGGCCGAGGCTGTCGTTGATCCGCTTGAAGTTGTCGATATCCACCAGCAGCAGGCAGATCGGCGTATCGCTGTCGCGGGCGAAGCGCTCGTCGAGGTTGCGGATGAACGCCGGACGGTTGCCCAGGCCGGTCAGGTTGTCGGTGTAGGCCAGGCGCTCGATGCGCTGTTGGGCCAGCTTGCTCTGGGTGATGTCCTCGTAGATGCCGATGTAATGGGTCAGTTCGCGATTATCGCCATACACCTTGGAAATCGACAGTTGCCCCCAGTACGGTTCGAGGTTCTTGCGGCGGCTCTTGAATTCGCCCTGCCAGCTGTTGCCCATCGCCAGGCTGGACTCGTCGGACAGCAGTTCGCTGAGATTCTCCAGCGCCGACAGCTCGGACAGCCGGTGCCCCTGGACCTCTTCCGAGCTGTATTGGGTGATCGCGGTGAAGCTCGGGTTGACGTACTCCACCACACCGTCGCGATTGACCAGCAGGAAGGCGTTGGCGCTCTGCTCCACCGCACGCTGGAACAGGTGCAGGGCGCTGGTCGCGGCACGGCGGTTGTGGTTGTTGATGACCTGGGCGAACTGGTCGGCCAGTTCGCCGGCAAAGGCGATCTCGTCGGTCTGCCAGGCCCGCGGGCTGCCGCCGTGCTCCAGGCAGAGCACGCCGACCACCTGGCCGTCGATGCGGATGCTGGCGTCGAGCATGGCGATCACATCGCGCGGGCGCAGGCTCTCGGTGATATCCCGGGTGCGCGGGTCATGGCTGGCGTTGTGCGCGTCGATGGCGCGGCTGGTGTGCAGGGCTTCCAGGTAGTCCGGAAACAGGCCGGCATCGATCGGCTCGGGCGTCCGGTACTCGCGGGTCTCGCGGTAGAACGCGGAGATCGGCTCCAGGCGCTGGCCTTCCAGGTACCACAGGCTGGCGCATTCGATGTTGTAGATCTCGCAGGCGCTGCGGGTGATCAGCTCGGCGGCTTCCTGCAGGGAATTGCCGGCGCTGTAGCGATGCCGTGCCAGGTGCAGGATCAGTTCCTGCTGGGCACGCACCCGCTCCAGGTGCTCGAGTTGTTCCTGCTGTGCCTGCTGGTTGAGCTTGAGGGCGATCTGCAGGCGATTGTTGCGGGTTTCCAGAACATCGGCGCTCAGCTCCGGGCTGATGCCATCCTGCTCGTCGAGCACCAGCAGGTAGCCGCGCAGCAACTGGCGATTGTGTTGCTTGTAGGCTTCGCCCAGTTCCAGCAGCGACAGCGGACCACTGCTGGTGTGCAGGGTATAGCGGCTGACGTAATGGCTGCTGTTGGCCAGTTGCGCCTGGATGCTGTCATGCAGTTTGTAGCGGGCCTCGGGCTCCATCAGGCTGGCGTAGGGCGAGCCGACCAGGGCGCAAAGTTCAACCGCCGGCAGACCGAATTGACGTTCGCAACCCGGATCGAGATAGAGCATTGCCCAGCTCGCTTCGTTCAGCCGCTCGAAGCGCAACATGCCGAGCCGCGAAGGCACCGGCAACTGCGTCACTACCTCGGCCGCCGGACGGCTGGCGGCATCGGTTTGGCTCTTCATGGAAAGCTCGCTCGAATAAGACTGATGGCACGGGCGTTGGCACTTTGCTATGCACGTTCGGGCAAGGTTGCATCATGCGCCGGAGGCTGACAAGCACCAAGCTTGGCGCGTGTTTGATCTGTGTCGGCCAGACAGGGGATTTCTTCAACTCCCGAGGTGCAATACGAACCCTGTGGGAGCTGGCTTGCCAGCGATTACGATGGTGAATTCACCGCAGTCATCGCTGGCAAGCCAGCTCCCACAGGGGACGGTGTCGGCTTCTGAATGGCAAAAAAAAAGCCCCGCCAAACGACGGGGTTGAGGTACGAGCGTGGCAGCTCGAAAGGGTTGCAGGCCTGCGTCCCCCGGCAGGGAGACACAGGCCGGACAGCAGTTACAGCAGCAAGGTGCGGATGTCGCCCAGCACGTCGCCCAGACGCTTGGTGAAGCGGGCGGCGGCGGCGCCGTTGATCACGCGGTGATCGTAGGACAGCGACAGCGGCAGCATCAGCTTCGGCTGGAAGGCCTTGCCGTCCCAGACCGGCTGGATGGTGGCCTTGGAAACACCGAGGATCGCCACTTCCGGCGCGTTGACGATCGGCGTGAAGCCGGTGCCGCCAATGTGGCCGAGGCTGGAGATGGTGAAGCAGGCACCTTGCATCTCGTCGGCCGAGAGCTTCTTGGTCCGGGCTTTTTCAGCCAGGGCCGCGGCTTCGGCAGCGAGTTGCAGCAGGCTCTTCTGGTCGACGTTCTTGATTACCGGTACCAGCAGGCCATCCGGGGTGTCCACGGCAAAGCCGATGTGCACGTACTTCTTGCGGATGATGGCCTTGCCGCTCGGGGCCAGCGAACTGTTGAAGTCCGGCAGTTCCTTGAGCAGGTGGGCACAGGCTTTCAGCAGCAGCGGCAGCACGGTCAGCTTGACGCCGGCTTTCTCGGCGACGGCTTTCTGCGCTACGCGGAAGGCTTCCAGCTCGGTGATGTCGGCCGAATCGAACTGGGTCACGTGTGGCACGTTCAGCCAGCTGCGGTGCAGGTTGGCAGCACCGACCTGCATCAGGCGGGTCAGGGCCACTTCTTCCACTTCACCGAACTTGCTGAAGTCGACGGCCGGGATCGGCGGAATGCCGGCGCCGCCGGTAGCGCCGCCAGCGGCAGGCGCTTCCTTGGCCTTCTGCATCATCGCCTTGACGTACACCTGCACGTCTTCCTTCAGCACACGACCATGCGGACCGGTCGGCGATACGGCGCTCAGTTCGACGCCGAATTCGCGAGCCAGTTGGCGCACGGCAGGGCCGGCATGGACTTTCGCACCGCTCGGCGCCGGCGCAGCGGCCGGAGCGGCAGCGGCTGGGGCCGGAGCTGCGGCAGCAGGTGCCGGGGCAGCAGCAGGCGCGGCAGCCGGAGCCGGTGCAGCAGCGGCAGGCGCTGGAGCAGCAGCAGGCGCGCTGCCGGCGACCTTCAGTTTCAGGATCAGGTCACCGGTGCCGACTTCGTCGTCCAGCTTGGCGATCACGGCTTCGACCACGCCAGCGGCTGGCGACGGGATCTCCATGGAGGCCTTGTCGGACTCCAGGGTGATCAGCGACTGGTCGGCTTCGACGGTGTCGCCGACCTTGACCAGCACTTCGATGATCTTGGCCTTGCCCGACGAGCCGATGTCCGGCACGTGGATGTCCTGGACGGCAGCAGCAGCCGGAGCGGCTGGCGCCGCGGCCGGAGCAGGTGCAGCCTCGGCCGGTGCAGCAGCAGGCGCGGCAGCGGCAGGTGCGGCGGCCGGAGCCTCGGGGGCCGCGGCAGCGGCACCCTCGACTTCCAGTTCCAGCAGTTCGTCGCCTTCCTTCAGGCGGTCGCCCAGCTTCACTTTCAGCGCCTTGATCACGCCGGCCTTGGGTGCCGGGATCTCCATGGAGGCCTTGTCGGACTCCAGGGTCAGCAGGCTCTGGTCCGCTTCGATACGGTCACCGACCTTGACGAACAGCTCGATGATTTCACCTTCACCGCTGCCGATGTCAGGTACGCGAATGAGTTCGCTCACTTAAAAATACTCCTCAGCAGTCCAGTGGGTTGCGCTTGTCCGGGTCGATGCCGAACTTGACGATGGCGTCGGCCACCACCTTCGGTTCGATCTCGCCGCGGTCAGCCAGGGCTTCCAGGGCAGCCAGCACGACGAAGTGACGGTCGACTTCGAAGAAGTGACGCAGCTTCTTGCGGCTGTCGCTGCGACCGAAGCCATCGGTACCCAGGACCTTGAACTCTTTGCTCGGCACCCACTGGCGAATCTGCTCGGCGAACAGCTTCATGTAGTCGGTGGAGGCGATGACCGGGCCCTTGCGGCCAGCCAGGCACTCTTCGACGTAGGTGACCTGAGGCTTCTGGCCCGGCTTCAGGCGGTTGCTGCGCTCCACGGCCAGGCCGTCGCGACGCAGTTCGTTGAAGCTGGTGACGGACCAGACGTCGGCGCCGACGTTGTACTCGTCGCGCAGGATCTTCGCCGCTTCGCGGACTTCGCGCAGGATGGTGCCCGAGCCCAGCAGCTGGACGTGGTGCGCCGCGTCGCGGGTGTCTTCTTCGAGCAGGTACATGCCCTTGATGATGCCTTCCTCGACGCCGGCCGGCATGGCTGGCTGGGTGTAGGCTTCGTTCATCACGGTGATGTAGTAGAAGACGTCCTGCTGCTCTTCGGTCATCTTCTTCATGCCGTCCTGGATGATCACCGCCAGCTCGTAGCCGTAGGTCGGATCATAGGTGCGGCAGTTCGGGATGGTGCCGGCAAGCATGTGGCTGTGACCGTCTTCGTGCTGCAGGCCTTCACCGTTCAGGGTGGTACGGCCGGCGGTACCGCCGATCAGGAAGCCGCGGGTACGGCTGTCGCCCGCCGCCCAGGCCAGGTCGCCGATACGCTGGAAGCCGAACATCGAGTAGAAGATGTAGAACGGCAGCATCGGCTGGTTGTGGTTCGAGTACGAGGTACCGGCCGCGATGAACGACGACATGGCGCCGGCTTCGTTGATGCCTTCCTCGAGGATCTGGCCCTTCTTGTCCTCGCGGTAGAACATCACCTGGTCCTTGTCGACCGGCTCGTAGAGCTGGCCCACGGACGAGTAGATGCCCAGTTGGCGGAACATGCCTTCCATACCGAAGGTACGGGCTTCGTCCGGGATGATCGGGACGATGCGCTGACCGATTTCCTTGTCCTTGACCAATTGCGCGAGGATCCGCACGAAGGCCATGGTGGTGGAGATTTCACGGTCGCCCGAACCGTCCAGGATCGCCTTCAGGGTTTCCAGCGGAGGCGTCGGGATGCTGAACGACTTGCTGCGGCGCTGCGGTACGAAACCGCCCAGTGCGGCGCGGCGCTCGGCCAGGTAGCGAGCTTCGGCGCTGCCTTCTTCAGGCTTGAAGAACGGCAGGTTTTCCAGCTCTTCGTCCTTGACCGGGATGTCGAAGCGGTCGCGGAAGTGACGCAGGCTCTCGACATCGACCTTCTTGGTGTTGTGCGCAGTGTTCTTGGCTTCGCCAGCACCGGTACCGTAGCCCTTGATGGTCTTGGCCAGGATGACGGTCGGCTGCTCTTTGTGGTTGACCGCCTGGTGGTAGGCCGCATAGACCTTGTACGGGTCGTGGCCGCCACGGTTGAGCTTCCAGATCTCGTCGTCGGACAGGTCGGCGACCATGGCCTTGAGTTCAGGGGTGTTGAAGAAGTGCTCACGGACGAACGCGCCGTCCTTGGCTTTGTAGTTCTGGTACTCGCCGTCGATGACTTCGTCCATGCGGCGCTGCAGGATACCGTCGGTGTCCTTGGCCAGCAGCGGATCCCAGAAGCGGCCCCAGACCACCTTGTTGACGTTCCAGCCACCGCCACGGAACACGCCTTCGAGTTCCTGGATGATCTTGCCGTTGCCGCGAACCGGGCCGTCGAGGCGCTGCAGGTTGCAGTTGATGACGAAGATCAGGTTGTCCAGCTTCTCGCGGCCGGCCAGGGCGATCGCGCCCAGGGATTCCGGCTCGTCGCACTCGCCGTCGCCCATGAAGCACCAGACTTTCTGCTTGCCGGCAGGGATGTAGCCACGGGCTTCCAGGTACTTCATGAAGCGCGCCTGGTAGATCGCCTGGATCGGGCCCAGACCCATGGAAACGGTCGGGAACTGCCAGAAGTCAGGCATCAGCCATGGGTGCGGGTAGGACGACAGGCCGTTGCCATCGACTTCCTGGCGGAAGTTGTTCATCTGGTCTTCGCTGATGCGGCCTTCCATGAAGGCACGGGCGTACACGCCTGGAGAAGCGTGGCCCTGGAAGAAGATCAGGTCGCCGCCATGCTCCTCGGTAGGAGCCTGGAAGAAGTAGTTGAAGCCGATGTCGTACAGCGTGGCGCTGGAAGCGAACGAGGAGATGTGACCACCCAGGTCCGAGTCCTTCAGGTTGGTGCGCATGACCATCGCCAGGGCGTTCCAGCGAACCAGCGAGCGAATGCGGCGTTCCATGAACAGGTCGCCAGGCATGCGTGCTTCGTGGGTTACCGGAATGGTGTTGCGATACGGCGTGGTGATTGCGTATGGCAGCTGCGAGCCACTACGGGTGGCCAGCTCGCCCATACGGGTCATCAGGTAGTGAGCGCGGTCTTCGCCTTCTTTGTCGAGGACCGACTCAAGGGCGTCCAGCCATTCCTGGGTTTCGACGGGATCGAGGTCTTGCATGGCTTGCTCCAGGGCGGAAAGGCTTCCAGAATCGGTTGCCTGAAGTTTGCGACTGGCCTTTTGGGCAGACGACATGAATTCTTGGATTACCGAGGGTGGTCTCGGCGGCGTGTAGTTTTACTACAAATCGATCCGCCTTTACACGCCTTCTACTGAAAAAAGCAGTAGTAAAACTACATCAAACCCATCCGAGCCTTGCTAACGGCTTGTGGGAAAAAACGATACCGGTGATTCGAAACCGGTCGACAAAAGGCTCTTCGCGATGGTTTCTGCCAAGAAAAACGCAAATGCCGCTATTTTCAACTTTTGTACGACAGTCCAGCCCGGGCCGCGCCCTGGCGCTGTAGCCACCACCTGCTTTTTCCCGCCGATCAAGGATAGACCATGAGCCTGCCTTCGCTGGTCGCACTGCCAGATACCCTCCAACACCTGACCGGCAACAATGACCAGTCGCTGCGCAGCGCCGTGGCCGCCGTCGATGGCCTGAGCCTCGACGCTTGGACCGCCGAGCGCTGGGCCGCGTTCGCCCGGGTCGCCGCCGCCAGCGAATTCGTTCTCGAACAGAGCCTGCGCGACCCGGCCATGCTCCTGTCGCTGGCCGAAAGCGGTGAGCTGGAGCGGCGCTTCGCACCGGGCGAGCTGTGCGCGCAACTGGCCGCCGCCGCCCAGGCCGCGACCACCGAGGACGAACTGGCGCGCAACCTGCGCCGCCAGCGCACCCGGCACCAGGTACGGATCATCTGGCGCGACCTGACCCGCCAGGCCGACCTGATGGAAACCTGCCGCGACCTCTCGGACATGGCCGACGCCGCCATCGACCAGGCCTATCAATGGCTCTACCCGCGCCACTGCCAGCAATTCGGTACGCCGATCGGCAACCGCAGCGGCCAGCCGCAACAGATGGTGGTGCTGGGCATGGGCAAGCTCGGCGCAGTGGAGTTGAACCTTTCGTCGGACATCGACCTGATCTTCGCCTTCCCCGAAGGCGGCGAGACCGAAGGCGTGAAGCGCTCGCTGGATAACCAGGAGTTCTTCAACCGTCTCGGCCAGCGCCTGATCAAGGCCCTCGACCCGATCACCGTCGACGGCTTCGTCTTCCGCGTCGACATGCGCCTGCGCCCCTATGGCTCGGCCGGCGCCCTGACCCTGAGCTTCAATGCCCTGGAACAGTACTATCAGGACCAGGGCCGCGACTGGGAACGCTATGCCATGATCAAGGCCCGGGTCGTCGCCGGCGACCAGGTGGCAGGCAGCCAGTTGCTGGAAATGCTGCGGCCCTTCGTCTACCGCCGCTACCTGGACTTCTCGGCGATCGAAGCGCTGCGCACCATGAAGCAGCTGATCCAGCAGGAGGTCCGGCGCAAGGGCATGTCCGGGAACATCAAGCTCGGTGCCGGCGGCATCCGCGAGGTGGAATTCATCGCCCAGGCCTTCCAGCTGATCCACGGCGGCCGCGATCTGAGCCTGCAACAGCGCCCGTTGCTCAAGGTGCTGGGGACCCTCGAGGGCCAGGGCTACCTGCCCGCGCCGGTGGTCGAGGAACTGCGCGAGGGCTACATGTTCCTGCGCTACACCGAGCACGCGATCCAGGCCATCGCCGACCGCCAGACCCAGATGCTCCCCGACGGCGACCTGGACCGTGCGCGCATCGCCTTCATGCTCGGTTTCCCCGACTGGGCCGCGTTCCATGACCGGCTGATGCATTGGCGCTCCCGTATCGACTGGCACTTCCGCCAGGTCATCGCCGACCCGGATGAGGACGAAGGCGAAGGCGAGGTGGTGGTCGGTGGCGAGTGGCTGCCGCTCTGGGAAGAAGCCCAGGACGAGGAAGCCGCCTGCCGCCAGCTGGAAGACGCCGGCTTCCGCGATGCACCGCGGGCCATCAAGCTGCTCGCCGGCCTGCGTTCCAGCCCGCAGCTGCGCGCCATGCAGCGCCTCGGCCGCGAACGTCTCGATGCCTTTATCCCGCGCCTGCTGGCCCAGGCCGTGGAACACGACGACCCCGACCTGGTGCTGGAGCGTGTCCTGCCCCTGGTCGAAGCCGTGGCCCGGCGTTCGGCCTACCTGGTGCTGCTCACCGAAAACCCCGGCGCCCTGCGCCGCCTGCTGACCCTGTGCGCCGCCAGCCCCTGGATCGCCGAACAGATCGCCCGCTTCCCGCTGCTGCTCGACGAACTCCTCAACGAAAGCCGCCTGTTCAGCCCGCCCCTGGCGCCTGAACTGGCTGCCGAGCTGCGCGAACGCCTGACCCGCATTCCCGAGGACGACCTCGAACAGCAGATGGAAGCCCTGCGCCACTTCAAGCTGGCCCATAGCCTGCGGGTCGCTGCGTCGGAAATCGCCGGCAGCCTGCCGCTGATGAAAGTCAGCGACTACCTGACCTGGCTTGCCGAGGCCATTCTCGACCAGGTGCTGGCCCTGGCCTGGCGCCAGACCGTGACCCGCCATGGCCGGCCCCAGCGCAGCGACGGTAGCCCGTGCGATCCGGGCTTCATCATCGTCGGCTACGGCAAGGTCGGCGGCATCGAGCTGGGCCATGGCTCGGACCTCGACCTGGTGTTTATCCACGACGGCGATCCGCAGGCCGAGACCGACGGCGCCAAGCCCATCGACAGCGCCCAGTTCTTTACCCGCCTGGGCCAGCGCATCATCCACCTGCTGACCACCCAGACCGCCTCCGGCCAGCTCTACGACGTAGACATGCGCCTGCGACCCTCCGGCGCATCCGGGCTGCTGGTCAGCTCGGTCGGCGCCTTCGAGCGCTACCAGCAGAACGAAGCCTGGACCTGGGAACACCAGGCCCTGGTCCGCGCCCGGGTGCTGGTGGGTTGCCCGCAGGTCGGCGCGGCCTTCGAGGGCGTGCGGGCCCGTGTCCTGGGCAAGCAGCGCGACCTGGCCGGCCTGCGCAGCGAGGTCAGCGAGATGCGCGCCAAGATGCGCGACAACCTCGGAACCAAATCCACCGCCGCCGGAACCGCCGCCAACGCCTACGACAGCGGCGTTCCCTTCGATATCAAGCAGGATGCCGGTGGTATCGTCGATATTGAATTTATGGTGCAATACGCCGCGCTCGCCTGGTCCCACAGCCATCCGGCGCTGCTGCGCTACACCGACAATATCCGCATCCTCGAAGGCCTCGAGGAAGCCGGGCTGGTCCCGGCCAGCGATGCGGTGCTGCTGCGCGAGGTGTACAAGGCGTTCCGCTCCGCCGCTCACCGCCAGGCCTTGCAGAAACAGGCCGGGGTGATCGATGCCGGACAGTTCGTCAACGAGCGCCAGCAGGTACGGCGGATCTGGAGCGAACTGGGGCTGAGCTGAAACGTGATCGGGACCCGGCGGCAGGAAGCCCGCCTACACTGAGCGTCGTGGACGGTTGTCACCGAGCCTGAATATATAAAGAAGGGAGGCCAGTGCTGTTGCAAGACAGGCTGCAGCCTCCCTGATCGTTTCTGGATAAAGCATGAGAATTTTGATCATAGGGCCCAGTTGGGTGGGCGACATGGTAATGGCGCAGACGCTGTTCCAGGTCCTGAAGCAGCGTCACGCCGATTGCGTGATCGACGTGCTGGCGCCCGAATGGAGCCGGCCGATCCTCGAACGCATGCCGCAGGTTCGCCAGGCCTTGAGCTTCCCGCTCGGCCATGGCGTGCTCGACCTCGCCACCCGTCGGCGCATCGGCAAGTCGCTGGTCGGCCAGTACGACCAGGCGATCCTCCTGCCCAACTCGTTGAAGTCGGCACTGGTGCCGTTCTTCGCGAAAATCCCCAAGCGCACCGGCTGGCGTGGCGAATTCCGCTACGGCCTGCTCAACGACGTGCGTCGCCTGGATAAAGCGCGCTACCCGCTGATGATCGAGCGCTTCATGGCCCTCGCGTACCCGGCCGGCAGCGATCTGCCACAGCCGTATCCGCGCCCGGCCCTGCAGATCGAAGCCGCCAGCCGCGACGCCGCCCTGGCCAAGTTCGGCCTGGAGCTGGATCGCCCGGTGCTGGCCCTGTGCCCCGGTGCCGAGTTCGGCGAAGCGAAGAAATGGCCTGCCGAGCACTACGCCAAGGTCGCCGAGGCGAAGATCCGCGAAGGCTGGCAGGTCTGGCTGTTCGGTTCGAAGAACGACCACCCGGTCGGCGAGCAGATCCGCGAGCGCCTGATCCCGGGGTTCCGGGAAGAATCCGTGAACCTCGCCGGCGAAACCTCCCTGGCCGAGGCCATCGACCTGCTGTCCTGCTCCGACGCGGTGGTGTCCAACGACTCCGGCCTGATGCACGTCTCGGCCGCGCTGAACCGCCCGCTGGTGGCGGTGTACGGCTCCACCTCGCCGGGTTTCACCCCGCCGCTCGCCGACCAGGTGGAAGTGGTGCGCCTGGGCATCGAGTGCAGCCCTTGCTTCGACCGCACCTGCCGCTATGGCCATTACAACTGCCTGCGCCTGCTCGAACCGGGTGCGGTCAACGGCGCCCTGCAACGACTCGACGGCCCGGCGCTGGTCGATATCACCGAGGTTGATTAAGTGCGGGTTCTGCTGATCAAGACCTCATCCCTCGGCGATGTGATCCACGCCCTGCCGGCATTGACCGATGCTGCCCACGCCATCCCGGGCATCCGCTTCGACTGGGTGGTGGAAGAAGGCTTCGCCGAGATCCCGACCTGGCATCCGGCAGTGGACCAGGTGATTCCGGTGGCCATCCGCCGCTGGCGCAAGAACCTCTGGCAGACCTTCAAGAATGGCGAGTGGCGCCAGTTCAAGAAGCGCATCCGCGAGCAAAAGTACGACCTGGTGATCGACGCCCAGGGCCTGGTCAAGAGCGCCTGGCTGACCCGCTACGTGAAGAAGACGCCGATTGCCGGCCTCGACCGGTACTCGGCGCGCGAGGGTTTTTCCAGCCGCTTCTACGACCGCCGTCTGTCGGTCGCCAAGGGCCAGCACGCGGTGGAGCGCATCCGCCAGCTGTTCGCCCTGGCCCTGGGCTATGACATTCCCGAGGGCATCGGCAACTACGGCCTGGACCGCAGCCGCCTTGAAGAGGTCGGCGTCGCCCCTTATGTAGTGTTTCTCCACGGCACCACCTGGGACACCAAGCACTGGCCCGAGCTGTACTGGCGCCAACTGGCCGAACGCCTGGGCCGGGCCGGCCTGCACGTGTGCCTGCCCTGGGGCAACCCGGCGGAAAAAGCCCGCGCCGAGCGTATCGCCCAAGGCCTGAAGAACGCCCAAGTGCTGCCCAGGCTGAATCTGGCCGGGGTGGCCCGGGTACTGGCGTCGGCCAAGGCCTGCGTCGCGGTGGATACCGGGCTGGGCCACCTGGCGGCGGCGCTGGACGTGCCGACCGTTTCCCTGTTCGGCCCGACCAACCCGGGCCTGACCGGGGCCTATGGCAAGTCCCAGGTGCATGTCGCCAGCGACTTCCCCTGCGCACCCTGCCTGCGCAAGAAATGCAACTACAAGCCGAGCGTCGAGGACCTGCGCCGGTTCGATCTCAAACGTGAGTGGCCGCTGTGCTTCACTCGCCTGAATCCCGAACGGGTAGCGCGCCAGTTGGGCGAGCTGCTGCGGGCCGAGGATGTTCGTTGATGCAACTGGCTTTCGTGCTCTACAAGTATTTCCCCTTCGGCGGCCTGCAGCGCGACTTCATGCGCATCGCCCTGGAGTGCCAGCGCCGCGGGCACCGGATTCGCGTCTACACCCTGATCTGGGAAGGCGACGTACCACCCGGCTTCGAGGTGCTGGTGGCGCCGGTCAAGGCGCTGTTCAACCACCGCCGCAATGAAAAACTCAGCGCCTGGATGGCGGCGGACCTGGCCAAACGCCCGGTGGACCGCCTGATCGGTTTCAACAAGATGCCCGGCCTGGACGTCTACTACGCCGCCGACGGCTGCTTCGAAGACAAGGCCCAGACCCTGCGCGGCGGTCTGTACCGTCGCTGGGGCCGCTACCGGCACTTCGCCGAGTACGAGCGTGCGGTGTTCGATCGCGAGGCGAAAACCGAGATCCTGATGATTTCCGAAGTCCAGCAGCCGCTGTTCATCAAGCACTACGGCACCCAGGAAGAACGCTTCCACCTGCTGCCGCCGGGCATCTCCCAGGACCGCCGCGCCCCGGCCAATGCCGCCGAGATCCGCGCCGGGTTCCGTCGTGAATTCAAGCTGGGCGAGGACGACCTGCTGCTGGTGCAGATCGGTTCCGGCTTCAAGACCAAGGGCACCGACCGCAGCCTCAAGGCCCTGGCCGCCCTGCCCCCGGCCCTGCGCAAGCGCACGCGGCTGATGGTCATCGGCCAGGACGATCCCAAGGTCTTCCAGTTGCAGGCCACCACCCTCGGCCTCGGCGACCAGGTGCAGTTCCTCAAGGGACGCAGCGATATACCGCGCTTCCTGCTCGGCGCCGACCTGCTGATCCACCCGGCCTACAACGAAAACACCGGCACCGTGCTGCTCGAGGCGCTGGTCGCCGGGCTGCCGGTGCTGGTCACTGCGGTCTGCGGCTACGCCCATTACATCGCCGAGACCGACAGCGGCCTGGTGCTGGACGAACCTTTCGAGCAGGAGCAGTTGAACGGCTACCTGCAGCGCATGCTCGAAGATCCCGCCGCCCGCGCCAGCTGGGGCCAGAACGGCCTGGCCTTTGCCGAAACCGCCGATCTGTACAGCATGCCGGAGCATGCCGCCGACGTGATCCTCGGTCAGGAGCGCCCATGAAACTGATACTCAAGGAGCCGTTCAAGCGACTCTGGACCGGACGCGACCCCTTCGAGGCGGTCGAGGCCCTGCAGGGCGAGGTCTACCGCGAGCTGGAAGGCCGCCGCACCCTGCGCACCGAGGTCGCCGGCGAGGGCTTCTTCGTCAAGATCCACCGTGGCATCGGCTGGGGCGAAATCTTCAAGAACCTGTTCAGCGCCAAGCTGCCGGTGCTCGGTGCCGGCCAGGAATGGACCGCCATCCAGCGCCTGCATGAAGCCGGCGTGCCGACCATGACCGCCGTGGCCTTCGGCGAGCGCGGCAGCAACCCGGCGACCCAGCATTCGTTCATCGTCACCGAGGAGCTGGCACCGACCATCAGCCTGGAAGATTTCAGCATCGACTGGGTCAGGCAGCCGCCCGAGCCGCGCCTCAAACGCGCCCTGATCGCCGAGGTGGCGAAGATGACCGGCGGCATGCACCGCGCCGGGGTCAATCATCGCGACTGCTACATCTGCCACTTCCTCCTGCACACCGACCGCCCGGTGACGGCGGATGACTTCCGCCTGTCGGTCATCGACCTGCACCGCGCCCAGACCCGTGACAGGATCACCCGGCGCTGGCGCGACAAGGACCTGGCCGCCCTGTATTTCTCGGCGCTGGACATCGGCCTTACCCGGCGCGACAAGCTGCGCTTCCTGCGCGGTTACTTCCGGCAGCCGCTGCGCCAGGTCCTGGCCGAGCAGGCGAGCCTGCTGCGCTGGCTGGACGGCAAGGCGCAAAAGCTCTATGAGCGCAAGCAACGGTATGGGGACGCGCTCTGATGGCGGGTTGGACACTGGAGCCGAAATACGCGGCCCTGGCAGAGGATTTCGGCAGCATTGACGCGGTCTTCGCCCTCAAGGGCGAGCATCTGACCCGCGATCCGCTGAGCGAAGTGATCCGCGTCGAGCGTGACGGGGTCAACTACTACGTCAAACGCTACACCGGCGCCGGCAAGCATCTGCGCCGCTACCTGGGCAGGCCGCGGATCAAGGCCGAATGGCAGAACCTCAAGCAGTTCGCCAAATGGCAGATCCCCACCGCCGAAGTGGTTGCCTGCGGCCTGGAGCGCAACGGCCTGAGCTTTGGCCGCGGCGCCATGATCACCCGCGAGCTGCCGCGCACCGAAGACCTCTCGGCCCTGGCCGAGCGCAACGATGCGCGCCTGCGCGACCGCCAGTGGGTCGATCACCTGAGCCGCCAACTGGCCCGGCATACCCGGGTGATGCATGACCACCACTTCACCCACAACGACCTGAAGTGGCGCAACCTGCTGGTGGACGATAACGGCACGCTATTCTTCATCGATTGCCCCACCGGCGACTTCTGGTGGGGCTTCATGCTGCGCTACCGCATCACCAAGGACCTGGCGTGCCTGGATAAAGTGGCGAAGTACCATCTTTCCGCCACCCAGCGCCTGCGCTTCTACCTGCAATACCGCCAGCGCGAACGCCTGAACGCGTCGGACAAGAAGCGCATCCGCCACATCGTGAAGTTTTTCGAGGGACGTGAATGAGTGATTTTGTCGCCAGTGCCGACGTGGCGCTGCTCGAACGCCATGGCTTGAACGGCTTCGAGCAGCTCTGGGCGCTGCAACTGGACGCGGTGGACGAGCCCAACACCGGACGCGGTGGCTGGAGCAGCGTGTTCCGCCTGGAGCTGGAGGGCAAGGGGTTCTACCTCAAGCGCCAAAGCGACTACCTGACCCACACCCTGCACGCCCCCTTCGGCGAGCCGACCTTCGCCCGCGAATTCCGCAATATCAGCCGTTACCAGAAGCTGCATATCCCGGCCCTGCAGGCGGTGTACTACGGCGAGCGCAAGGTCGAGGGCCAGCGGCGTGCGATCCTGATGACCCGTGCCCTCGATGAATGGACCGACCTCGACCTGCTGCTCGGCCAGTGGCAGGAACTGGACGATGGCCAGCGCCACGGCATCCTCCGCGCCTGCGGCCAGCTGGCGCGGACCCTGCACGCTGCCGGGCAGGTGCATGGCTGCTTCTATCCCAAGCACATCTTCCTGCGCGAACGCGGCGACGGCTGGAACGCACAGCTGATCGACCTGGAAAAGACCCGCCCGCTGCTGTTCGGCCAGCGCGACCGGCTCAAGGACCTGGAACCGCTGCTGCGCCGCGCCCCGGTGTGGAGCGAGGCGCAGATCCGCCTGCTGCTGGCCGCGTACCTCGACCAGCCAGCGGACAGCTCGTTGGTGCAGGCCTGGCTGCAACGCTTGCTGCACCGCCGTCGTCACAAGGAGACCCGCTGATGCGCCTGTCTGAACTCAAGGATGCCGGCCGTAACCCGCAACTGCCCCTGGGCATCACCCTGGCCGATGCTGCCGGCAGCGCCGAACTGCAACTGCTCAGCCTGCTGCGGGTGCTGCCGGGTCAGCGTTATGTCGGCGCGGGTGTCTGGCGCGGCAGGCCGGTGCTGGCCAAGCTGCTGGTCGGCAGCACTGCCGCCCGCCACTTTCAGCGCGAACTGGCCGGGGTGCGCCTGCTGGCGGACAACGGCGTGACCACCCCGCTGCTGCTCGCCGACGGCCTGGAAGAAGGCCAGGGCGGCTGGCTGCTGTTCGAATTCCTCGAAGGCTCGCGCAGCCTGGGCGATGCCTGGGCCGAGGTCGAGGGGCAGGCGCCGCTGAGCGACGCACAGAGCCTGGTGCTCGGCGAAGCCCTGGCTGCCGTGGCGCAGCTGCATGCCAAGGGCCTGTGGCAGGACGACCTGCACCTGGACAACCTGCTGCGCCACAACGGCCAGCTGTTGATCATCGACGGTGGCGGCATCAAGGCCGAGACGCCGGGGCAGCCGCTGTCGCGCCAGCAGGTATTGCAGAACCTCGGCGTGCTCTTCGCCCAGTTGCCCAAGCGCCTGGAACCCTTCATCGAAGAGCTGCTGGTGCATTACCTGCTGGCCAACAGCGAGCACGCCCTGCCGCTGGAAGCATTGCAGAAACAGATCGACAAGGTGCGTCACTGGCGCATGAAGGACTACCTGGAAAAAGCCGGGCGCGACTGCACGCTGTTCGCGGTGGAGCGCGGGGCTTCCGGCCTGCGGGCCATCCCGCGCACGGAAGTGGCGGCAATGCTGCCGGTACTGGAGCAGGCCGACGCGCTGATCGACCAGGGCCACCTGTACAAGACCGGTGGCGCCGCCAGCGTGGCACGGGTGGAGTTCCAGGGCCGGCCACTGGTGATCAAGCGCTACAACATCAAGGATGCAGCCCACTGGTTCAAGCGCTTCTGGCGCCCGAGTCGGGCCTGGCATTCATGGATCGAAGGGCATCGCCTGGCGTTCCTCGGCTTCGCCACGCCAAAACCGCTGGCGGTGCTGGAAACACGTACGCTGGGGCTGCGGGGCAAGGCGTACCTGGTGACGGAATGGCTGGAAGGGCCGGACCTGATGACTGCTTTCGCGCCCTACGTGGAAAGCGGCGAGGTGCCGGAGGAACAGCTGGCAGCGTTGCAGAACCTGCTCGCCCGCTTGATCCACGAGCGCATCAGCCATGGCGACCTCAAGGCCTACAACCTGTTCTGGCAGGACGGACAATGGGCGCTGATCGACCTGGACGCCATGAGCCAGCATGCGACGCAGATGAGCTTTGCGCCGGCCTTTGCCAAGGACCGGGCGCGGCTGCTAAGGAACTGGCCGGTGGAGAGCGCGCTGTACAAGCGGCTGGACGAGTGCCTGCCAACACTCTCCGACTGACACACAAAACCTGTGGGAGCTGGCTTGCCAGCGATTGCTTTAGTGAATTCACCACAGCTATCGCTGCGGTTCGGCGGTCCGACAAGCCAGCTCCCACAGGTTCGGTGCAACCCATAAGGAAGGGGCCAGACGTGGCCCCTTCTTCATGTCCGCTTACGCCGCACTGAACATCTTGTGCGGGTCGATCACGAATTTCTTCGGCACGCCGGCATCGAATTCGCCATAGCCTTCCGGTGCCTGGTCCAGGCTGATGACCTGCACCCCGACCACCTCGGCGATGTTGATGCGGTCCCACATGATCGCCTGCATCAGCGCGCGGTTGTACTTCATCACCGGGGTCTGGCCGGTGTGGAAGCTGTGGGACTTGGCCCAGCCCAGGCCGAAGCGGATGCTCAGGGCACCGATCTTCGCCGCGGCATCCACCGCACCCGGGTCCTCGGTCACGTACAGGCCCGGGATACCGATCTTGCCGGCCACGCGGGTGACCTGCATCAGCGAGTTGAGTACCGTGGCCGGCGCTTCCGCCTTGGCCCCGGCATGCCCATGGCCACGGGCCTCGAAGCCTACCGCATCGACAGCGCAATCCACTTCCGGCTCACCCAGCAGGTTGGCGATCTGCTCATGCAGCGGGGTGTCCTGGGACAGGTCGGCGATCTCGAAGCCCTGGGCCTTGGCGTGCGCCAGACGGACAGGGTTGACGTCGCCGACGATCACCACCGCCGCACCGAGCAGGCGCGCCGAGGCAGCAGCGGCCAGGCCGACAGGGCCGGCGCCGGCCACATAGACGGTGCTGCCCGGACCTACGCCGGCAGTCACCGCACCGTGGTAGCCGGTCGGCAGGATATCGGACAGGCAGGTCAGGTCGCGGATCTTCTCCATGGCCTTGTCGCGGTCCGGCAGTTTCAGCAGGTTGAAGTCGGCATACGGCACCAGCACGTATTCGGCCTGGCCGCCGGTCCAGTCGCCCATGTCGACATAACCGTAGGCACCACCGGCACGGGCCGGGTTGACGGTCAGGCACACGCCGGTGTGCTGTTCCTTGCAGGAGCGGCAGCGGCCGCAGGCGACGTTGAACGGTACCGACACCAGGTCGCCGATCTTCAGGTTCTCGACATCGCTGCCCTTCTCCACCACCTGGCCGGTGATTTCGTGACCCAGGACCAGGCCGACCTGGGCGGTGGTCCGGCCGCGCACCATGTGCTGGTCGGAGCCGCAGATATTGGTGGACACCACCTTGAGGATCACCCCGTGCTCGATCTTGCGACCGCGCGGGTCCTGCATCTTCGGATAATCGATCTTCTGCACCTCGACCTTTCCGGCGCCGAGATACACCACTCCACGATTGCCAGACATGCTCTTACCTCGCTTGATTTGTAATTATGCAGCGTTGGTTGAAGCGCCACCGTCCATGGGCGGCATGTGTTACTGGAATGGGGGAATTGTGGGCCTGCCTGCCGTGAATGCAGTGACTGGGTGCGACAGCCAGTTATCTACCGGCGGCAGGTTTTTGTCGGTTTCAGAAATGCAAATCGCTGGCAAGCCAGCTCCCACAGGTACTGCATGCAGCGGACCCTGTGGGAGCTGGCTTGCCAGCGATGAGGCCAGTCAGAGCACTACAGTTCGATTGGCGTTCAGGAAAACCCGCCGCTCGATGTGATACCCCACAGCCCGCGCCAACGTCAGGCACTCGATATCCCGCCCCTTGGCAATCAGGTCCTCGGGATAGTGGCTGTGATCCACCACTTCCACCCCCTGGGCGATGATCGGGCCTTCGTCGAGGTCGTTGTTGATGTAGTGCGCCGTGGCGCCGACCATCTTCACGCCCTTGTTGTAGGCCTGGTGATACGGCTTGGCGCCCTTGAACCCGGGCAGCAGCGAGTGGTGGATATTGATCGCCCAGCCGTCCAGGCGGCGGCACAGCTCGGGCGACAGCACCTGCATGTAGCGGGCGAGGATCACCAGCTCCGCGCCGGACTCCTCGATCACCTGCAGGACCTTGCGCTCCTGCCCCGGCTTGTCATGGGGATCCAGCGGGAAGTGGTAGTACGGAATATGGTGCCACTCGGCCAGGGGTGCGAGGTCCGGGTGGTTGGAAATCACCGCCACCACGTCCATGCCCAGCTGGCCGATACGCTGGCGATAGAGCAGGTCGTTGAGGCAGTGGTCGGCCTTGGAAACCATGATCACCACCTTGGGCCGGTGGTTCGGTGCGGTCAGCTCGAAGGCCATGCCAAAGGCCTCGCCGCGCTCGGCAAGGCCTGCACGGAAGGCGTGTTCATCGAAGTCCTCGGGTTGACGGAATTCGACGCGGATGAAGAAGCGCCCGGACAGCCGGTCATCGAACGAGTGGTGCTCGGTGACATAGCAGCGCTGCTCGTAGAGGAAGCGGGTAACCGCATCCACGGTGCCGAGCAGGCTCGGGCAGTCGGCGGTGAGGATCCAGGTGTCCGGGGCACGGCTCATGGCGATACTCCTCAGGCTTCGATGGCCAGGCCGTATTCGGCGGAGGCGTCCTGCAGCCACAGCCACCAGTAGTCGGAGAAGCTGCGGCGGATCAGCAGTTCCCAGGTTTCCTCGCCGGTACGGCGGATCACCAGTTGCGACTTGGCGAACACGGTACCGACGGCCTTGCCGACCGGGAAGTTGTTCGGGTGCACGTCATAGCTGGTGGACTTCATCAACACTTCGCGGACTTTCGGGCCGCTCAGTTCCAGCAGGGTCTGCCCGCCGCTGACGTTGACCACCTGGATATGCTGGCCGGCGAGCGCTTCGCGCAGGGCGTTCTCCACCGGGACTTCCTGGCCGCCGGGCACGATCAGCAGCCACTCGTCCGGGCCGAGCCATTGCAGGGACATCTCGCCGTTGGCGACCACGGTCAGGGCCACCGGCAATTCCAGGCCGATGGCCTTGAATACGCCGCTGGCGAAGGCCGGGTCATGGGCGTCGCCGCGCAGGGTCAGGTGACCGAGGAATTTCTTTTCGCGCAGCGTGACACCCGGGTTCTTGCGGCCCTTGCCGACCAGGCTGGACAGGTCGGCGTGGTGCAGCGGCGATTCGGCCTTGGCGTCGGAGCCAGGGCGTTGTTCGTAGACGTTGATGGCGCTCATCTTTTTTATACCTGCCTTGAATTCTGTTGGACCTGTGTCGCTTTCGAGGGCCTCATCGCTGGCAAGCCAGCTCCCACAGGTACTGCATGCACCGGACCCTGTGGGAGCTGGCTTGCCAGCGATGAGGCCATCACAACCCCCACAGGAACTCCGTCAAACGTTCTGCCGCTCACCTTTCGGATCGAAGAACACCGAAGAACAGATCTCCGCCTCGATCACGCTGCCATCGGCCTGCGGCGAGTAGACGCGCTGGCCCATGCGCTTGAGGCCGCCCTTGACCACGCCCATGGCGAACGAATAGCCCAGGGAGTTGGCGGCGTAGCTGGAGGTGACGTGGCCGACCATGTCCATCGGGATCGGTTGCTTCGGATCGAACACCAGTTGCGCACCCTCCGGCAGCCACTTGGTCGGATCCACCGGCTTGAGGCCCACCAGCTGCTTGCGGTTTTCGCGCACGCAGTCTTCGCGGTTCATGCCCCGCAGGCCGATCCAGGAGAACGGCTTGTTGCGGCCGACGCACCAGCTCATGTTGAGGTCGTCCGGGGTCATCGAGCCGTCGGTGTCCTGGCCGACGATGATGAAGCCCTTCTCCGCCCGCAGTACGTGCATGGTCTCGGTGCCATACGGGGTCAGGTTGTACTTCTTGCCGGCCTCGACGATCTTCTCCAGCACGCCCATGGCGTAGTTGGCCTGGATATTGACCTCGTAGGACAGCTCGCCGGTGAAGGAAATCCGGAACACGCGCGCCGGCACGCCGCCCACCAGGCCTTCCTTCCAGCTCATGAACGGGAAGGCGTCCTTGTCCAGGTCGATGTCGCTGACCTCGCTGAGCAGCTTGCGGCTGTTCGGGCCGGACAGGGTCAGGGTCGCCCAATGGTCGGTGACCGAGGTGAAGTACACCTTCAGGTCCGGCCATTCGGTCTGCTGGTAGATCTCCAGCCATTGCAGCACGCGGGCCGCACCGCCGGTGGTGGTGGTCATGATGAAGTGGTTGTCGCCGACGCAGGCGGTCACGCCGTCGTCGAAGACCATGCCGTCTTCCTTGCACATCAGGCCGTAGCGCGCCTTGCCCACGTCGAGCTTGGTCCAGGCGTTGGTGTAGATGCGGTTGAGGAACTCACGGGCATCGGGGCCCTGGATGTCGATCTTGCCCAGGGTCGAAGCGTCCAGCAGGCCCACGCTGTCGCGCACGGCCTTGCATTCACGGGCCACGGCGGCGTGGATGTCCTCGCCGGCACGCGGGAAGTACCACGGCCGTTTCCACTGGCCGACATCCTCGAACTCGGCGCCGTTCTTCACGTGCCAGGCATGCAGGGCGGTGAAGCGCACCGGCTCGAACAGGTGGCCGCAGTGACGCCCGGCAACCGCGCCGAAGGTGATCGGCGTGTAGTTCGGGCGGAACATGGTGGTGCCCATTTCCGGGATGGTGATGCCCATGGAACGCGCGGCGATCGCCAGGCCGTTGATGTTGCCCAGCTTGCCCTGGTCGGTACCGAAGCCCAGCGCGGTGTAGCGCTTGACGTGCTCGACCGACTCGAAGCCCTCGCGGGTCGCCAGTTCGATGGCGGCGGCGGTGACGTCGTTCTGCTGGTCGACGAACTGCTTCGGTGCGCGGGCAGTGCTCTTGTCGTGGGGTACCTGGAACAGCGCCACGGTGGCTTCTTCCTGGCGCGCCAGGGTCTTCGGCACGGTCACGGCCGGAGCCTTGAAGCCGGCCTCGGCGGCGGCGAGGGCGCCACCGGCAAAGCCGTCGGCCAGGCTGTCGCCCAGGGCGAAGACGCCATTGATGCCACCAACGCACACACGTTTCTGCGGCGCATCGCCCGGTACGAAGCCGAGGATGTCTTCACGCCAGACCGGCTTGCCACCCAGGTGCGAAGCCAGGTGCACAACCGGGCTGTAGCCACCGGAGCTGCCGATCAGGTCGCAGTCCAGCCACTCGCCGGGGCTGGTGACCTTGTGCGCTTTGACGTCGATGGCGGCGACACGGGCACCGGTCACACGCTTGCTGCCGCGGGACTCGACCACGGCGCTGGAGGTAAGGATGCGGATGCCCTTGGCCCGCGCTTCTTCCACCAGCGAACCGCGCGGGTTGTGGCGCGCGTCGGCGATGGCGACCACTTGCAGGCCGGCGTCGTGCCAGTCGAGGGCCACGC
Source organism: Pseudomonas sp. GD04058 (assembly GCF_029836855.1). Taxonomy (NCBI): domain Bacteria; kingdom Pseudomonadati; phylum Pseudomonadota; class Gammaproteobacteria; order Pseudomonadales; family Pseudomonadaceae; genus Pseudomonas; species Pseudomonas sp. GD04058. The sequence continues at coordinate 84,890 of NZ_JAOECN010000022.1, forward strand.
GGTAGGCATGGTCGTTGTTGGTCGACAGCACCAGCTTGCGGCCCGGGGCCACGCCGTAGCGGCGCACATAGACGGAAATGGCACCGGCCAGCATGTTGCCCGGCACGTCGTTGTTGGCGTAGACCAGTGGACGCTCGTGGGCGCCGGTGGCCAGCACCACGCGCTTGGCACGCACGCGGTGCATGCGCTGGCGCACCTGGCCGATCGGCGCGCGATCACCGAGGTGGTCGGTCAGGCGCTCGTGGATGGTGAGGAAGTTGTGGTCGTGGTAGCCGTTGACGGTGGCACGCGGCAGCAGGGTGACTTCCGGCATGCCCTTGAGTTCGTTGACCGCAGCGGAAACCCATTCGGTCGCCGGCTTGCCGTCGAGGCTTTCGCGGCTGTCGAGCAGGCTGCCACCGAACTCTTCCTGTTCGTCGGCGAGGATCACCCGCGCACCGCTGCGGCCTGCGGCCAGGGCGGCAGCCAGGCCGGCCGGGCCGGCGCCGACCACCAGCACGTCGCAGTGCTGGTTCATGTAGTCGTAGGTGTCCGGGTCGTTCTGCAGTGGCGCGCGGCCCAGGCCGGCTGCCTTGCGGATGTACTTCTCGTAGGTCATCCAGAACGACTGCGGGTACATGAACGTCTTGTAGTAGAAGCCCGGCGGCATCATCTTGCCGCCGACCTTGCCGATGATGCCCATGACGTCGTTGTTCACGCTCGGCCAGCCGTTGGTGCTGGTGGCCACCAGGCCGGAGTACAGCGCCTGCTGGGTGGCACGCACGTTCGGCACCTGGGTGGCTTCGCTGGCGCCGATCTGCAGGATGGCGTTCGGCTCCTCGGCACCGGCGGCGATGATGCCGCGCGGACGCGAGTACTTGAAGCTGCGCCCGACGATGTCGACGCCGTTGGCCAGCAGCGCAGCGGCCAGGGTGTCACCGGCATAACCCTGGTAGGTCTGGCCGTTGAAGGTGAAGTTCAGGACCTTGCTGCGGTCGATGCGGCCGCCGCTGGAAAGACGATAAACCTGGCTCATACCTTTTCTCCCTGGCCGTTGGCGACCAACTGCGGGGCGCTGCTTTTACCGGTGACTTGCGGCTTGGCGCCGATCTTGTAGGTTTCCAGGATCTCGTAGGTCACGGTGTCGCGGGTGGCGTTGAAGTACTGGCGGCAACCGGCAGCGTGGATCCACAGTTCGTGGTGCAGGCCGCGCGGGTTGTCGCGGAAGAACATGTAGTCGCCCCACTGCTCGTCGGTGCAGGCGTTCGGGTCCAGCGGACGCGGGATGTGCGCCTGGCCGGCCGAATGGAACTCTTCCTCGGACCGCAGTTCGCCGCAGTGTGGACAGAAGATGTGCAGCATGATGGATTCTCCTGTTAGTGGGCGACGGCGGCTGCGCCGTGTTCGTCGATCAGGGCGCCGTTGTGGAAACGGTCGATGGAAAACGGTTTGGCCAGCGGGTGCATCTCGCCCTTCGCCAGGCTGGCGGCGAAGACGTTGCCCGAACCCGGGGTGGCCTTGAAGCCGCCGGTGCCCCAGCCGCAGTTGAAGAACATGTTCTTCACCGGGGTCTTGGAGATGATCGGGCAGGCGTCCGGGCTGGTGTCGACGATGCCGCCCCACTGGCGGTTCATGCGCACGCGGGAGAGGATCGGGAACATTTCCACGATGGCCTGCAGGGTGTGCTCGATCACCGGGTACGAGCCGCGCTGGCCGTAGCCGACCCAGCCGTCGATACCGGCGCCGATCACCAGGTCGCCCTTGTCGGACTGGCTGATGTAGCCGTGCACGGCGTTGGACATGATCACGCTGTCGATGATCGGCTTGATCGGCTCGGACACCAGCGCTTGCAGCGGGTGGGATTCCAGCGGCAGGCGGAAGCCGGCGAGGCGCGCCATGTGCCCGGAGTTACCGGCGGTGACTACGCCAACGCGCTTGGCGCCGATGAAGCCCTTGTTGGTTTCCACGCCGATCACGGTGTTGTTTTCCTTGCGGAAGCCGATCACTTCGGTCTGCTGGATCAGGTCGACGCCCAGGGCATCGGCGGCACGGGCGAAGCCCCAGGCCACGGCATCGTGGCGGGCCACGCCGCCGCGGCGTTGCACGGTGGCGCCGATGATCGGATAGCGGGTGTTCTTCGAGCAGTCCAGGTAGGGAATTTCTTCCGCCACCTGTTTCGCGTTGAGCAGTTCGCCGTCCACGCCGTTGAGGCGGTTGGCGTTGACCCGACGCTCGGAATCACGCATGTCCTGCAGGGTGTGGCACAGGTTGTAGACGCCGCGCTGGGAGAACATCACGTTGTAGTTGATGTCCTGGGACAAGCCTTCCCACAGCTTCATGGCGTGCTCGTACAGATGCGCCGATTCGTCCCACAGGTAGTTGGAGCGCACGATGGTGGTGTTGCGCGCGGTGTTGCCGCCGCCCAGCCAGCCCTTCTCGATCACGGCCACGTTGGTGATGCCGTGTTCCTTGGCCAGGTAGTAGGCCGTGGCCAGGCCGTGGCCGCCGCCGCCGACGATGACCACGTCGTAGACCTTCTTCGGCGTTGGCGTGCGCCACATGCGCTGCCAGTTCTCGTGGTGGCTGAGGGAATGCTTGAAGAGGCCGAAGCCCGAATAACGTTGCATGATTCTTTGCTCCACTCAGCGGTAAACCGGGAAGTCCGCACACAGTGCCGACACGTTGCGCGCCACATCGGCTTCCACATCGGCGTCACCGAGGTTGTCGAGGATGTCGCAGATCCAGCCGGCCAGGGCCACGCACTGGGCAACCTTGAAACCGCGGGTGGTGACGGCCGGGGTACCGATGCGCAGGCCCGAGGTCACGAAAGGCGACTGCGGGTCGTTGGGCACGGCGTTCTTGTTGACGGTGATATGGGCACGGCCCAGGGCGGCATCGGCGTCCTTGCCGGTCAGGCCCTGGCGGATCAGGCTGACCAGGAACAGGTGGTTGTCGGTGCCGCCGGACACTACATCGTAGCCACGATCGATGAACACGCCAGCCATGGCCTGGGCGTTTTCGATCACTTGCTGCTGGTAGGCCTTGAAGCCAGGCTCGAGGGCTTCCTTGAAGCACACGGCCTTGGCCGCGATCACGTGCATCAGCGGGCCGCCCTGGGCGCCAGGGAAGACCGCGGCGTTGAGCTTCTTCTCGATCTCTTCGTTGGCCTTGGCCAGGATCAGGCCGCCACGCGGACCGCGCAGGGTCTTGTGGGTGGTGGTGGTGACCACGTCGGCATACGGCAGCGGGTTCGGGTACAGGCCGGCGGCGACCAGGCCGGCGACGTGGGCCATGTCGACGAACAGCAGCGCACCGACCTTGTCGGCGATCTGGCGGAAGCGCGGGAAGTCGAGGGTCTTGGAGTAGGCGGAGAAGCCGGCGACGATCATCTTCGGCTTGTGCTCGACGGCCAGGCGCTCGACTTCGTCGTAGTCGATCAGGCCGGTGTTGGTATCGATGCCGTATTGAACCGCGTTGTACAGCTTGCCGGAGGAAGACACCTTGGCGCCGTGGGTCAGGTGGCCGCCGTGGGCCAGGCTCATGCCCAGGATGGTGTCGCCGGCCTGCAGCAGGGCCAGGTACACCGCGCCGTTGGCGGAGGAACCGGAGTGTGGCTGGACGTTGGCGTAGTCGGCGCCGAACAGCTGCTTGGCACGCTCGATGGCCAGGGCCTCGACCTTGTCCACATGCTCGCAACCGCCGTAATAGCGCTTGCCCGGATAGCCTTCGGCGTACTTGTTGGTCAGGCCGCTGCCCTGGGCCTGCATGACGCGCTTGCTGGTGTAGTTCTCCGAGGCGATCAGCTCGATGTGATCTTCCTGGCGTTGCTCTTCGGCGTTCATGGCCGCCAGCAGTGCATCGTCGTAACCCTGGATCTGGTCTTGCTTGCTGAACATCGCATTTCTCCCGGCAGCGGTGGGGCTCTTATTTAAGTGGAACCCGTGTCATTGACGGGTGTCCTTTGCAGCGATGGTATGACCGGGACGGCCCTGCCAGATGCCTGCGCACGCCACGCAAAGGTGCGTTTACGACATTGTTTTGTCTTGTTTGCGATAGTCGCTCTTTCGGGCCTCATCGCTGGCAAGCCAGCTCCCACAGGTGCGGCGTGTACAGTCCCTGTGGGAGCTGGCTTGCCAGCGATGAGGCCCCTGAAAACGACATCGAAACCAGGTTGTATAGGCAACCTGACAGGCCATGCTTTAGAGTGCTCCCCTGCCTTGCTAACAGGACCCGAGCCATGACAGAACAAAGCCAGCAATTCGCCAGTGACAACTATTCCGGTATCTGCCCGGAAGCCTGGGCCGCCATGGAAAAGGCCAACCAGGGTCACGAACGCGCCTACGGCGACGACCAGTGGACGGCCCGCGCCGCCGACCATTTCCGCCAGCTGTTCGAAACCGACTGCGAAGTGTTCTTCGCCTTCAACGGCACCGCGGCCAACTCCCTGGCCCTGTCGTCCCTGTGCCAGAGCTACCACAGCGTGATCTGCTCCGAGACTGCCCACGTCGAGACGGACGAATGCGGTGCGCCGGAATTCTTCTCCAACGGCTCGAAGCTGCTCACCGCGCGCAGCGAGAACGGCAAGCTGACGCCGGCATCGATCCGTGAAGTGGCGCTCAAGCGCCAGGACATCCACTATCCCAAGCCGCGCGTGGTGACCATCACCCAGGCCACCGAGGTCGGTAGCGTGTACCGCCCGGAAGAACTCAAGGCGATCAGCGAGACCTGCAAGGAACTGGGGCTGAACCTGCACATGGACGGCGCCCGCTTCGCCAACGCCTGCGCCTTCCTCGGCTGCTCGCCGGCGGAACTGACCTGGAAAGCCGGGATCGACGTGCTGTGCTTCGGCGGCACCAAGAACGGCATGGCGGTGGGTGAAGCGATCCTGTTCTTCAACCGCAAGCTGGCCGAGGACTTCGACTACCGCTGCAAGCAGGCCGGGCAACTGGCCTCGAAGATGCGCTTCCTGTCAGCGCCCTGGGTAGGCCTGCTGGAAAACGGCGCGTGGCTGCGTCACGGGCAGCATGCCAACCATTGCGCGCAGTTGCTGAGCGGCCTGGTGGCGGATGTCCCGGGGGTCGAACTGATGTTCCCGGTGGAAGCCAACGGGGTGTTCCTGCAGATGCCGGAGGCGGCGCTGGAACAGCTGCGGAATAAAGGCTGGAGGTTCTACACCTTCATTGGCAGCGGTGGGGCGCGGTTCATGTGTTCGTGGGACACCGAGGAAGCCCGGGTGCGGGAATTGGCGGCGG